>DCUI01000061.1:3737-13480 GCA_002327785.1 Phycisphaerales bacterium UBA2218
TGGGGTTCCACAGGTGCTGCTCGCCACTGTGACGGAAGTGGTATTCGCCGCCGAAGTCGAGATCCATGGCCGCCGGAGGTCGCGGCTGGAAAGCCGAACTATGCCGTTCGAGAGTCTCCCTGGCAATCTCCTCCAGGCCGATGCCACGGATTCGCGAGCTGGTCCCGGTGAGATACGTATCCACGACCTCGCGATCCAACCCGATGGCCTCGAAGAGCTGCGCCCCGCAGTAGCTGCGGAGGGTCGAGATGCCCATCTTGCTCATCGTCTTGAGGATGCCCTTCTTGACCGCGGCGATGTAGTTGTCGGCAATCTGGACGGGCTCCATCTCGGCCGCCAGCTCGCCTTGCCGCTTCAGCTCATCGAGCGACTCGAACGCCATGTACGGGTTGATCCCGTTGGCCCCGTAGCCGCACAGCAGGCAGAAGTGCATCACCTCGCGGGGCTCGCCGCTCTCAGCGATCAGGCCGGCCTCATGCCGCAGGCCCTTGTTGAGCATGGCGTGATGGACCGCCGATATCGCCAGAAGCGACGGGATCGGGGCCTTGGTTTCGGAAACGTCGCGGTCACTGAGGATAACCAGCGAAGCCCCCTCTCGAATGGCTTTCTCCGCCGAGGCAATCAGCGCATCCAAGCCGTGACGCAGGGCCTCGGCCGGACTCGTGGCGAGGGCATCTTGCCCTCGCTGTGTCGAGGACGCCCCGCCCTCGAATCGCGGGCAGGATGCCCGCGACACGTCGAACAGAGCCGGTATCGTGGCGACGCGGAAGTCGCCCCGCCGGACAGCACGCAGACGCTCCATGTCCTCGTTCGTCAGGATCGGATGCGGAAGCTTGAGTTGCCGGCAATGCTGAGGAGTCTCGTCGAGCAGGTTGCCCTTCTTGCCCGTGAAGGACATCAGGCTCATCACGAGCCCCTCGCGCAAGGGGTCGATGGCCGGGTTCGTCACCTGGGCGAAAAGCTGCTTGAAATAGCTGAACAGGAGCCTGGGTCTTTCCGAGAGTACCGCCAGAGGCGTGTCGTTGCCCATGGAACCGACAGGCTCCTGGCCGTTGACCGCCATCGGCGTCAGGATCATCTTGAGCTCTTCGCGCGTATAGCCGAAGGCCCGCATCCGACGCGCGATCGTCAGTGGATCGCTCTTGACGAGCTTCGGGGCGTCGAAGAGCCCGCGCAACTCGACGCGGTTCTCATCCAACCATCGGCGGTAGGGCTTTTGGCGGACGATCTTGCTCTTGATCTCGTTGTCCGAGATGATCCGCCCCTCGACCGTATCGACGAGGAACATGCGTCCCGGGCGGAGCCGGCCCTTGACCCGGATCTTCTCCGGCGGGAACTCCACAACGCCCGCCTCGCTGCCGATGATGGCCAGGCCGTCGGTCGTGACCAAATACCGGCACGGTCGCAGGCCGTTGCGATCCAGGACGCCGCCGATTATGCGGCCATCGGTGAAGACCATGGCCGCCGGGCCGTCCCACGGCCCCATGATCGAGGAATGGTACTCATAGAATGCCCGCTTGTCCGTGCTGATATGGTACTTGGCCCCGAACGCCTCGGGGATCATCATCATCATCGCGTGCGGCAGGCTACGTCCGGCTCGCACGAGCAGTTCCATACCGTTGTCGAAACAGGCCGAGTCGCTGCCGCCGGGCACGAGGACTGGGAACAGGTCTTTGATGTCGTCACCGAACAACGGATTGGCCATCTTCGGCTCGTGGGCCCGCATGTGGTTGCGGTTGCCGCTGAGGGTGTTGATCTCACCGTTGTGGGCGATGCAGCGGAAGGGCTGTGCCAACCTCCAGTTCGGGAAGGTGTTCGTGCTGTATCGCTGATGCACGATTGCCAGGGCCGATTTGACCTGCTCGTCCGCGAGATCCGGATAGTAGGCGAATAGCTGCCAGGCCATGAACATGCCCTTGTAGCAGATGGTCCGGCACGACAAGCTCGCGACGTAGAAATCATCGGCCTTCTCGCCGAACTTCTCGCTGACGAGCCGCTCGGCCCGCTTGCGAGCCATGAAAAGCCGCCGTTCGAGATCTTGCGCGACGAGGGCATCTTGCCCTCGCTCTTCCCCTGTGCTCAAGACCACATGCAGGGGCGAAACGCCCTCGCCACGAACACCCTCGACGAAAACCTGCCGGACGACAGGCTCGGCTACCAGTGCGAGCTTGCCCAGACAACCGTTGGCGATGGGCACGTCGCGCCAGCCCAGGACTTTCATGCCGTAGTAGACCAGCGACTCCTCCAAGACTCGCTCGCACCTGCCGCGAAGCTCCGCATCCCTGGGTCCGAAAACCATCCCGACGCCGTAGCTGAACGGCTCGGGCAGGTCAAAGCCCAATTGCTCACACTCGACGGCGAAGAACTCGTGCGGAATCTGGAACAGAATGCCCGCCCCATCGCCGGTCGTTTCGTCGGAGCCGGCTGCCCCCCGGTGTGTCAGGTTGATGAGGATCTGCATGCCGTATTCGAGGATAGAGTGGTCCCGCGTGCCCGTGATATTCACCACGGCGCCGATCCCACACGCATCGTGTTCATACTTCGTTTCGTACAGACCTTGGTCATGCAATCGCGTCATTGGGTTCCCCGGAACTGTCCGTCGGCATAGCCCCACCTGCCACCCGATCGGGGTCTTCTCATATAATACGGCAATACGCCCCCGTAGGCACGGCAGTTTCGTTAATACACACTATAAGCCTTGCTGATACTAATATAAACGCTGCTTATCGACGAGCCGCGTAGGATCGACCGGCAGCGGGGCGTCTACAAAAGCGTAGCCATGTGACCACACATGGCACGTGACGGGGTACTTTTGCCTTGGCCCTCCACGCCCCCGGTCGCCATAATTCCATCAATCGAATGGAGATCCGAAGCAGTATGGCCAAGGCGAGTGTCCTGCAACCGCTCAAGGCGAAAGAAATCGATGTCGCAACCGCCGCCGACAGGCTGGTCGCGGATCCGGGACAGATCCCCGAACTGGTCGAGACCCTGCAGGCCGAGAAAGGCAGCGTTATGTACACGTATGAAAAGACGCTGCGTCTCGTCAGCAAACGCCGGCCGGAGTTGATCCACCCCCATTTCGACGCTTTTGTCGCCCTGCTCGACCACGAGAACAACTTCTTGAAGTGGGGTGCGATCATGACGGTAGCCAATCTGACGGCAGTCGATACGGCGGGCAGGTTCGAAACCACCTTCGACAAATACTACGGCCCGATCAAAGGTCCTACGATGGTCACGGCATCGAACATCGTCGGCAGCTCGCCAAGAATCATCCGTGCCAAGCCCCACCTCACCCAACGCATCGCCCGCGAAATCCTCAAGGTTGAGAAGGCGCGATACGAACATCACGGCCGCCCTTCGCCCGAGTGCCGCAACGTCGCCATCGGTCAGGCGATCGACACCTTCGGCAAGTTCTTCGATCCGATCGAAGACAAGGCCACGGTCCTGGCGTTCGTAAGACGCCAACTCAGGAACACGCGAAAACAAGTCGCAAAAAGGCTGAACGATTCCTGCAGACCCACGACACCGGCAGGGGTCCAAACCGGACAACGATTATCTCGAATCGATCGAGGTCGCCTGTCATCACTACGAAAAACATACGCACTACGGAGTAATGCCATACCTACCCATCCCCCCATTCACACAATCCCCAACTTGCGCATCTTACCATCTCGTCACGGTGCGAAAATCTCAAGAAAGTAGGACGCAAACGTTTTTTTTCTTGCCTCTCCGGACAAGCCCCCCATAATACGCCGTAGAATAGTGCTACCCGTGGAATCGCGGTGAAAATGGACTGCGACGTGGGGAATTTGTTTTTGCTGGCCAGCCCCTCGACGCAAGAAGACGATGCAGAAGTATAGGTATCAGACGCAGCGACATGGACGCACACAAGGAGACACGTGCGCATCATGACGCGACCGTGTACGGCGCGTGACCGGGCGGCGGCGAACATCACGGCATACAACATTGAAAGGAGGTGAAGCAAAGCAAAGTACCGGCCTCAAGAGAGGCCGTTCCCATCCGTCACGTCAATTACAGAAACCGAATCAACACGTGAAAGGGATAGTGAACCGACCACAAAATCGTGGGACGAGTCGGATGAGTGGTGGTGCTTGCGTAATCGGCGACGTGTAGCGTCTGCTGTGGGCAGCGTTCAAAACCCCAAGGGGAGTTCTCAGGCTTCCGCCGTGGGCGTCCGGTTGGGCGTATTTCAGGAGGTGAATCGTCTTCTGAAAGCAGAGTTCTGTGGTTGACCCGTTTGGGTCCGAATGGACTTCAGTTGACAGGTGTCTTTTTAAGAAGGGAGTAGTCTATGAGACAGGGAAGATTGTTGTCATGTGCCCTGCTGGCTGGGATGTTGAGTTCGGTCGCTCTGGCGGGCGGCCCGTTTGGTGCTCCGATGTCGATTCTCGCCCCCGGCCAATGGGCCGTCGACGGCGGCTACTGGTATGAGGAGGTGGACCTGTACGGCAGCGCAGGAATAACGGAGTACTTCCGGGAATGGGAATTCGGAGAGGGTGAAGGTGACGAGGATGGATGGGGAGAGTCGGAACTCTGGGACCTATGGGATCAGAGGTTAAAGCTCGATGGTCTCGAGACTCACACCTACGTCGGCAGCCTGGAGTATGGGTTCTGCGAGAATCTGGACCTGTACGTGCGATTGGGGGCAGTTAGCGCCGAAGGCGATCTCGTCGGGAAGGATGTGGACTGGGAATACGACTATGAAGAGGATCTGTGGTACGCGACAATAGAGAAGTGGAAAGAGTCCCTCGACTTTGGGACCGGGTTCACCTGGCAGATTGGCACACGCTTCACAATCTGCCGGAGCGGCGCCTGGACCTGGGGTGGACGGATGCAGTTCGGCATGGTCGACGGCGGCAGCGCAAGTAGCCGTTCCTCGTGGGTCGAAGAAGAGGCGGGAGAAGGAGGGATCATCCGCTATGTCGAGACTGAAGAGGTGGATGCAGACCTCGAGTGGTGGCAAGCCGTGGCCTACATTGGCCCAACGTACCAGTTGAGCGATGTACTTCAGGTCTACATTGCCGGCGGCTGGCAGACCCTGCACGGGACCCTCGACATCGAGTCAACCTGGACCGACAGCGTGATCGGCGTGACCGAAGGAGAGCTGGGAGAAGAAGAAGAGCTCTTCGGCAAGGAGCAATCCCTGGATAAAGGCTCGTTCAAACTCAAGCACGCCTCCCCGATTGCCGTGTTTGGTGCGGCATGGGCCCCCCGCGAGGACCTCAATATCGGTGTCGACGCCCTCATTGGCGAAGCCGGCAAGTGGGGTCTGGGCGTCAGCGCCTCGTTCGCGTTCTAACGCGACGTGAAGGTAACCCAATATGGAAAGACGCGGTGTTCGTCGTGTGCTCCCCTGCGACGCCGCTGCGTGTCACACACTGGGGCTGTAGGTACGACCACCTGCAGCCCTCTTTTATTCGGGTCCACAGACCCGGAACGGAAGAGCCTATGGGATTGTGGCGACGAACTCCTTGGAAGCACGAGGGAAGGCCCCTGGGGGCACTCGAACCGGACTCGCCGTTCGTCGGCGCAGACAGCCACGAACCGGCGAGAGCCACGAGATCTTGAGCGGTCAAATGAAGGACTTGGCAAATGCCATACAGGAGTTCATAATGCCCAAGTCAAACCAGCAATGCACTCGCTTGGCTGACTATAGTAGTCGTCCAATTCCCGCTGAACCAACACACTGGCAATATCTTAGCCGTTCGCTCACCGCATAGCAAAGAGACTTGCCCCCCGACCGGAATTCTCCTTGCCTTCCCGGGCGTACGGGGCCATAATCCCCTTCACAGAGACAGAGATGACACAGACGATAAGGAGTGCAACGATGTCGCAGTATGATGCCCTGGAATTTGCGGAAGTCGAGGTCCCGTCCGTGCTGGCGGCACAGATGCCCAGCGAGTGTGGCCCGGACCCGGCCGTCATCAGCAGCGCCATGCGTGCCGCCTTTGAAAAGCTCGCTGGGTTCTTGCGCCAGCACAAGTTGTCTCCCTCCGGCCCGCCACGAGCGATCTACGCGGCCTACGGTCCGCAAGGAGTGAGATTCACCGTTGTGATGCCCATCGTCGCCCCCCCGGCGGCAACGCGTATGATCGGTCCCGGCTTCGTCAAACCCCTTCCCGCAGCGAAAGCCATGCGTTTCACGCACCGTGGCCCGTATGCAGAACTGAAGAATACCTACGGCCAGATCACCGAGTTCCTCAAGGCCAAGGGCCTGATGAAGACCGAAGCCGACTGGTCCAGGTACATGCCCATGTGGGAAGAATACCTCAACGACCCGCAAACCACCCCGCCGGCCGACCTGCGGACGTATATCTATCTGCCTGTGGCATAGTGCATCCGGTGCAGGACTCAGGACAACCGTGTACGGGGCGGCAGGTCAACTTCCATTCAACAGGCTCTCTCTTACCCACTCGCCGGAATGCGAGGACCGTGGCAACATGTTGGACATAGCGATCATCGGGACCGTCGGCGGGATCAGTCCGAGTTCCACCGAGGGGCTCCGCTATGCCTTCCGAAGCACCCAGATGCTCGCGGAGATTCCGCACGCGGACCTGGAAGATTTCGAGCGGCGATAAACACCACAGAGCCGCCATGCCTCTGTTGCAGAACGTTTTTCTCAAGGGCCTCAAGTCCCGTACCGTTTCAATCGCCCCTCCGAAGGATCGTCGTAAGACTCGGCCTGTGGAGTATAAACATCTGCGAACTGCACTGCGCCCGCTTGTAGTGACGTCGCGAGGCGTTTCTTCTCATGTCCTCATGGAAAAGCGGAGACCGGAGACCGCGGGCTGGAGGCGCTTGGCCTCCGATTGGTTTCCTGCAATCTCCGGTCTATCGATTATGGACTGCTGACTACCCGCCGCCTGAAATCACCGCACGAAGAGCATCTCAGCATAGGTCGGCAGCGGCCAGAGCTTGGCGTCAACGATCGTTTCCAGCTCGTCCGCCGTCTGGCGAAGGGCGACCATGGCCGGCAGGACGTCTTCGCGATAGCTCTGGGCGTGCTTCTCGGCGCCGCGCGTGCCTGCGGCCTTGGCCGTGGCTTTCTCCAGGGCCTCGATGCGGCTCTCCATCGTCGCAATCAGGTCGCAGACCCGTTTGAGCAGCTTCTTCTGCGGCTCGGCGGAGATTCCGGCGTCCGACACCGTGGTGACCGCTTTGCCCAACTTCGCGGAGTACTCACAGCAGGCCGGCAGAAGCTGACGTTTTGCTATGCTCAGCATCGTCAGGGCCTCAATGTTGACTTGCTTGCTATAGCCCTCGAACAGCACTTCCGTGCGAGCTTCAAGCTCTTCCCTGGAGAGAACACCGTGCTTGCTGAACAGGGCGACGTGCTCGGCGGAGCAAACATCCCGGAGAGATTCGTACGTTGTGCGAACGTTCGGCAGCCCCCGCTGAGCGGCTTCGGCCACCCATTCTCCAGTGTAGTTATCGCCATTGTACACGATACGGGCGTGCTTGACCGCGATATCCTGCAGGACCTTCTGCGCGGCCGCCTTGACGTCCTCGGCCTTCTCCAGGGCATCGGCGATCTCCGAGAGCGCATCGGCCACGATCGTGTTGAGGACAAAGCCGGGACCCGAGATGGACTGCGACGAACCCACCATGCGGAACTCAAATTTGTTGCCCGTAAAGGCGAAGGGCGATGTCCGGTTTCGGTCCGTCGAGTCCTTCGGCAGGGGCGGCAGGGTCAAGGAACCCAGCTTGAGCTGCCCGCCTTTCTTGCTGTTCTTAGCACCGCCCTTGGCCAACTGCTCGAAGATGTCCGTCAATTGCTCGCCCAGGAAGACCGACACGATGGCGGGCGGGGCCTCGTTGGCGCCGAGCCGATGCTCGTTGCCGGCGTTGGCGACGCTGGCACGGAGCAGTCTGGCGTATTTGTCCACCGCCCGGATGACCGCGCAGAGCATGACCAGGAACACCATGTTGTCGTGCGGCGTTTCGCCCGGATCCAGCAGGTTCACACCCATATCGGTGCTCATGCTCCAGTTGTTGTGTTTGCCCGAGCCGTTGACGCCCGCGAAGGGCTTCTCGTGCAACAGGCAGACAAACCCGTGCCGGCGGGCCACCTTCTGAAGCGTGTCCATCGTCAACTGGTTGTGGTCGGCCGCCACGTTGATCGTCGAGAACACCGGCGCCAGCTCGTATTGGGCGGGCGCGACCTCGTTGTGCTGCGTCTTCGCGGTCACACCGAGCTTCCATAATTCGTTGTTCAGCTCGTTCATAAAGCTCGCCACCCGCTCGTGCAACGAGCCGAAATAGTGGTCTTCGAGCTCCTGGCCGCGAGGCGGCTTGGCCCCGAACAGCGTCCGGCCGGTCAGGAGCAGGTCCAGACGCTTGGCGTAGAACGACTGATCGACCAGGAAATACTCCTGCTCCGGGCCCATCGTCGCGGTCACGTGAGTCACCGTCATATCACCCAGGGCCTTCAGGACACGGACCGCCTGCTTGCTCAGGGCATCCATGGACCGCAACAGCGGCGTCTTTTTGTCCAACGCTTCGCCCGTGTAGGAACAGAACGCACACGGAATGTACAATGTGACGTTCTTGCCGTCCTCTTTCACGAAGACCGGCGACGTACAGTCCCACGCCGTGTAACCTCGGGCCTCGAATGTGGCTCGCAGGCCGCCGGAGGGGAAGGACGATGCGTCGGGCTCGCCCCGGATCAATTCTTTTCCGCTGAACTCCATGATCGTGCGGCCGTCCGCCCTCGGCGAGATGAACGCATCGTGTTTCTCGGCGGTCAAGCCGGTCATCGGCTGGAACCAGTGGCAGAAGTGCGTCGCGCCTTTGGCAATCGCCCAATCCTTCATCGCGTTGGCGATCACGTCCGCGGTGATCGGATCGAGCGGCTGCTCCCCGTCCAGGGTCTTCTTGAGGGATTTGAACACATTCTTCGGCAAACACTCCCGCATGGTCACTTCGTTGAACACGTTGCGGCCGAATTCACCTGTCACACTGCAAGACATTGGGTGCTCCTCAATCATAATCAGGTGCGTTGTTGTCTTTATGGGTAAGATACTGCTGCAAGTCCCTACCTCGTGTCAATATCACGACATGGGAAAAGAGGGGTAAGGCTTGCGCTGGCCGGCTATCCCCAGCAAAACCTGCCGACGGCAACAAGCCCTACCCACAACCCAATGCCGGCTGCACCCTGCGGTGCAGCGTACTGCACAATTCATTGCCACGGACTCCGCTCTTGCCGGCAGAGCCCGGAAGTCTCCTGTGCGTCATTTTCGTTTCCTTTCACATGCATTGGGTTTGAATTGTAGGGGTTGTCCAATCACTTCGCCGCCTCGCTCAGCCGCGCTGATGCACACACACTCTTGCAGAGCGACGACAAAGATCCTGCCGTCGTCGGCATAGCAGATCGCAGCACACACCCGCTCCAACGTGCCATCATTTCTGTGCCTCTCTTCTCTTCTGCTTCGGCCAGTCCTATCTCGAATTGTCCGACCGCTCGCACCCGGCGAACGCGGACGCCAACGTACATGCCTCACAGGAATACAAACCTTATGCCAGATCCACCCTGCGACACAAGATTCCCATAAACCCTTATTCACAAAAGATTAAGAACCAGACAACCCGATGATGGTACGAGCCATTCGGAAACATAATTGTAGATACCGAGACGGCAACATACATTTTTGTCAGCCTGAACCCCTGTCGACCGTTCGAGAAGTCGGACCCCGCCGCTGGCGGCAGGGCCCGCTTCTGGCCCG
>DCUI01000110.1 GCA_002327785.1 Phycisphaerales bacterium UBA2218
CGTTCAAGTACATAGGGACACGAAGAAAAAACGGATTCGCAAGAAATTTTCGCGGCCGGTGGAGCTTACGTGCCACTGTCGTAGTAGACGATGTAGTCGCCCTCGTGGTTGCTGGGGGTCAGCTCGCTCCACCTGACGAACCTCGCGGCGCCGTCGAGGTAGCCGACGACGAGGCCATCCGGCGTCGGTTTCATCGGCCGGTCCGTGGCGTACTGGAAAGTGGACCCGACATGGGAGGCATACCACGCGGGCCAGTTGCCGCCGGCACCGACGGCGTCATAGCGGTTGTAGCAAAAGCACGTGACGAGCGTATTCGAAGTGGGCTTGTCCGTCACCTTCCTGGGGGTGATGTACTTGCGGCCGGTGTTTGTGTCGGTCCAGTTGCCGCGATTGCCCCAGTAGATCCAGCCGATATGAGCGGTCGCCACGAGGGGTCGCGTGGCGGGCAGCGGGCTGAGCCAGCCATCGGTCGATTCGAAGTATTTGCGGGCGGTCTCGCAGGTGGCATGCTCTTCCGTCAGGCCGTAGCCGCCGAAGGCCAGCATCGTCTTGTAGCTGACCAGAGTCAGCAGATCGGCCTTGTCCCAGTCCTTGCTGTACCCGGAGGCCGACTTG
Source organism: Phycisphaerales bacterium UBA2218 (assembly GCA_002327785.1). Taxonomy (GTDB): domain Bacteria; phylum Planctomycetota; class Phycisphaerae; order Sedimentisphaerales; family Anaerobacaceae; genus PLanc-01. The sequence goes on from DCUI01000110.1 coordinate 616, forward strand.
TCCACGATACTGCCCTCCGGCAGAAAGCCGTTGAAGTCCCCAGCATAGAGGTTCCCGACGATGAGGCCCTGGTGCAGGTTGTTCTGGCACGCCACCCGCCGGGCGTGCTCCTTCGCCTTCCGCAGACACGGCACCAGGACAGCCATCAACACCGTGATGATGGCAATCACGACCAGAAGCTCGATGAGCGTGAATCCGTTTCGTCTTGGTCTGAATAGTCGTATTCCCGGCATCCTGTTATCTCCGCAGGATTGAGGTTCCATGGTGTGCGTCAATCTGGTTGCTTTGGGTTCGACAGATCTCCCGGCGTGATGTCCTGCCCGCCGGGATCTTTCAGGAATAGGTACGCAAGGTCTGTCTCGCTGCGGTCGGAGCCTTTCAGTTCCGCCTCGAAGGCCTCCGGATCGAAGAAGGCCGTCGGCTGCTCCTTGGAATACGTGATGAGGGCATCGACAGAGAACCCTTGCTCCGGGTCCCAGATGCGAAGCCCTACGGGCAGCCGGCTCTCGCGAAGTGCGTAAATCCGCACCCAGCCCGGACTGACCGCCGATTGGGCGTCGAATACGGCGAGGTCTTCGCCGATCGCGGCCTCGGTGTTCACGGCGGGCGTGATATCCACCAGCTTGCCGCCCGAGATGCTCTGAATCACGGTCTCGAGCGAGAACTCGCCGGGGGTCTGGAGCATGCGGATGATGTCCGCGGCTACCGGGTTCGCTTCGACCACGTGCCGCCAGCGGATGTCGAAGGCCCGGATCACCCGGCCATCCCGCCCGAACACGACCTGCGGGCCGACGCGCACACGGGCGTAGCCGCCCTTGGCCATCCACAGCTCGAATTGCTCAGGCCGCGCCAGCGCATCTGTTCTCATGTAGATCGAGGCATAAGCGAACGATACGGACTGGAATCGCCGCGTGACCTGGGCCCAGGCGACGTTGCCGCCGAAGGGCCAGGCAACACGATCGACGAGGACCCCGGCGGCGATAAGCACGGCCGCCGCAAGGGTCAGTCGGGCGATTCTGCCACCCGCGTGCGCCGTCATTTGCCCATGGGGGGAATCATCGTAGGCCGCATGCATCTTCTGCAGGATCTGTTCGTCACCCGCATGCTGCGTGCGGATCGAAGCGTTCCTTATGAATTGGATTATGTTTCTCGGAGGTTTCATTCTTCCACCTTGCTGTTCAAGAGCGACCGCAGCTTATCTAAGCCGTAACGATAGCGGCTCTGTGCGGTCTTGATCGATGTCTTCTGCCATGCGGCGATCTCGCGAAAGGGCAGGTCGCCGTACAGGTGCAGCGTTACGACTTCCCGCTGCTCGACGGGCAACTCCGCCATCGCCCGGCCGACCTGCGCAAACTGTTCACTGTAGATCGCCCATGCGTCAGGCGGGGCGTCGTTCGACGCGAGCCCCAGAGCTTCATCCAGGTCCGCCGTCTCCCGGCGCCGGAAGGCGACGATCTGGTTGCGAGCCGCGTTGGCGACGCACGTCGCCAAGTATCCCTTGAGACTGCCGGTCAGTCGGAACGTCCGGGCCAGGCCGGCGAAGCGGATGAAGACGTCCTGAACGATATCTTCGGCCGCCAGCCGGTCGCTCAGCATCGAGGCCGCCAGACGCAGCAGGTCCTCGCGGTACTTCTCATACACGCGAGACAGCGCAGCCGCATCCCCGCGGTTGAGCCGCCAGACGAGAACCCTGTCTTCCACCATCACCGAAAAGGCCCTTTCATCGAGAACGATCGGTTCTCACCAATATAACAGCCAAGTCATGCACAATGCTCTGCCAGCTTGACCTTTTTTCCGCTCCTCGCACTCCGTCGGCACAGGGACTGCCAAATCGCGCGCTCCCTTCGCAATTACGGCGGGAACTCCTGTGAAGAGATTGAATGCAGATCGACCCTGTTGTAGACTCTTCCGCGGAAGTATTGGTGGTTTTCCGTGGCAGGTTCTTGCGATCGGAGATTCGTTATGGCGAAGAAACGACACAGATTGCTGCGTATCTTGTTCCTGCCGGTCATCATTCTGCATTTCGTGTTTACGATCCTTCTCGCCTTGATCGGTGCGTTCGGGGTCGGCCTGTGGGAGGTAATCCAGGAGGAGTGGTTTGGCAAGAAGAGTCAGGCGCCATCAGGAGACCCCGTCAGCGAATATGCGCGTTTCTTTCCGAGCCGTGTGGTCTGGGTGGGCGCAAGCCTCCTAACCGCGGTCGCCTGCGTCCTGTTGGGGTCCGAACTGGCCATTCAACTGACTCGGCTGGCCCTGCGGGCCGATGATGTTCGGATTCGCCTGGTTGCGGTGGACTGTTCAAGATGGGCCGCGAAGTGGCCTGCCCGCGTAGGCGACTCTTCGGATGTCTTCTACGATCTGGTGAAACTCACTGTAGCGGACACGGACGCCCGTGTCCGGGACAATGCGCTCGGCATCCTGACATCGGATCTCGATACGCATCCCACCTTCAGGCCGTCCTTCCACGACTACCTGTTTGACCCGAACGCCACGGTCCAGGGCCGTGCAATCGACCTGGCGATTCGTTTCGCTCAAGAAGAAGACAACCTGGACGGTGAGCTTTTCTATATGGCCTACGGGTACACGCGGGACGGAGAGGATGATGCGCCTGCCGCCGCCGCACGGCACCTGGTCTGCCGGTTGCCGGAGGACTGCATCTGGGCCATGCTGACCGACAACAGCAAGTGCATGTATCGGTGCGGGCTTTCCATGATCTCCACGAACTGCACGGAGGAGGTGGCCTCAGCCGCACTGAGGGCAATGGATTTCTACCGCCAGCCTGCTGAGGAACGGAAGCGATTGAATGCCGTTCTGGGCCGACCCGTCCGCTCGTGGCGATCGGAGGGGGAACTCTACGGCGGTCAGATCAATGCAAGGCTCGCGACGATCCGAGAGAGGCTCATGAGCGCCGAGACGCAGGAGGCCAACGACGCGGTGGAACAGCTCTGCTGGGCGGATGCCGAGAGTGCCAACACCATCATCGCATATCGGACCTATCTCGAGACGTATCCCAACGGGCGCTACGCGCAGTCGGCGCGGACACGGCAGGCCGCCCTTGTGGACGATGAAGCCTCTTTCTCCGCAGCGTCCCAGGCGGGCACGAGAGAGGCCATTGAAAAGTTTCTCCGGGAGTATCCCGGACACGCGCGCGAGGCTGAGGCCCGACACTTGTTACACAGCCTCGAAGGATACGATATTGTCGACCTCCTGGACAAGGGGATGATTGAGGTCGAGCCGACCGGTTCCGGCATCGAGAGTGTTGCGGTGAAGGTGCGTCGGCTCGTTCCCTATGGCGTCACGGTGAAGGTGCCTGTGGGGACTTTCTTCGTCGCACAAGACTCTTCGGCACAGAACATGGTCACAACCGCCGAATGCCGGGAGACTCTGACAACGGATGATTGGGTGACTATGTGCGCTTCTTGTGCGTGTGCGAACCATTCGAGAGCCATCCCTCGCCAAAGGGACCGTTTTGCCGTGCAGCGTTCTCCCCACTCGCTTGAGCTGGGCAGTCTGATGCCGGTGCTCGACAAGGCGCAGGTCACGTATGGCGTTCGCCAAGCCGCTGTATGGATCGTGACAGACGACGCAAGTTATTCCGATCTCGGCAGGTTAGTCAGCCGGTTTTCCTGGATGCCGACGGGTGGTGTGCAGATCATCAAACAGTATGAAGCGGCCCAAGCCATGAAGATCTGCGACGAAGCAGGGATCGATATCACGCAAAAAGCCGTATGGCAGGACCGTGCGACGATCCTGGAGGGACTTGAGGACGCCGAGCTGAAGACCTGGCTGGAGGCCAGGCAGGCAGGGCATTGAGCCGGACGGACGGGTAGACCGGCTGGTTCCCATCTGGACTCTACGTCGTGAGAGTTTGCGCAATCTCGGTAACGATCTGCTCGTGGTTCTTGCCGGTGCAGTCGATGGTAATCTGGGCGTATTTGCGATAGAGGGGCTGGCGATGGTCGTAGAGGGAGCGGATGGTCTGGCCCTTCTCCATGACGACGCCGCGAGTGGGCAGGTTGGCGAGGCGCTGCTTGATATGCTCTACGGGCAGGTCGAGATGGATGATGACGCCGTGCTCAGCAAGGGACTGCATGGCGTTCTCGCTGTAGACGACGCTGCCGCCTGTCGCGACGACCGCGTTCGTCAGGTCGATGCAGGTCGCATAGTCCTCTTCGATCTCGCAGAAGGCGGCCAACCCCTCAGAGTCGATGATATCCTGCAACGACCGACCCTGCGCCGCCTGGATGAAGACGTCGGTATCGAGGAAATAGCGTCCGAGGGCCTTGGCCAGCAGCACGCCCACGGTGCTCTTGCCCACTCCCGGCATCCCGATCAGCACGATGTTCCTGCCCGTAACGTCCATGGTACCGACATAGAGTAGCGGCGCACCTCTGCAACGGCAACAGGAAAGGCCAGATCGGGGAGACCCGGCCTCTTAGGCGTGTACGGGGACAGAACCTCACCTTCAGTCTGTTGCTTCGGTGTACTCCCTGATCTGTGCCTCCGACAGGGCGTAGTTGTAGATCCGAACGTCGTCGATGACGCCATTCCATTCGCGGCCCGGCTCCTCGGCGTTCTCACCGATGTAGACCGAATGGGTGTTGACGTTGATGTGGCCGGAGGTTCTTGCGGAGGCGTCGAGCTTGCCGTCGACATAGAGCCGAAGCTCGGTGCTGTCATAGAGGCCGGCAACGTGATGCCACTGCCCGTCATCGACGCGGGTTGCGCCGTGGACCCATTCCGGCCATAGGCCGGTACAGGCGAAGTGCAGGTTGTTGCCCTCGCCGCGCGAGAGCCGCCAGGCGGTGTCACCCTTGGCGATGATCGTCTGCCAATCCGCGTCGAATGCGTTGACCTTGATCCAGGCACAGACGGTGATCCGGCCGGCGATATCGAAGGCGGCGTCCTGCCCGAGGTCGACGTAGTCGCCCTGGCCGTCGAGTTCCAGCGCGCCGCCGGAGCGACCCTGCGTCCACTCCGGATCGCCGACGAGCACACCCACAATGCCGTGTGGACCGGCGTCGGCTGCCGTGCTGCCGGTGGTTTCGTCCAGCTTCCACCAACCGACGAGCATGCCCGTGTTGAAATGCCAGAGGTTGCCGGGTGTTGCGGTTCCATTGGTGTCGATCTCGTCCACCCGCCAGTAATACGTTGTGCCTCGTTCCAGCTTTGGCAGATCGTCGAAGGAATCGTCTTGCACCGTGGCCAACAGCGGCAGATTGTTCGGATCGGTACCGAAGTACAGCTTGTGCTCCACCGCCGTCGCGCCCGGGAGCCACTTCAACGGTAGGCCGTCCAATATGACCCCTACGGTTCCATCAGCGGGTTCCGGGTGGATCGCATAGCGATTCGCATTCAAAGGCGATGCCTCCAGCCTGGCCAGTTCCTCCACAGTGGCGTCCCGGACCGTCAGGTCGCCGAAGATGATGCGGTAGGTGCCGTCCTCCTGTATCCATCGCATCAGGACTGCGTGGGGGAATTCGGCGGTCACCTTATTGCCATGATACGCGACGTCCTTGCCCTCGCCGAGCAAACGCCCGTAGTACATGCACGTGCCCTGGATGGCCAGGATGTCACTAAGTTCTTCCTTGGTCGGTGACTGTTCGACGGAGACCCCCTGTTTCCGTCGGTTGATCATGAAGGCTGTCTGGACCTCCTGCATAGCCGTCATGATGTCGAGGCTGCTCGGATACCTGCCGCCCGTGATCTTCGCGAAGCCGCGAAGCGCCTTGACCGCCGTCTCGTCGCCGGGCGAGAGATCCACGTCCGCCATGACGGTATAGTCCGCGGGGATATTCGGCTCGAAGTCGGCCGGCGTCAGGCCCGGGTCCCAGCGGAATTCGTCCAGGACCAGGTGTATCCGGACCGAGCCGCCGGCCGAGGCGCCCTCGAACTCCATCAAGATAGGCAGGTCCGTTTCGACATCCGCCCAAAGCCGCCCCACGCCCTTTTCGAAGAGCGTCCTGGCGAAATTGGGGTCGTTCACTTCGATCCCCTCGCATTGGCGTCCTTCGATTTGCTTCGTTCCCAGCTTCGTATGGTCGAAGCCCATGAGCAGCTTGACCAGCTTACGAGGGTCGTTCTTTTCGCGGATGTCGGCAAGCTGGGCATCGGTGAACCTCGCTTTCACGTACTTTCTTCGGGGGGGAACCAATTCCACGCAGTCCGCCGCGTTGTTCGAGACGAACAACTGAGAAACCAGTTCCCCGTCCTGATATGCATCCCGCCTGATGCCATAGTCGGTCGAGCGGTACAACACGAACTCGTATTTGGATTCGGGTTGCCCGGCCGGTTGGACGGTCATCTGCATCCGATGAATACACGCACGCGCGTGCTGCACGTTCTGGACAAGCTGCGACCAGGCGACGCCTGAGCCGCCGATCATGTTCAGGCCGATTGCTACGGCCAGGATTACTGCCGCCGCTGCGGCCAGTCTGCTCCATTTGCTTTCCATGACTATTCTCCAGAAGCTCTTGCGAGCCTGTAGATTCTCACTGTTCAGGATTATCTGTCGGACGCGATCCAGGGCCCGGCCGGTAGCCTGGGACGAAGGCTGCACGCCGGCAAGCAATTCCAGGTGCTGTCGAAGCCTGGTTTCGCTAATCTTCGACATGCAGCACCCCCTTTCCATCCGCCGGCACGCTGTCGCACCCGAATACGCTGCGCAAGGTACTCATCGCTCGAAAACACAATGCGCGAACCTGATGAACGGTTTTGCCGAGCTGCTCGGCGATCTGTTCGTACGAATCCTGCTGAATGTACCGTAGGACAAAAGCCTCGCGCGAGGCGCCGTGAAGCCGACCGATCGCGGCAAGCACCTGTTCCAACTCTTCCGACTCGATCAGCCTGCTCAGGGGCGCTCGGTCTTCTGAGGCACGTTCGAGCATCCCGTCGAGCGAGCAGGCCCGGCGGATCTTCTGCCGGCGTCGCCAGTCGAAAGCCAGATTGATGGCGGTGCGACGGGCGTAAGCATGCCAGCAGTCGATGCCGCCATGATCTTTGGCGGCGTTGAGCTTGAGGAACAGCTCCTGCATGAGCTCCTCGGCCACGTCCTCGCGCAAGGTGAGCCTGGTCAGCAGGGCATAGAGACCGGCCCCGGATTTCTCCAGCAATTCGAGCAGCTCTGTCTGCCGATCGCTCACGCCAGGCTCCTGTTCGACTTGTGCCTCAGATTTCACCATTATAGACGCAGACGCAGGCCTTGCGCAACCGGCATTCACGAACGGAAATTCATGAAGATCCATCCTAAGTATGCGTCTGGTTATCTTGGAGGCACAGGAGTCCATGTGATGTGCCCTACCGACTTGCGTACACGGAAATGTTGCGCCTCGGCTGCAATCAACGTCATAGAGATAGTCTGAAGATACGCTGTGCAGAGCCCAGGATAGGAGCCACCACAATGAACGCAAGAGTCTTTTGGATCTTCGGGGTCCTTCAGTCTGTCTCTCTGGGAGTCATCCTGTTCCTGGTCCTCCGGTCATTGAACGCGATCAGCGGAGCGAGTGCCATCGGCGTCGATACGAGGGTGGTGCTGAGCGTGGTGTTCCCGCTCTTCTCCTTGCTCGTCGAATACGCCATCTACGCAAAGCGATAGTCCGGGAGTCCTGGAGGTTGTGCATGAGGCCGTGGGAAGCACTCATTGTCGGGCTCGCGGCGTTTTCGGCTGTCCTACTCTTCATTCCGCCGCTGCGCAGACAGTCGTGGATGCATCTGCTGCCATGGGCCGGGATCCCTGCGTTCGCGATGCACTGGCTGCTCGAAGGCTGCCGCTGGCAAATGGCCCCGGTCTACTGCGTTGCCGTCATTCTGGCCCTCGTTGCAGCAGCCAATCTGCGGCCTCTGCACAGGAGTTCTGTTCCATCGGCCGCGAAGACCGCGAGATGGCCGCGATTGCTCGGGGCCGTCGTGAGCCTGCTCTTCCTCGCGCTCGCTGGAGCCCTTGCTGTCTTGTTTCCCCTTCTTAGACTGCCGATGCCGTCGGGTCCCTACGCCGTCGGGACGACGAACCTGCACTTCGTCGACAGGCAACGCCCCGAGACTTTTACCCCCGCCCCCAACGATTGTCGAGAGCTGTTCGTGCAAGTGTGGTATCCTGCAGAAACCCCCGCCGGCACGAAACCGGTGAGTTACTGCGAGAACGCACGCGAAATCAGCCGCGCGTTGACGGGGCCGACGCCTTTTCCTTCGTTCCTGTTCGACCACCTCGGCCTGGTGCGAAGCCATTCCTTTCGCGATGCCGAGATGGCCAGGGGGGACGAGCGGTTTCCGATCGCCATCTTCTCTCATGCCTACTGGGGCAGCGTTTCGCAGTGTACGGCTCTCATGGAAGAACTCGCAAGCCACGGGTACGTGGCCGTCAGCGTAGGACACCCTTACGAGACACCTTATCTCATCCAAGCGGACGGCCACATCAAAGCCTTCGATCCCAGGAATGACCAGTTCCGCCTCCGAGGTATCGAACGCACGGCGGCCTACCGAGTGGAACAACGGCTCACCCAGACACGGGACCGAGACCAGTTGGAGGCTCTGATGCGGGAGATCTCGCGGCTGCGCCCGAAGACCGTGGAGAGCGTCCGAATCTGGGCGCGGGATATCAGCTCCACCATAGACGTACTTGAAACGATGAATCTGGACGACGTCCGGTGCAAGGCAGGAGTCAACATGGACGGCCTTCAGTTGGGAGACATGCTGGACCGGGATATGTCACGACCGTTCCTGTTCATGCACCACGATAACGTCGGAGCTGTCAACAGGACCCCGAACCGGGTCTTCTTCGACAGGGCGAGAGCCCCTGCCTATCTCATGACCATTGAGGAAACAGGACACTTGAGCTTCAGCGACATATCGTTCTATGGAAGAGCCAGTATCTTCCGCCTGATGTCGCCCGTGGGCGAAATCGACGGCAGACGCTGCCACCGGATCGTATGCGATTACGTCCTTGCTTTTCTCGACAAGTATCTCCGTGGACAGGATTCGGGGCTCCTGGACGGGCCTTGCTCTCAGTATCCCGAGGTGGAGATCGCCGACAACCTCCACCTCGGGACAAGCTCCGGTACTCTACCTTTGCGCGATGAGTGATCTCTACCTTGCGGTCAGATCATCCGGATGGGCGTTGACGAAGTCCGCCGGCGGTTCCTGCGGGACGAACGTATCGGCCGGGAGCTGGGACATGTAGTCGAACTGATCGAGTATTGTTGTGAACGTGCGGGTCGGATCGCCTGTGACCGGCCGGCCGGCCTGTTCGATCCGCATCGGCAATTTCGTCTCGATGTCGAACCAGATGCGGTCCACCCAGGTATCCGGATTGTCGCCGTACGCGCTGGCGCGGATTTCGAAGCCCACGCAGGTGCAGCCCTCGATGACCTGTTCATCCAGCACCCTCTCGGCCTTGTCCATCTGGTGGACGTAGACCCGTAGTCTTTCGACGGGGTCCTGGACCCCGAAGCTGCCCTCGTGCCTGGTGGCCCCGTAGCAGCGCAGATCGTATCGCACGTAATGTTGGATCATGCCGTCGCCGTCGGGCACATACCACTGGATCTCGCGGAGGGTGTCCCCGTCGTAGATGTCCCGGCGATAGCTGTCGCTGGATACGTAGAACCGGTCCCACGTGCTGGACAAATGCTGCGAGCCGTCAGCGGTAACGAGCACCGTCTGCTCTCGACATGAGACGGCCTGCATTGTGTCCAGCGTGGCCAACAGCTCCTGCCCCCAGGCGGCCGGAGAGCCAAGCCACCATTGGCCTTCGCTCCCGTGGCCGAAGGGCCAGAAGGTGATGCCGCCCAGCACGATCAGCATGACAGCAGCCGCGAGGGCGAGTTTTCCTGTTCGGGTGTTCATCGTCAGTCTCCATATTCTGAGTCGGCTTGTCGCCGGCGTCTGTTCGTGGAATTCATCCATTGCGCTGTAGATATTCTCAAGCGTCTCACGCCGCCGGTCGGCGGTGGTCGCGTAACGCAGTTTCGTAAGCATGCTTTCCAGCGAATCGCTCGATCTCATTTCGACACCTCGCCATTCAACATCGAACGTAATCTGTCCAATCCGTATTGGTGACGACTGATAATCGTCTTGAGCGAGACGCCCTGGTGCTCTGCGATCTCGCGGAACTTGAGCCCTGCATGGACGCGGAGCATGATGACCTCGCGCTGCTCGTAAGGCAGTTCTTCAACCGCCGCTCGCAGCCGCTGCATCTCGTCGCTGCGGATCACCATCTGCACCGGCTCGTCGGAACCGGCGGGGACGTGTCCGGCATCGTCGAGAGGCACGAATTGTTCCCTCGCCTGCCTGCGATAGTGGTCCCTGGCTCGGTTGGCGACCGCGGTCGCCAGGTACGCCCGTAGTGTCCGACGGAGCCGCAATTGGGGCGCCGAGCGGACCAGACCCAGAAAGACATCCTGGACTACGTCTTGGGCCGTGGCGGGATCGCGGAGGAGATTGGCCGCCAGCGTCAGCAGATCGCCCTGGTGCCTCTCATAGATCAGCCGGAGAGCGTCCCTGTCGCCGCGTTTCAATCGCCTCAGGAGTCTTCTGTCTTCGAGCATCACAAGCCTGCCGGCACATCGTTCGACAATCGATCGTCACCAGTATGACGTCCACAGTGGTGATTTTACCTTGACGCGTCTGTTCAAACAGGAGAGGGGCACCACAATGTGCAAAACAAAAAGAGCCGGGTTGGGATAGCCCGGCTCTGGTAGAAGCGATGGCTGGGTCGCGGGATCGATGGCGCGCCGTCGTTAGTCCAGGTAGCCCATGACGATCAGGGCGGGCTCCTGGTGAGGGAGCATCAACCCGCAAAGCTCCTGGCGCGTTCTGGCCAGGTCCTCGCGGGCCTTGGCCCGGACCTTTCGCAGGGCCGCGACCTTCTCGGCGATCTGCAAAGCCGAGACGCTCTCGCCCCGCAACAGGTGATGCAGCTCCTGACAGAGGGTCTCGCCTTCCGTCATTTCCATCTGGTTCTTCGGGCCTGTCGTCCAGGAGTTGCTCCAGTTGTCCGACGGCGCGCCGGACGAATCCATGCCGCCTGCGTCACCGAAGGCCGCACCCGCGCCGCCCGCGGAGACTCCTGCGAACATGAAGCCCTGCCCCTGGAAGTTGCCGTTGCCTCCGGCCGAGCCCGGACCCGCTGAGACCTCGGCCTCGGCCTTCAGCCGCTCGATGCGGTCAAGCTTCGGCTTGAGCTGGCGCCACTGGTCGTCCGTCGCACGGAGTGTCTGCTGGATCGCCCGATTGCGGTTTTCTTCGGCCCAACGCTGCATCTCCTCCATATCCTGCTGCATTTCCTGCATCTGGCGGGCGTGGCGTTCCTGCATCCGGCGGACAAAGTCCGGCTGACCCGCCTGCGAGGACATCCCCTGGCCCTGTTGCCACTCTGAGCGGCTCTGGGTCCGAGCGGAGCTTCGCGGCCGGGACTGCGAATAGACGACGGTCGCCGCCAGGGACATCGACACTGCGACAATCGTGCAGGAACATATTGCGCGTTTCACGGTTGGATTTCGCATCGGCATACCTCCTGACAGAACAATCTGATGATTCCTAAGCAAGACGAGGATCGGACCATTCTGATTCATGATTCCTCTGAAATTCGGCTCATCCGGTTTTAGCGTACTTTTGAGTTGAAGAAGTGGACATGCTGACCTATCCAAAGGTTTTACAAGGACTTAGGATAGGAGTCAAGCATGTCCACGAGCTTATTGTACCACGGGTTTGGGATTCGGGGCTACCNNCGGCGGGGATTTCAATCCCGTTGCTTTCGCAGTCTTCCCATCGGCGCCCGACCGGTCCAGATCGAGTTGGATGTGCCGCGTGTCGGATGTGCCGACTGTGGTGAGGTTCGCCAGGTGCCTGTGGGTTTTGCCGAGGAGCGACGCACCTACACCCATGCGTTCGAACGGTACGTTCTGGAGTTGTCGCACCACATGACCATCCG
>DCUI01000282.1 GCA_002327785.1 Phycisphaerales bacterium UBA2218
AGCCTATCTCGCGCTGTGGTACTAACCACAGCCTCCAATCGACCCGGCGGCCATCCGTTGGGCGGGGGCCGGCCGGTGTGTGCTGGCCGGCCCCGACGACGGAGCGGAAATCAAACACGAGACAAGGTGAGTACGATATGTTCGACTTGATGACGGAGTTACCCCAGGGAACGGCAACCACGCCCCTGTTGATGACGACCAAACAGGCGGCGAAAGCCTTGACAATTTCCGAGCGGACCCTTTACAGTCTGACCAAGAGCGGCGCGATTCCGGCCGTTCGGCTGGGCCCGCGTGGCGTGCGGTACGATCCGCAAGACCTGCGTTCCTGGATTGACGCCGCGAAGAATCGCGGGTAGAATCCCGATTTGGCGCGAGCTTTTCGTTGGCTCGTGCGTCTGTACCTATGTGGAAACGTCCAAGTCCATCCCGTTATTTTCAATCCTCCGGCCGGGGCGGCGAAAGCCAAGGCATGGACGTGCCTCACACCCCCGGCCACTTTTCTTTTCTCATGGAGGTTCATCATGGAACAAGTCGTCATTACCCTCGACACGGGCAACCCCGCATTCGATGAGCAGCCGGCGACCGAGCTGGCGAGAATCCTGCGCGAGCTGGCCGACAACATCGAGTCCGATGGCCAGTGTGACCGGACCCTCCGGGATATCAATGGGAACATCGTGGGGAACGTCCGAGCCGAGAAGGGGTGAATCATGGCATCCATCGTCCAAGATCCAAATGCGCGTAAGAGGATCGTTTTCACGGACGCCGACGGCCGTCGCCGGGCGGTCCGCCTGGGCAAGTGTCCGCTGAAGCTGGCGGCTCTGGTCCGGGACAAGGTTGAAGCCTTGGCGGCCGCCAAGCTCGCACGCGCCACGGTCGATGCCGAAGTGTCTTCCTGGGTAGGCCAGATCGGCGACGGCCTGCACGCCAAGCTGGCGGCCGTCGGGCTTGTAGAACCCCGAGTTGCTCAGGCCCCCGAGCCCGAGTCGGCCGCCGAGCCGGCAGTGTGCATCGGCGCTTTCCTTGATGGGTATTTGCGCGATCGCGACGACCTGAAGCCGAACAGCCAACTTGTCTATGGTCACACCCGCCGGACGCTGATTGCATTCTTCGGCCGGGAAAAACCCCTGAAGGATGTCACGCAGTACGACGCCGAGCAGTGGCAGCGGCACTTGATACGCGAAGGACTCAGCAAGGCGACCGTCCGCAAGCGGACGGCGAACGCGAAGGTGTTCTTTCGCGTGGCGGTCAAACAGAAGATCATCACCGCGAATCCCTTCCAGGAGTTGAAATCGACTTCGGTAGGCAATGATGACCGGCTGTACTTCCTGACCCGGCAGGACGCCGAGAAGGTCCTGGACGTTTGCCCAGATACCCAGTGGCGGTTGATCTTCGCCCTATGCCGCTACGGGGGTCTGCGATGTCCCTCTGAGGTCCTGGCCTTGCGATGGCAGGACGTGAACTGGCAACAAGGGCGGATTCTCATTCACAGCCCCAAGACCGAGCACCATGAAGGGCACGAGACCCGGCTGATTCCGATGTTCCCTGAGCTTCGGCCGCACCTGCTGGCGGCTTTCGAGGAAGCCGAGCCGGGCAGCGAGTACGCTGTCACCCGCTACCGCAAGGCAAACCAGAACCTACGCACTACGTTCGAGAAGATCATCAAGCGAGCGGGCCTACAGCCTTGGCCTCGCCTGTTTCAGAACCTTCGGTCAACGCGCGAGACGGAGCTTGCCGAGAGCTACCCCTTGCACGTCGTAACGGCCTGGATCGGCAACAGCAAAGCGATAGCCGCCAAGCACTACTTGCAGGTCCGCGATGAGGACTTTGAGCGGGCGTCCAAGACCCCCTCTGAGGCGGCGCAAAAAGCGGCGCGCTTTCCGGCGCGCCTTGGAGCGGAATCGGGACGCAAGGACCCGCAAACTACCCAAGGGGCAAACCAGTCAATCGCGGTTTTTCCGGTCAAAACTGCGGATTGCGGATTGTTGCAAGTCCTTGCGAGACAAGCACTTGGAGACGAAGGGAATCGAACCCTCATTCCGGCGATGCGACCGCCGTGTGCTCCCGTTACACCACGTCCCCAGGGATCGTAGCCGATATTGTAGAGTGTATCGGCGGAAAGTCAAGAATTATTTAACTGCTTTTCGCCGGGACACTTAGGGGCGTCAGAAGTTCCATTTCTCGAAGCAGGCGACGTGGTCGAGGGCGTCCCGGCGGTGCTCTTTGGGGGTGTCGGCGGGGTAGCCGAGGGCGAGCAGCTCGATGATCGTCACGTTTTCCGGGATGCCGACGATGGGGCGGACCTTGTCCGGGTAGAACGAGCCGATCCAGCAGGTGGCGAGACCCAGCTCCGTCGCCTGGAGGCAGATATGCTCGAGTGCGATGGCGACGTCGATGGGGCCGACCGTCTGGCCGCAACGCATGACGTGGTCGCTGACCGTGCAGGCGACGATGATGGCCCCGGCGTTCTCCAAGAACGTTTGGTTGTTGGCCGCTGCGGCGAGCTTCTTCTTGGTTTGCTTATCGGTCGCGACGACGAACCGCCAGTCCTGGAGGTTCTTGGCGGACGGGGCCTGCCTCGCCGCCTCAAGCACCGCGAGCAACTTGTCGGGCTCCACGGGTCTGTCCTGATAGTGGCGGCACGAGTATCGGGTGCGGATCGCCTGTGCGACGTCCATGTGATTATCCTTTGAAACAACCTGACCACGGCAATTCTGTTCACATACGGCTCGCGAGAATATATGAGACCCGGTGTATTGACGCAAGCCTGAATGGCCGATATTCTTGGAATGTCGGTCGGGCGGTTAGCTCAGTTGGCCAGAGCGTCTGCCTTACACGCAGAATGTCGCAGGTTCAAATCCTGCACCGCCCAGTCATTCAAGACTGGAAAGTGTATGAATATGTCAAGAAACGGCCGCCGAAACCCTCGATGAGATGTCCTGACAATCCGGTGTGCCGCTGAGGGAAAAAGGCCATGCGTGAGACTGGAGATGGGATACTGTCGTTCATTGAATGGAAAGGGCGTGCCCCTGAGGAGTATCGGCTTGATCGTGACGGCCGGCCTGATGGCGATTGGGGCGGGCGGCGGCTTGGCCGGTGCGGGCGGGGAGTTCCGCTGGCGCTACGGTCCGGCGGTGCTGGAAGGGCGGGGCGTGGAGGGGGTGGAGTTCATCTCGGTGAAGGACCCGTCGATTGTGCGGTACGGCGATAGGTGGCACCTGTTCTGCACCGTCCGGGGGCCGACGCGGTCACACGCGATCGTCTACCTGAGCTTTGGCGACTTCGGAGAGGCCAACCAGGCCGAGCGGCATATTCTTTCGTGCCATCCGGGTTACTTCTGTGCTCCGCAGGTGTTCTACTTCACGCCGGGCAAGAAGTGGTATCTGGTCTGCCAGGCGGCGGACGAAGCGTGGGGTGAGCCGGCGTATCGACCAGCGTTCTCGACCACGACGGATATCGGCAACCCGAACTCGTGGGCGAGACTTCAGCCCATGTTCGACGGGCAGCCGGAGGGCGTGCAGGCGTGGTTGGATTTCTGGGTGATCTGCGACGAGGCGAAAGCGCACCTGTTCTTCACTTCGCTCGACGGCAAGATGTGGCGGGCGGAGACTCCGCTGGCCGAGTTCCCCAAGGGCTGGTCTACGCCGCGGATCTGCCTCACGGCCGATATCTTTGAAGCCAGCCACACGTATCGTCTCAAGGGACAGGACAAGTACTTGACGCTCGTCGAGGCC
This sequence comes from Phycisphaerales bacterium UBA2218, assembly GCA_002327785.1. Classification (GTDB taxonomy): domain Bacteria; phylum Planctomycetota; class Phycisphaerae; order Sedimentisphaerales; family Anaerobacaceae; genus PLanc-01. The sequence continues at coordinate 3,732 of DCUI01000282.1, forward strand.
CAGAACGGCCACGGCTGGCGGTACTACAAAGCCTACGTTGCCGACCGACTCGACGGCGCCTGGCAGCCGCTGGCGGCGGAGAAGGACAATGCCTTCGCCTCCATGCTGAACGTGACGCCCAGGGCGAACCGTTGGACCGACGTGGTCAGCCACATCGAGCTCCTGCGGAGCGGCTGCGATGAACGGCTCGAAGCCGACTCGGCGAACCTGCGTTTCGTCTTCCAGGGTGTCTTGGACAAGGACCGCCAGGGCAAAGCCTACGGCGAAATTCCGTGGAAGCTCGGTGTCATGGAACCGTCGAACTGATTGTGCGGATTCGCAGGAATGGAGAGGAGAGACGATGTGGCGGCCATGTACTCGTCGAACCCTCGCTATGTAACGGAGAAACGCAATGTTCTGTGGAGCCTCTGATGGACGTACTGATTCGAGAGGCACGGCCTGACGGCGCCGAGGGGGTGGTCCGGGTTCTGAACCCGATCATCAAGGCGGGCAAGTACACGATCCTGGATACGCCGCTGACCGCGGAGGCCGAAAGACGGTTCATCGCGGAGTTTCCAGAGCGAGGTGTCTTTCGCGTCGCGGAGATGCCGCACGAACGGCGGATCGTCGGGCTTCAGACGTTGGAGCCCTTCGCGACGTACACTCATGCGTGCCGACAACGCTGCGGCCCTGGCAGCTTATCTGAAGCAGGGCTTCCGCATTGTCGGGACGGCCTTTCGACACGCCAAAATCAACGGTCATTATGTAGATGAGATACTCATCGAGAAGCTGCTTGAGACCAGGAGTGAGCATGGTGAGTGAAGGAGCCCCAAAGTCATTTGAGAGCAGAGACGCGTGGCGGGCCTGGTTGGCCAAGAACCACGGCTCGGCGAAGGAACTCTGGCTCGTCTTTCATAAGAAGCACACCGGCAAAGCTGGTTTGGCCTACGATGAGGCGGTCGAAGAAGCGTTGTGTTTTGGGTGGATCGACGGCATCCTCAAACGCATCCACGACGAGAAACACATGACTCGCTTCTGCCCCCGCAGGGCCAACAGCATCTGGTCCGAGCGGAACAAGGATCGAGTGCGCCGGATGATCGGCGCGGGGCGGATGACCGAGGCGGGCCTGGCGAAGGTGCGAGAGGCCAAGAAGAACGGCCAGTGGGACAAGGCCGCCCAGAGGGAGGATACCAGCATCGTGCCGGCCGAACTGGCGGGGGCGCTTGCGAAGGACGAGCGGGCCCGGCTGAACTTCGAGAAGCTGGCTCCCTCGTATCGCAGGCAGTTCATCTACTGGGTCGGTGCGGCCAAGCGCCAGGAGACTCGCCGCAAGCGGGTCGCCGAGGCGGTCAGGATGATCCGCGAGAACAAGAGACTGGGGATGTGATAGCGAGTTGTCTGTATGAGGATTGAATTCGGCGAATACATGATCCGGGATTGGGCCGGCGACGACGGCGGTTCGATTGCCCGTTATGCGAACAACCGCAAGATTGCGATGTGGCTGCGGGATCGGTTCCCGTCTCCCTACACCGCTTCGGATGCGAAGGTGTTTCTTGCGAGAGTAGCCCAGCAGAATCCGCGAACGGTTTTCGCCATCGCGACGCAACACGAGGCCATCGGCGGTATCGGACTGGAGTTCGGTGACGACGTGCATCGGTTCACAGCGGAACTGGGCTATTGGCTGGGCGAGCCCTTCTGGGGCCGGGGGATCATGACCGACGCGGTTCGACTGTTCACGGAATGGGCGTTTGCGCACCTGGAGGTGTACCGCATCCATGCAGCGGTCTTCGCAGGGAGCGATGCGTCGGTCCGTGTCATGGAGAAGGCGGGCTTCGAGCGGGAAGGCCGCCTCCGCGCCAGCGTGTTCAAGAACGGCAGGATTCTCGATCAGGTTCTGTACGCGAAGGTCAGGGAGGGGATCGTGTGAGAAAGGAGATTGGAACATGAACAGGCCTGTGGTTGTGTGCAAGGGGATCGTTCTTTCCATCGCAGCGCTGGCTCTGACCGGCGGTTTGACGGCTCGCGCCGGAACGGACGGCGCGTCCAAAGGACTGCGCGTCTCCGGGAACCACCGCTATCTTGAGTACAAGGACGGCACGCCGTTTTTCTATCTTGGCGACACGGCATGGGAGCTTTTCCATCGACTCAACCGCGAGGAGGTGGACCGGCACCTCGCGAACCGGGCGGCAAAAGGCTTCACGGTTATCCAGGCAGTGGTCCTTGCGGAACTTAACGGACTCGACGATCCGAATCCCTACGGGCACAGACCGCTCATCGGCAACGATCCTGCGAAGCCGAACGATGTGTACTTCCAGCACGTCGACTACGTCGTGAACAAGGCGAAGGATCTGGGCTTGTTCGTCGGCATGCTGCCCACGTGGGGCAAGTACTGGAAGACGAGCTCGGGGATCTTCACGCCGGAGAACGCGAAGGCATATGGCCAGTTCCTCGGCGGCCGATATAAGGACGCTCCAATCATCTGGATCCTCGGTGGCGACCACAACCCGGACAACGAGCAAGAGCGAGTTATCCTCGCGGCGATGGCCCACGGCCTGAAGGAGGGCGACGGCGGCACGCATCTGATCACGTATCACCCTCGCGGTCCGGGGCTGTCCTCGGACTACTTCCACCGGGCCGATTGGCTGGACTTCAATATGTATCAATCCTCACACGCAGCCCGCGACCATGACAACGGTCTGTTCGCCGAGCGGGACTACGCTTTGACCCCGCCCAAACCCACGCTCGACGGTGAGCCACGCTACGAAGACATCCCGGTCGGTTTCTACAATGCCAATGCGGACCCTGACTGGTGTTTCGACGACTATGACGTGCGGCAGGCAGCCTACTGGTCTCTGCTGGCAGGTGCTTGTGGGCACACGTACGGCAACAACAACATCTGGCAGATGTGGCAGCCGGGCCGAAAACCGGTGATCCGGGCGTCCACGCCGTGGCACGAGGCGCTTGACCGGCCCGGGGCATCGCAGATGACGTACGTTCGCAGGTTGTTTGAGTCCCGGCCATTCCGGAAGTTGGTGCCGGATCAGTCGATCGTCCTGGACGGTCCGGACTACGGCGGGGCCAAGATCCGGGCGGCGCGGGCATCCGACGGCTCGTTCGCGTTCGTCTACTCGCCGCGTGGAGAGCAATTCACGATTCGAATGGATGCCATCGGCGCCGCCAAGATCCGCGAGACCTGGTTCGACCCCCGCGAGGGGACGGTCAGACCGCTGCATACCACCGACACACCCGGTATTCAGACGTTCGTCCCGCCAAGCTCCGGCCGGGGAAACGACTGGATTCTTGTGCTCGACGACGCCACCGCCGGCTTTCCCAGCCCGGGACAGCCGAAGAAATGAGAGAGTTGGAAGAAGAGATTCATGCCCGCCACGGACTATGATCGTGTTGCGCATCTGTACGATGCGTACGTGTGCAACCTGTCCCTGAACCGGCAGTTCGACCTGATCTTCATTCCTTTCCACTCTTTCGCAGAGATTGGCGACCCGGCTCAGGAACGAAAAGCCCTCCAGGCCATCCGCACCCACCTGTCGCCGACCGGCCGATTTATCTGCACATTACACAACCCGTCGTGGCGACTGAAATGGGTGACCGGCCAGAGACGCAAACTTGGCGATTTCCCACTTTCGGACGGCAACCTGCTCACATTGTCCTCCGTGGAGAACTACGACTCCGTGTCCGGATGCGTCAACGGGACCCAATTCTATGAAGTCCGGAGCTACGACGGAACTGTCGCTGCCCATATGGCTGTGGATCTCCATTTTCGCCTTCACTCCTGCTGCGAGTTCCAATCGCTGGCGGAAGCGGCGGGCTTCGTCCCGGTCCATCTGTATGGGGATTACTCGTATGCCCCGTTTGAGCCGGACAAGAGTCCGTTCATGGTCTGGGTCCTCCGCGAAGCATGAGTGGAGACAGTGTAATATAGCCGAGCACCTTAGAAAAAAAACGTGTTGGATGCTGATGGGTCCGGTATAACGGAGCGGCCGGTGTGTTGTGGCCCGGTTCAGAGATGGAGGTGGACTTATGTCGAAGCGAAGCACCTGTGCGAGAGTGGTCCTCTTTTGCACGATGATGTATTCCCCGTTTGCTGCGTGCGCCGGTGGATCGTTCCGTGCCGACGGAATGAAATGGACGCACTTCACGATTGCGGACCCACTGCCCGGGTCGTCTTGGGGGACCGGCGGGCTTCCGCTGGTCGATCTTGACGGCGACGGCGATTTGGACGTCATCTTGTCGAGACGGGAGCCCAAGACCGCCTACTGGTTCGAGCGTAAGGACGACGCCACGTGGGTGCGGCACACGATAGGCGAGGCCGAAGGACTGGCGCGAACTCTCGGGGCGGCGGCTCTCGATATCAACCAGGACGGCCGGCTGGACGTGGTCTTGAGCCAGGTCTGGTTCGAGAATCCCGGCGGGCTCGCGGAGAACCCTGACAAACCGTGGCCTGCGCATCCTTTCGCCGGCGGTGGGCACGACATCATCGCAGCAGACCTCAACGGGGACGGGCAACTCGATATCGTGACCTACCACGGCACGGTCGTCTCCTGGTTCGATCCGTCGGCCCGGATGAAGCAGACCGACATCGGACGGGGCGAGGAGAATCACGGCGGCATCGCCCCTCGCGGCGCGGGCGACCTCGACGGCGATGGGGACCTGGACCTCGTCATCCCGCGATACTGGTTCGAGAACCCGGGGCAGGGCGTCGGCGACTGGCCCCGGCACGAATGGCCGCACCGGGGTGTGGAGAACGCCTCCTATGGCACGAGCATGCGGTCCTGGATCGTCGATCTCAACGGGGATGGCCACAACGACATCGTCTACAGCGACTGCGACACGGGATTATCGCATGTGTACTGGGTTCAGAACCTGGGCAAGGGTGCCGATTGGAGGAGGCATCGGGTCCCCGATCCGCCGACGGCCCCGGGCGACGTCCCCGGCACGGGCTCGTTCCACTCGCTGGGCGTCGCGGATTTCGACGGCGACGGCGACCTGGACATCTTCGCGGGCGAACAGGAGGACCCGGACACCTACATGGAATCGGACGGCAGACTGGCGATGAAACCGCGGGGGCTCAAGGAACGTGGCGTGTTCTGGCTGTCATCCGGGGGTGAGCGGCCGGCGTTCACGCCGGTGGTAATCCAGATCAACAACCCCGGCTGGCACGACGTCGTCTTGGGGGATGTCGATGGTGATGGTGATATTGACCTCGTCAGCAAGATCTGGAACAAAGACGGTGTTGCGTACCACGCCGACTACTGGAGGAACGACACGCCGCGTCGTCGTGACGGCATGGCAGGCGGATCATGAAGAAGGCAGTTGGATTGTGGCCTGCTGCGGCCTCCGGGCCGCGGCGGCGCCGAGGTTTCGATATCGACTGGAAATCGGCCCCAGACCGGTCCCGTTGATCCTGTTCACGAAATCAGCCGGTCCGACCCGCTCCAGCCAACGCCTCTTGGGCAACTGAAACGAATCGGACCGGCCTCTATGATATTCAACGGAGTCAGTGGGTCTTACGGCATAAAGGCGTGCCAGGCGATTCCTTCATACGTCCAGACGTGGGAATAATTGTCGATCAGCCACTGCATCTCATCCTCGTATATGGTGTAGAAGTGTCGGGCCAGCGTGCCGGACCAGAACCGGTGCACCGGATACGTGTCGGCAGGCTGATAATCGGTCGGATATGCGTAGAACATCGGACCTTCATAGATCCAGAAATACGGATAGTTCACGATGAGATTGTCGACCTCGTTCTCATTGATCGTATAGAAGTGAGTGCCGAACACGGGCGACCAGAACCGGTGGACCGGGACAGCCATCGGATCAGTGTCGTCCACCATCGCACGGTAGGCGATCCCTTCATAGGTCCAGACGTGCGGATAGTTGTCGATGAGCCACTGCATCTCCTCTTCGTTTGTCGTGTAGAAATGCCCGCAGAGTACGGGCGACCAGAACCGATGCACGTCGAACATAGGAGGCGTCGGGGGCTTGGGCGCGATGTAGTTGATCCGTAGCACCGCGCTTTCCAGAGTGGCGCGCATGCCATCGGCGTTCGTCTGGTCGATATCGATATGGAAGTACACTTGTCCATTTGTCCACAGGTCGTCGATCGTGTTGGCCGGCAGGTCGAACGTTGTGGTGGACCACAATTTCTCGTAGTTGTTGATTTGGCCGTTGCTCGACCAGACGACAGCGATCGGCGACGTCATGTAGCTGTTCAGCATGCCTAATTTGGTGCCGGTCTTTGGTATATTGGTGGTCGTCGCCGGCTGCTCGGGCAAGGCGTAGATTATGTCATCTTCACCTTGCTCCACATCGATCTTCCATGCGATGATCGTCACGGTCGCCGACTCGATGCCGGTGGCGCCGGCCGGGATGCGATTCGTAACCACATGGGTCCAACCCCAGTCCTCGAGGCAGTTTCGGCAAAACGGAATGTGGTCAAGAATTGCACCTGGCTCGGCGAACCAGATGTCATTGAGCCAGTCATTGTTTCGGTAGTCCATAGTGTGCTGAATCGCCACAATATCGGCATGCACCACACCGGTTAGCAGTACAACGCAGGTTGTCAACACGGACATTCGGATTGTTTTCATCACCCGTCCTCCACCACTTAAGACTGTTCCTCAACACGGCCACCCATGTCCCCCAAGGCCGGAAAAGCCACTTCATCCCTTCGTCAGAAATATCCTCTCGTCGTGGTACCCGTTGCCTTATTCCCCATGTGTAAACACGTTACACACGCTTCGTAGCCACCCCAATTCGCCTCATCATAGCGTTTTGAGGGGGCGAAGTCAAGCGAAATGTGGAGGCTCCCGACAGGGAAGTGAACAGGCGGCGGTGGGATTCGAACCCACGGATAACGGTTTTGCAAACCGTCGCCTTTGGCCGCTTGGCTACGCCGCCCAAACATCGCGGTTATCGGTACTTACACATAGTTAGTGTGTAGTTGCCGTCGGATACGGGGCCTGCCCCCTGACCTCGTGCATTTCGGTATTATAGCCGAGGCAGCCGTCCTGTCAACGCGATCATCCCAGGACGGCTAAACGAACCGCCAGATCGCTGTAAATCTACATCGAGCATGCCCATGGCACAAGAAAAATCGCGGCGAGTCCCAATTCAACAGGGGAGAACAAGCCTGCGAGAGAAAATCCAACAAGTAGCCGCTGGATCTCCGGCTCCTCTGAAACACGCCGGTCAAAAGAGGATGCTGAATTTACAAGTCTTTTAATAATAAAGACTTACACAAATGTGGCCGACCACACCATTTTCCTCGCCTTCGGATGAGTCGAAGGCCCATGAACGCCTACCGATCTTTCAGCCAGACCGACGAGTTGATCGGCCGACGACCTCGACCCCGAGGGCCGGTCTGGCCTTCCGTCCCGCTGTGCCCCTCGTCGAGACGGTTGTCGCGAGCGTAGTAGGGGATCGCCGTCAGGGGTGAGCCATCGGCCCAAGTGCCTTTGATAATGGTTACGCCGTCCAGGAGATCACCTTTCCACTCGGTTGTCAGCGGTGCCTGGGGCGAGAGGACCTTACCCAATTCCTGGTCGGCGGCCTCGACACAGTAGAGCAATGGGCCGTACCGCAGGGCGACCTGACCGGTCGTGGCGGCGATTTTCTCGCTGGCCTTGATCCGCTGGATCTTCATGGGCAGCTTCAGGTCGATCCTGTCGCCGGCCTTCCAGGTCCGTGCGATGACGGCGTAGCCTTTTTCGATGGCCGGCTGGATCTCGGAGCCATTGACCGAAATCGAAGTGATCCCGTCGGATGGGGGCATGGCGGTGTAGAGTTCGCTGACGCTGCGATCGGGCACTCGTATCCGGACGCTGAAGTGTTTTTCCGCCTTGGGATTCACGGTGATCGAAACGTCGCCGCTCCAGGGATAGTCGGTCCTTTGGATCATCTCGACATCGGTGCCGGCCACCTTCTCCACCAGGATGGTGCTGCCGATGAAGAGGTTCACATAGAGGCCGTCGGCGCCCTTGATGTATGTCCAGGTGGGCAGCATCAGCAGGGTCCGCGGGATATTGCCCACGCAGCAGGGGCAGGGGTGCCATGGGTAGCGGGGGCCCCGCGAATCGAGCGGATTCTGGTAATAGAAGTTCCTGGCCTCCAGGTCCGTCGATCCCAGCAGGGCGTTGTACATCGATTCCTCATACAGGTCCGCGTACCTGGCGTCGTGATAGGCGATGTTCATCTTGTATTGGAAGAAGATCAGGCCGCAGGTTGAGCAGGACTCGCAGTAGGCGTCGTGCCGCAGGGAGTAGTCGGGGCCGAAGCCTTCGGAGGTCTCGCCGCTGCCGATGCCGCCGGTGACGTAGTACTTCCTGTTGACCATGCTGTCCCAGAGGCTCGCGACGGTGCTCTGGTAGTCCACGTCGTGCGTCTCGGCGGCGACGTCCGCCATGCCCGAGTAACTGTAGGCGGCGCGGACCGCGTGGCCCACGGCCTCGTACTGCTGCTGCACCGGCACGTGGCTCTGGTCGTATTGATCCCCATCCCGGCGGCAGTCGAGCAGGAACCTGGCGAGCCGGATGTAGTTGTCGCCGTGACTGCCGGGGCCCTCCATGTCGTTCACGAATCGCCCGAATCGGACGAGGGCCTGCTCCATCTCCTGGTGGCCGTCGTACCAGTCCTTCCTGCCCGGACCGAGGTTGGCGACCCAGCAGTCGGCCAGTTTCTTGGCGGCGTCGTAGAGGCGCTTGTCCGTGCCGTTGGTCAGCGTGTAGTGGTTGATGGCCGACTCGATGAAGTAGCCGGCGACGTAGCCTTCATGTTCGCTCCGCAGGCGTGGACTCCATCGCTCCACGGGACCGCGATCCCCAGGAGAGCCAAGTGTGTAGCGTGTCTGCATGTAGCCGTCGGGTTCCTGGGCCGCCAGGATCTTGGGGATCCAGTCGTCCAGGGTCGCCTTCATCTTCTCCTGGGCTTTGATGATGTCCGGATCGCCCTGCGGATCGACCATCAGCGCGATACAGATCGACTCCACCGTCTGGTGGACCCACGCATTGGAGAACGGATAACCGACGTGCGGCTTGGCCGGCTGCCCCTTGAGCTTCTTGCCGGCCTCGATGAAGTTCTGGATGCCGCCTTCGGGCAGATTCGGGTCGTTGATCTTTTCGATGCAATGCGGAATCCAGTTGACGATCAGGGCCTTGGCCCGCGCGTTCCACAAAGCGCCGTCGATCTTGTACCTTTTCGTGTAGACCACGTCCAGCCGATCCGTTGGCGGTGGCAGGACTACCTTGACGGCCAACGTGGATGATGCGCTCAATGGGTCTTTGCCGGCCGTCAGCTTCAGGACGTAGTCGCCCACGGCGGAGAAAGTCGCTGTGGTTGTGGGGTTATTCGCGTTTTCGAAAGTGACCGTTCCGGGACCGGATTCCTTGCTCCAGGCCACCAGGGTCTCGTCGTTGGCCTGGGTCTTGAGGGTTTTCACCTCGCCCGCCAGGTAGGTCTTGCCTTTCAGCACGACCGCGCGATCGGTTCCTGCTGTGACCCTAGGCGGGAACTGGGGAGACTTCCCTGAATCATAGACCTTCCATTCCAGGATGCCGGTGGAGAACTCGCCGTCGGAGTCGATCTCGAGCTTGAGTCTGGAGGTGCGGACTTCGTCGAAGGTCGTCGTGTTGTACCGGTTCTCGGCCACGCCGAGGCCCGACGCATTCTGGACGGGGACGAAGGCGGTCCCATCCCAATACAGTAGCCGACACGCCTTGGGGGCGTGGACGCCGCGGCCGTCGGCCCACCAGTAGACATCGATCTTGCCCGTGCTGATGGGCCGGCTCCAGTCGTACCGGACCCACTGGGTGCCCCGGGTCGGCCAGTTGCCATAGGAACCCCGGCGGGCGTCGCGGGAGTTACGCGGATCATAGCCGTCGTTGAGGGCCGTGTTCTTCGTGTCGCCGGAGACGTAGGAACTGGATGGTCGTGCGACAACAGCGAGATTCACGCCGGATGTTGATACGCTCGCATTATCCTGGGCGAGGGCCGAGCCGCACAGCATGACAGTGGCGGTCCCCCACAGCACGATCAAGCCACAAAGCAAGTTGGGTGTTCTCACGGGAAATCCTCCTTTGCTCACGATCGATTCAGGTTCATGTCCAATCGGTGCTACCGTTCTGCCTCGGCGTGGATCATGCGAATACCGAAGACGGCGGCGATTTCATTTCCGTTGGTGGCCTGGAAACGCACAGTTACCTTCTGCTTGTTTTTCGTTGTTTCACCGGGGATCGCGTACTCGACGTCGTAGAACCGCGGCGCCCCGTCCCTCTCGACGACCTGCTCGGCGAGCCGCTGGCCGTCTACGAGGAGGTCGAAGGTTCGCCTTCGCCACTCATCGCTGCAGTAGGTCACCACCATCGCCATGGGCCGAGCGGATTCCACGGGGATGTCGAAGGAGAACCAGTTCCTGCCTCTGCGAGCCGGCCGGCCCATCACACGCACGGGCGAGGTATCTTCGCCCTGTTGGTTGAAATCCCGCTCGGGCTGCATCTCACCGGGCTGGACGAAGGCCACCGTGGCTGCCTCCAGTTTCCGCTGCCGTTCCCTCTCGGCGACGATCTCAGCGGCTCTCTTCTCCCATTCGGCCGGTGTGAACAGGTCCCAGTATATGCCGTAGGTGCGTCGGTGCAGGCGATAGAAGGGCACGAAGTCCACGTCGCTCTCACGTCCGACCCCGTCGGTGCGGAACCGCCCGGGTTCGTCCGGCATCGGCTTGAGCCATTCCGCCACAGGCCGCTCGGCTGCGACGAACACCGGCACTTCCCTTTGGGCAGGGCGAGCTCCTCGTCCGCCTCCTCGCTCGGCCTCGGGTCCCAGATCGCCGGCCAGAACCAGCGGACCCCACAGGATGGCGACGCGGCGCGGGTTGTCGGGCGCCGGCTCCAGACGTAGCGTCTTGGGCAGGGTCAGCTCCACGCGGTCGCCGTTGTTCCAGGTCCGTCTGATCTCGACGAATGAGCCTGTTTTGGGCGGCTGCGCAGTCATGCGTCCTCGGTCCGCTCCGCTCTCGGGCCCCTGTCCTGCGTTCTCCGCCACGCCTTGGCCATTGACTTTGACGGCGAACCCATCGCCCACCCAGTAAGGTCGTCGCAGGGCCAGCGTGAACTCCTTCGGCGAATCGACTGCCAGCGTGAGTTCTGCGGATTCCCCTTCAGGGAAGTCAGTTTCCATCGTCAGTTTCACGCCCGCCACAGCCCAGTCCGCCGTGGATGGTGCGTACAGGTTTACCCAGAGCTTGTCACCGGATTCGTAGTAGATTCCGTCCGCATGGAGGGCATGGCTCTCCATGCCCGAGCCCACACAGCAGGTGAAGCTGTGGAACATGTCCTGGTATTCGTGCTGTACGCCCCGGCCGACCGGCACCATGTAGCAGGTCCGCCCGTCATTGGGATCGATGGAAGCCAGGATGTGGTTGAACAGGGCCCGCTCTTGAAAGTCGGCGCAGTAGGCGTCCGGCCGCAGGGCGAAGAGCCGGCGGGTCAGCTTGAGCATGTTGTAGACGTTGCACGTCTCGGCCGTGCGGCCGTCCACGCGGTCGCTGAGCGTATCGGCCGGCCCGAAGTACTCGTCCTTGCCGTGACCGCCCGTGGCGTAGCTGTGGTGCTGCACGACGCAGTCGAAGAAAAAAAACGCGGCGAGGATGTCCCCGGCCTGGCCCGTGTAGGCGAAGCGATCCGCCGAGCCGAGGAGCTTGGGCACCTGCGTGTTGCCGTGCTTGCCGTCGAGGTTGTCCTGGTGACGCCGGAGCGGCTCGATGAAGGACTGGTGCTCGAACTGGTAAGACAGGTCCAGCCAGCGTTTGTCGCCCGTATCGGCGTAGAGGTCGGCGAAGATCTCATTCATGCCGCCGAACTCCGTGTTGAGCATTCGCTGAACCTGGGCGTCCGTCATCTTCGAGACGATTCCTTCAGCCCACGCGGAAAACTTGATCTCGACCTCCAGGGCGGTCTTGTTGGAGGTGTAGCGATAGGCGTCGCGCAGGCCGGCGTAGGTCTTGTGCAGGGTGTACCAGGGCGACCACATCCCGTTCAGGTCGAAACCGCCCGAGCGAATGTTGCCCTGGGCGACCTGCTGGAAGAGTTGCTCGGCATCGGCGCCCTGGCTGTCCGTCAGCGCGCCGAGGTAGCCGTTGCCTCGCTTGTCCTGCACCTCCTTCATCTCCTGGACAAGGTAGTCCGCACGCTCTTTGAATCGTGGGTCGCCTGTGGCGGCGTACATCAGGCTCACGGCCGAGAGGTAGTGTCCTGCGACGTGCCCCGTCAGTTGTTTTCCGCTGACGGAATCCCAGCCGCCGTAGCCCTTGGCCTTCGGCTCCAGTCCCGCCCGCAGGCGATATCCCGCCATCATGCGATCCGGCTCAAGCTCCAGGAGGTACTTGGCGTCGAGGTCCTGGGCGTGCTTGAGGGGACCACCGGTCAGCCGAACGCAGGCGAGATCGAGCGGCCTGGCCAGCAGGAGAACCTCCTCGAAGGCTTTGACGCCCGGATCGGTGGCCTCGGCCGGGGCCTGATGGCAGAGTGCGAAAACCAGCAATGCGGAACCTAAGACACATCTTCTCACAGCAGCCTCCCTACGCATGGGGTATTCGAGGAACATGGTGTGCGCATAACCTGTTAAACCGAGCCGCTCATACGGTGTTCCATATTCCTCCACAAGCCTGTCATAGACGGCTTGCAGAGTACGGCAAGCGGCGGACGTTGTCTACGAGAAAGAAGCGGCCCACACGACAAGACGCAAAATGGTGTTTTGGGCGAATTCTGTTCGGCGGGAACCTCTCTTGGGTGAGTCGGACTCGCTCCAGTCGATACCGCTGCTATCGCGTTTTTTTTCACGAAAACGCGGTTTTCTTTTGACAGGCGCCTGTCATGCGGCTACATTCTCCGCAATCTCAATCCAAGGAATGGAGGATTGTTAAATGCAGGAATATGAAGATCTGAAGACAATGGTGGCAGAAATCGAGTCGGATATCAACAAGGCCGAGGGCGGCAACAAGGCCGCCGGGACGCGCGTCCGCAAGCAGATGCAGACGATCAAACAGGCGGCCCAACTCGTTCGCAACCGCGTTCTCGAGATCCGATCCACCGATTAGAGGCCTGATTCAACGGCTCCCGACGGATCGTCCTCCGCAGGAAGACAACACTGCGGCGTGCGGCCCGTGAGACTGGTTTACTTGTGTGCGCATTCCAGCGGCATCAAGGTGTCGTATGTGGAGTGTCTGCTCGGAGGTGCTCTATGCCACCGGCCCTGTTGTTCGATATGAATGAGATCGACCTGAACGTCAAGCCCCTGTTTGACCGAGAGGCGGTCTGCCGGGTGAATCCGCAACGATTCGAGATGCAGCAGCTCGACGGGATCCTCTGGTACGACAAAGACAAGGCCTGCGTCCTGGGCTACAAAGACGTGACGGACAAGGAATTCTGGGTCCGGGGCCACATCCCCGGCCGACCCCTGATGCCCGGCGTCATCCAGATCGAGTCCGCCGCCCAGTTGCTGAGCTGGTTCGTGAAGGAGGTCTACCAGGAGGAGGGATTCGTCGGTTTCGGCGGGATCGACCGGACGAAATTCCGGGCCGCCATTGAACCCGGCCGCCGCCTCTACCTCCTGGGCCACGTCACCGAGGCCCGCCGGGGCAGAAGATACGTCTGCGACGTCCAGGGAATCGTCAACGGCTCCCTCGCCTTCGAAGCGACGATCTCAGGCATGAAGGTGTAGCAGCACGCCGAAGCATTGAAAAAGGGCTGCCGGAGCGTATCGTAACCGTCCGACGAATGACACCCTGCGACGATAGGGAAAGCACGCGAGGTCAGTTTGCAGGAGTCAGCTCCCCCCACAGACAACAACCTGTCGGAAAAAGTACTTCGGACTGGCGCCATCGGCCGGGTCTCACTTCTGCTCTTCGGCATCCTCAACCCGTGGCAGCTTCGCTCGCCACGTGGCGGCTTCGGCGGGTTTGGGCCAGGATTCGCAGAGGGTCACGATCTGCTTCAACGATGCAATCGTGTGGGGGTGCGCAGGGCCGAGTTTGGCCTTGCGGCCGTGATATGCTTCCAGCAGCCGCCGCTCGGCGTTTTCCCTTTGGGCCCGGCGCATATGCAGTAGGCCAAGTTCGTGAACGGTTTCCAGCGTGTGCGGATGGTCTGGGCCGAGCTTGATCTTCCTGCCTTCCAGTGCTTCATTGAACAGGCGTTCGGCTTCCTCGTATTGTTGCTGCTGGGTACGCAACACAGCCAGGTCGTTAATGCTGGCGAGAGTATGGGGGTGCTCGTTGCCAAGGATGTGGCGTTGAGCCTTCAGTGTCTCGATATATTGCTTTTCCGCCTCAATGAAACGGCCCTGCGTGGTATACAGCTTGGAGAGCGTATTCATGATGTACAGTGCCTGCCAGTTGTTTTCGCCCAGGAGGTCATTTGTAATCTCCACTGCCTCTTTTAACAACGGTTCTGCTTTGTCGTACTGACCTTGATTCAAGTACACCATGCCAAGCCCATGCATGGAATGTGTAGTTGCTATATGTAAATCACCCACTACTCCACGGGCAGCTGCCATGGCCTCGGTAAACATCTTCTCGGCCTGCTCATACTGGCCTTGGCTATAACGCAGCCAGCCCAGAGATCCCAGGGTAACCAGGGCATCCGGGTGATGTTCGCCCCAGACCTCGTGCCGGCCGGCCAGGGCTTCACTGAGATACTGTTCTGCCTCATCATAGCGGCCCAGGTCGCGGCACAGCTCACCCAAAGCGTGCCTTAAATGCAGAGTGCGCAGGTTTTTTTCGCCCCACTCAGCACGGCTGATTTCCAGTGCCTTCTGCATTAGGGGCTCAGCCTCCTCGTAGCGGCCCTGTAATAGACGGCCATATCCCAGCCCCCAGGTAATATCCACCTGATTCACTATCCACGACTCCTCTTTGCCCTGCATGATTGAGAAGGCCTTGACAGTGAGTCGTTCTGCCTCAGGGAAACGGCCCTGTATATAGTACAATGCGCCAAGTGAGTGCATGGCATGCAGTGTGCTCCCATCCGTCTCTCCCAGCACGCGCTGAAACCCTTCCACAACCTCAAGAAACAAGGGCTCTGCATCCCGGTAACGGTTGTGAAAAAAATACGCCCAGGCAAGGTTATTTACATACCACAAGGTGTTGGGATCCTCAGGACCTCGATGAATCCGATTGATCTCGATGGCACGCTTAATGTGTTGTTCAGCCTGTTCATACCAACCCTGGCTCCAATATGCTATTGACAGTGCCTGACGGATCTGTGCTTCGGCCAGCGGCAGGCCTTTGAGTGTCTTCTCAAGGTCTCCCGACACAGTATCGAGAATAGAACGCACGGTTATCTTGTCCCCTGTGTTAGACGTATCGAGTGAATCACGCACGGTTTCCAGCAGGGCATTGAACACACGCTGCGTTTCGGCACGGTGGCGCTCGGCCCTGATCGCGAATAGGGTGATGCCCACGACGCCTACTATGAATACGAGTAGTACTGCCGCAATCCCGCTCACGAGCACTCGATTCCTGCGCATGAACTTGCCCAACCGATACCGGATCCCCGGTGGACCGGCCAGCAAGGGGGCGCCATTCAAGTAATTCTCGACATCGTCCGCGAGTTCAGAAGCCGAACGGTATCGCTCGGAACGTTCCCTGCGCATGGCCTTGAGGGGAATCCATTCGAGCTCCCTGCGCAGGCATTTGGCCAAGGCGGCGACCTCGGTGCGGCGGCTCTTTGCCACTTCTTCAGCCTCCTCGCCGAGGCTCGTTAGCCGGGCGCTCGGCGTCTTGGGACCGGCTTCGCGGATGGTCTTGCGGACGTGCTCGACACCGCCCTTGCGAAGATCCTTGGCGTGAAAGGGTAAAGCTCCGCTCAGCAGCACATACAGCAGCACACCCAACGAATATATATCCGAGCGAGTATCGATGTCTTCGGCCATATCGGCCTGTTCGGGGCTCATGTACTCCGGCGTACCCAGCAGGTGGCTGTCCT
>DCUI01000327.1:0-13305 GCA_002327785.1 Phycisphaerales bacterium UBA2218
ACCCCAGCTTGCCCCAACAGCCCTTCTGCATCTGGTAGAGGTCCTGAAAGCCTTCGTCCGTCTGGGGCGTCCACGCGGTTGGATACGCGTTCTCCATGATCCTGGCGTGTTTGATCGTGTCGGTCCCCTTCCATTTCCAATGCTCGACGTGCCCATCGGCATAGGACACGGTCACGCCGTCGCCGTGCCGGACCGGAGGATTGTCCCACCAGGTTTCCTGGTTATAGTGGACCGCGTAGGCGTCCTCCGTCATGTAGCCTTCGTCGATGAAAACGAGCCTCAGAGCGAGGTTCGGCCTGATCTCTGTCCTTTTCTTGACGTGGGCACCCTTGACCCCCTGAGTCGCCGGGTGGTTGACGGCGTTCATGGAGAACATGATCGAATAAGTCAGCGCCTGCCCTCGGCGCCCTGTGGGGCACTGGTAGATATCCTCATTCTTCAGATAGGGGAACAGGGCGCCTCCTTTGATAAACCGTCTCTGGGCATTGTAGTCGTCCCGGCTGAAACCGTCAATCCAGGAAAGCTCGCCTCTGTGATCGCCCCACGACTGGTTGCTGTTGCTGAAACCTGTAGCGCCATTGACGAGCCTGTCGTCGTTCTCGTCGGCGTACATGTTCCAGGCGAGGGTCAATTGTCTGAGGTTGCTCATACACGCCGCCCGCTTGCCGCCCTCGCGGGCCCGCTGGAGGGCCGGCATCAGGATCGCCATCAGGATCGCTATAACCGCAATGACGACAAGCAGTTCGATAAGAGTGAAAGCTTGCTTTGCGCGCATGGCCAAGGTCCTCCTTCTAAAAGGCACCGCCGGCGTTTCAACAATGCTTAAGACAGCCCAGACCAGCCAAGTGTTCCCTGGCATGCCTGTATTCTACACCATCGCCGGACCGCACGCAACCACCGAGGGCGAATTATCGGTCGAAACGGCACAAGGAAAGATAACCCTCTGGAACACACTGCCGACAGCCTCTGTCGCACGGTTGGGCCACAGGAGCGCGCACGGGTGGGAATCCTATCTCGCATCACATCAGGACTTCTCGCGACCACCTCGCAGGTCGGGTCGATCCTCCACGCTCCGCTTGACGAGAGGATCCAACCGGCTCAAGCATCCGGTTTGTGGAACCCGACTCGGCCCGCGCGACCTCGGCGACAGGCTGAGACGAAGTAACACGCGAGCAGTTACTTGCCGAGACGAGAGAACGGTGCGACTGCCGGTCTGCAAGGCAATGTCACTGACTGTAATTTTTTTTTCGCACGTAGATTCAGCAATCGCAAGGGTTAAGCAAAATACGTCTCCATGAATCGAGAAAATTCTCGCTTTTAGACCTTTACACCTCAGACGATTGTCATTAGTCTGCCGATACTCATATTTGGGAACAAGCAACTATATCTGGGATGAGTCCAGATCTCCCTGACTATATGTAGTGGTTCTGGTTTGCCAGCATGGAGGCGTGTAATGTCTTACAAGTTTGACCCTGAGAACCCATTCAAGAGCGAGCGTGTGCAAACGAAAAGGGCCGCCCAAACCGAGAACACCAAGGGATTGACTATGGAGCCCTTCTTTTCGACGCCGGGCATGCACCCGTTCGAACGGATCGAATGGGAAACACGCTCCGCGAAGATATCCAGCGACAGCGGCGAAGCCATCTTCGAGCAGGACAATATCGAGGTCCCGGTCAGTTGGAGCCAACTGGCCACCAAGGTCGTGGCGAGCAAGTATTTTTACGGCGATCTGGAAGGCGGCCAGCGGGAACACTCCGTCAAGCAGCTCGTGCATCGCGTCTGCAAGACCATCGCCGACCGCGGTCTGAAGGATGGTTACTTCGCCAGCCAGGAACAAGCGGAGATCTTCTACAACGAGATGGTCTGGCTGTGCGTGAACCAGTGCGGCTCGTTCAACTCCCCCGTCTGGTTCAATGTGGGCCTTTACGACGTCTACGGCATCGCCGGCGGCAAACACAACTACTGCTGGGACCCACAGGAGAAGGGGGCGGTGGCCTGCCAGAACAGTTACGAGCACCCCCAGGCCTCGGCCTGCTTCATCCAGTCCGTGAAAGACTCGATGGAAGACATCATGCGTCTGGCAACCTCCGAAGCGATGCTGTTCAAGCACGGCTCGGGGACCGGAACCGACTTATCAACACTGAGAAGCAGCAAAGAGAAGCTCGCCGGCGGGGGCAAGCCCTCCGGCCCGCTGAGCTTCATGCGGGTGTACGACCAGATCGCGGCGGTCATCAAATCGGGCGGAAAGACCCGCCGGGCCGCCAAAATGCAGTCGCTCAAGGTCGATCACCCCGATATCAAGGACTTCATCACCTGCAAGACCATCGAGGAAAAGAAGGCCTGGGCCCTCATCGAAGCGGGCTATTCCGGCGAGCACAACAGCGAAGCATACGAAAGCGTGATGTTCCAGAACTCCAACCTCTCGGTCCGGATCACCGACGAGTTCCTCCAGGCTGTGGAGAAGGATGATAGCTGGACCACCTACGCCGTCACGACCGGCAAGAAGCTGGGCAAGCACTCCGCCCGTGAGCTGATGCAGTTGATCGCCGAAGGCACGCGGATCTGCGGAGACCCGGGGGTACAATACCACAGCACGATCAACCGCTGGCACACCTGCCCAAACTCCGGGCCGATCAACGCCTCCAATCCTTGCAGCGAGTACATGTTCGTCGATGACTCCGCCTGCAACCTGGCCTCCCTGAACCTGATGAAGTTCCGGCGGGAGGATGGATCTTTCGACGTTCAGGCCTTTAAGAAGGCGGTGCGCCTCTTCATCATCGCCCAAGAAATCCTGGTGGACAACGGCAGCTACCCGGATAAGGCAATCACGGTCAACAGCCACCGCTTCCGACCGCTCGGACTGGGCTTCGCCAACCTCGGGTCGCTCATCATGAGCCTGGCCCTGCCCTACGATTCCGACCAGGCCCGGTCGCTGGCGTCGGCCGTCAGCGCGATCATGACGGGCGCCGCCTATGCCGCCAGTGCTGAAATCGCCCAACTGAAAGGACCCTTCAAGGAATTCGAGAAGAACAAGGAACCCATGCTGAAGGTGATCAACATGCACCGCCAGCACGCCCACGACCTCCCGGAGACGCATTGCCCGGACTACCTGCGGGACGCCGCCAAGGACGCCTGGGATGAAGCCGTGGACGCCGGGGCAAAGATCGGTTTTCGAAACGCTCAAGTGACGGTGCTGGCGCCGACGGGCACGATCGGCTTCATGATGGACTGCGACACGACGGGCGTCGAGCCGGACATCGCCCTGATCAAGTACAAGCTCCTCGCCGGCGGCGGGATGCTCAAGCTCGTCAACAAGACGCTGCCCATGGCCCTCGAACGCCTGGGGTATTCCCCGGAAGACATCAAGGCCATCTGCGACTACACCGACGAGCACGAAACCATCGAAGGGGCGCCGAAGCTCGTCCAGGACCACCTGCCGATCTTCGACTGCGCGTTCAAGCCCAGGAACGGCAAGCGATTCATCCACTACATGGCGCACCTGAAGATGATGGCGGCGGTGCAGCCGTTCATTTCCGGGGCGATCAGCAAGACGATCAATATGCCCAAGGAGAGCACGACCGAGGAGATCCTGGCCGCTTACATGGAGGGGTGGAAGCTCGGGCTCAAGGCCGTCGCGATCTACCGGGACGGCTCGAAGCGGCTCCAGCCGGTCTCGACCGACAAGCACAAAGACGAAAAGGCCAAGAAGGGCGCCGA
Organism: Phycisphaerales bacterium UBA2218; assembly: GCA_002327785.1. GTDB lineage: Bacteria > Planctomycetota > Phycisphaerae > Sedimentisphaerales > Anaerobacaceae > PLanc-01. The sequence continues at coordinate 3,718 of DCUI01000327.1, forward strand.
GACCGCTCCTGCGGGCCGGCCGTTCCGCAAAAGGCTGCCGGACACCCGGCACAGCATCACACACAAGTTTTCCGTAGCTGGACATGAAGGCTACCTGACGGTGGGGCTATACGAGGATGGTCAGCCTGGTGAGTTGTTCATCACTATGGCCAAGGAGGGCAGCACCGTCGGGGGCCTCATGGATGTCATCGGCACGTGCACGTCGATGGCCCTGCAATACGGCGTGCCGCTGATCACGCTGGTGGACAAATTCCGGCACGCCCGGTTCGAGCCCTCCGGCATGACCAGCAACCGGGACATCCCGTTCGCCAAGAGCCTGATCGACTACATCTTCTGCTGGCTGGGCTGTCAGTTCATTCCGGGCTACGCCGACAAAAACCTGCCCAACCGGACCGGGGCAGTCAGCGGAAACAAGACCGTGACGACCGCCCGCGAACTGGTGGAGAAGACCCAGGACCTCGCCCACAAAATCGCCGAGGCCAAGGCGGCCGCCAATAATGGCAAGAACGGCAAAAAGACCGCCCGACAGGCGGAAGCCAAGCCGAAGGAAACCGCCGCACCCGCCAAAGAGGCGCCTGCCTCCCCTCTGGACCGCATCGGCGGCCGGCCGAGCAGGATCGGGGCCTTCGTCACCGCCACCGCAAACGTGACCGACGACGAGACCCAGATGGAAGCCTCGATCATGCAGCAGTTCAACGCCCAGTTCGAGCACTTCGGCGACGACGCTCCCGCTTGCGACATCTGCGGCTCGATCACCGTCCGCAACGGCACCTGCTACAAGTGCTTCAACTGCGGCAACTCCATGGGATGCTCTTAGAATTGATGATTTGTGATTGATTATTGACGATTGATTTCTGTGTCGCTCACAGGGGGTCAGTATGGGTGGCCTCAGAAGACTTAAGAGGAAAGGGGCTGGCAGGTATGCGGTCGAACCACTGCGTGCCCCTTCGGGGCTCGGGGCCGGGAAGCTCTCGGCCGTGATCATGGATTTCGCCCGACCGCTTATTGAAAACGTCGACGATGACCAATTCGAGACCGCGATCACACTGGCAATCCTCTGCTGGAACGTCGCCCTGTTGCCGGAGGATGACCAGGGACGGGAGCTCGGCGTTCTCAGGACCAAGATGGCGAAGGACAAGCCTGCATGGTGGGTCCGCGATCTGGAAACCTGGACTCGGTGGCTCGTAGACCGCAAGAAGAAGCTCTTCGGACATGACCGCAGGATGGTGGTGAATTACACGATTACCGACGAGGGAGATGATTTTCACCTATACGTCGCCTCGACTCGTGTCCCTGATTCTCCCCCCGCGAATCCCGGATAGATCGGTGGAAGTCTCAATGCGGAGGGCCGTTCATGGATTCAAGGCGAGTCTTTATCCTCGGCGCCGGCTTCTCCAAGCAAGCCGGAATGCCTCTGGCTACTCGCCTGACCGAGTTTCTCACAGAGGATTTCGACATTCCTGGAAACAACTTCCTACGCGAATGGTACGAGGACTTCAGAGATCGCGTCATCTGGCTTAACAGGTCATCACAACACGGAACCTCATCACTGAACGTTGAGGAGCTTTTCGACTTGGCGTCATACGACATCCTCGTCTACCGCATGAAGGCGATGAGCAGCCCTTCGACGGCATGTGCCTTGTATACCGAATATGCTGACGAGATTAAGCACGCCTTGGATCAGATGGAAGCAGATCTGTGGCGTGTCATAATTGAGAAACAAAACGAAGGTGTCGGCAACCTTGACGGGATCAACAAGTTCTCTGGACAACTGCGTCCTGCCGATACCGTCATCACGTTCAACTATGACACCCTTCTGGAGTACTCCCTATCGTGTCAGAATATCGACTGGCACTACGGCTTCAACGAGGAGAGCGACAAGGGAATTCCAGTCCTCAAGATGCACGGCTCAGTCAATTGGGTCAAGGCACCTGACGAAGCCTCGGTGACGGACGGCGCGCGTTACAAAGTCCTCTTCCAGGCCCGAACGAGACACGAATCTCCCGCCACTATCGAGAAACCTGCGCCGCCGGGATACGACCTCCTGTGCCATCGCGATTGTTCGCCAACCGCGCTCCATCGGGGCAAATGGCTTCCTTACATGGCGGGTCGCGGTGAATACGCCCCTGCCGGCCTTGGCAGATACAAGCCCCTGGATCACTTGCCCGGCAGTTGGAGAGTGTGGAGCAAAGCTATCGGGAGTCTCAAGCAAGCAAACGAGGTCTACGTGATCGGATTCTCACTCTCGCCGTTTGACAGTATGGCCCGCCTGCATTTCGCCGGGGTGATGTACGAGAGGGCAAAGAAACGGAACGTGCCCAAGAGCGTCGTGCTGATCGACCCATGCGCCTGCAAGCTGTTGGACAACTTCCGCTCCGTATTCGGTTCCGATGTCCGGATACAGCCCGTTCAGAAGCCTGCGGAAGAGGTGAATTGGAGCGCCTTGCTGAGCCAATAGCCCACCACGCAGGTTTCCGACGAGCAGGATTTCGCACAGTCAGTAACCAGCCCTATCACTTCAGCCGAGCGGCGGGCAATCGTTTCAATCGCTGATTCTGTGGGTCCACTTCGATGCCCACGGATTCCAGGGCGGTAACGCCAAGGATCGGTTCGGCGTTCTCAGGCCCAAAAATGACGGTGGAGCCGACGAGTTCACCCATGAACTCAATCTGGGCGGTGGTAATGCCCAGCTTCACCTCCGTACCGTCGGCCAACTCATAGGTACGCGTCGCCCCCGGCTGCAAACCGATCGATTCAAGATGCTTGCCAGGCACAAAACAATCGACCGCACCGGTGTCCACAAGGAAAAGCCCTTCCCATGTCCTCTCCGGCTGTGCCGGATTACGAACCGTTACCGTTACGTGCGTCGTTCCCATACTTCCGACCTCGCTTTCGTCCCTTCTGAACACATGGATCAAACTTGGCGCCAGTATACCATGTCGCCATGATCCAGGGGAGAGATTTCACGGCCAGACGGTGATGAAATCCGCAAAAATCGTGGCAAATTGGTTTGACATCGCCATGTCCGATGCTAAAATGCAGGGTTTCTATATCGTAGAAAGAAGAGAGTACGCCTATGAAGAGTTTTATGGCCAAGAAGGATCAGGTCGAGCAGAAGTGGCTGCTGGTCGATGCGGACGGGGCCGTCCTCGGTCGGATCGCCGCCAGGCTGGCCATGGTGCTGATGGGCAAAACCAAGCCGACGTATACACCCCACGTGGACATGGGGGACTTCGTCGTGGTGGTCAACGCCGACAAGATTCGGCTCACCGGAAGTAAAGCCGAGCAAAAGACTTACGAGTCGTATAGCGGGTATCCGGGCGGGCACAAGTACGTCAGCTACGAGAAGATGATCGAGCACAAACCCGAGCGAGTGATCGAGTTGGCGGTCCGGAGGATGCTCCCCAAGACCCAGATGGGCCGGCGAGCGTTGAAGAGGCTCAAGGTCTTCCGCGGCCCCGAGCACGAGCATCAGGCCCAGCAACCCCAGAAAGTGCAACTGTTCTAAGCAAAGTGGAATTAGAGAACCATGACAGAGAATAGACCCGAAAACACAACTGTCGAACCCACGCATCCGCCCCATGTCGTCGAGCCGAAGCCGGCCATCGGCCCCGGGAACTCGAGCAAGGCCAAGTACGGGTACTGGTGGGGAACCGGCCGGCGCAAGACCTCGGTCGCCCGCGTTCGCATTCGGCCGGGCAGCGGCAAGCTCATGGTCAACAAGCGAGAGCTGGACGACTACTTCAAAAGGGATCAGGACCGCAAAGCCGTCGTCGCTGCGTTGAAACTCCTGCATGCCGAGAAGTCCTTCGATGTCTTCGTCAACGTCCGGGGCGGAGGCATGACGGGCCAGGCCGGCGCCGCCCTGCTGGGTGTCGCCAGGGCCCTCAAGACCTACGACGAGAACTACACCGGAGCGCTGAGGGACAACGGGCTCCTGACGCGTGACCCGCGAATGGTCGAAAGGAAGAAGCCGGGCCAGGCGGGTGCAAGGCGGAGATTCCAGTTCTCGAAACGTTAATCCGAAAGAAAGCCAACTGGACTACGACAGCCGCCGAGAGACGATCTTCGCGGCTGTTTCTTTTGGTGGACTTCTGCAAAATGGAGGATCAGGCATACTTTGGGAAGGAAAAATCTCTTTCCTCGATTTTTCCTTCCCAAACCGTGACGGCTTAACGGAGAATCGCAGGGCTCGATTCTTCAAGGAAATCGAAGAATAAGATTTCCTTGAAGAATAAATGCCTAATCCTCCATTTTGCAGAAGTCGTTTTTTCACAGGGAGTACACATGGTACGTGTTGCGATCATCGGAGCCAGTGGATACACAGGCGCAGAGTCGATTCGAATCCTCCTTCGGCACAGCGAGGCGAAGCTGACCTATCTAACGGCCCTGCCGGAAGAGTGCGGGCCGGCCGAAGAGGTCTTTCCGGAGTTTCGCGGGCGATGCACCCTGTCGATCAAGCCTCTGAGCCTGGAGAAGCTCTCGGAGCGGGCGGATGTGGCCCTGTGCTGTCTGCCGCACAAGGTCTCCATGCAGTTCGTGCCCGAACTGCTCCGCGCCGGCGTCAAAGTGGTCGATTTCAGCGCCGATTACCGCATCAAAGACGTCACAGTTTATGAGCGGTACTATAGCGTGGTCCATACCGATGCGACCCACCTGGACGAGGCGGTCTACGGTCTGCCCGAACTGTTCCGCGAGAAAATCAAAGGGGCCAGACTCATCGCCAATCCCGGGTGCTTTCCAACCGGAGCAACGCTGGCTTTGGCCCCGTTGCTGAAGGCCGGGCTCATTGAGACCGATTCGGTGATCGTCAACTCCGTGACGGGCGCCTCCGGGGCCGGCAAGAACCCCTCGGCCAAGTTCCATTTCCCGAACATGAACGAGAACATCTTCGCCTACGGGATCGGCACGCACCGCCACATGCCGGAGATGGAGCAGATCGCCTCCGAGATCGCGGGGTCGCCCGTGCAGATCCTGTTCCAACCACACGTAGGGCCTTTCGACCGCGGCATTCTCTCGACCGCTTATTGCCAGCCGAAGAACGGTGTGAAGGCCGAGCAGCTCCTGCCCCTGTATAATGACTTCTACAAGAGCGAGCCCTTCGTCCAGGTCCGCAAGACCGCGCCGGGCGTCAAGGACGTCTACGAGACGAACTACTGCCACATCTTCCCGACCCTGGTCAAGGGCAGGATCGTGGTGTTCTCCGTGATCGACAATCTGACCAAGGGCGCTAGCGGCCAGGCCATCCAGAACATGAACATCCTCTTCGGCCTGCGGGAGACGATGGGGTTGGATTGATTTGGGCAATGATTCGATCCGCTCCACATGCGGCAGCCTATACGCCAGGGCTTTGAGTTTGTCGCTTTTGGCCTCCAGCATGAGATGGTAGAATCCCTTTGCCACCACGGGGGATAGGGCAACGCAGGAGTGCGACCCGAGCACCGTGGCGGTGCCATACGGCATGGGGGTTGGCATCTTACAAGATGCCGACCCCTTATGAACATGCTGGTGGCCTCAAAGCGGTAAACTCCCGCCTCGCCAGAGGCGGCTCGTCCGGCTATGGTTTCTCAGAGGCAATATGAGTGACGCAACGCCAGAATTAGCTGACGTTCTCTCATCCTTCGAGCAGAGCACAAAGATCCCAGAATATGCAGTTTGCAGCAATCCACCTCAGGCCAGTACTACAAGCGCTGCGGGAGAAGTATAAGGTGACTGCAGAAGAAATCGTTGACTATATCTACAAATCTCCCGTCTTCGCGGAGGATAGAAAGGCAATCATTGAGCTGGGAATGAACGCCTACTTGGCAAACGAGTTCATTGTTGCACTGCACCTTCTGATCCCCCAGATAGAGAACGCGGTCAGAAGACTCGTGGAGCTTACTGGCGGGGCAATATACAGGAAGCACCGCTCTGGCAGCTTGGTTCTGAAGACATTTGATGAAGTCCTGAGAGATGATCGCGTGGTAAAGGTGTTGAGCGAGGACACCGCCCTTTACCTAAGAGTTCTTGTCACCGACGAAGATCAACCAGAAGAGGGCCGCGGCCCACCAGAAGCTGCTGGCGGCGGACTCCAAGGTGTACCGGGCTTTCCTGGACATGGAGGCGGCCGCCTATGCGGACGGCGCACTCGCCAAGAAGCACAAGGAACTGGTCGCGGTCGGGATCTCGGTCGTGATGGATTGCGAGTCGTGCATGCAGTGGCATATCGAGCAGGCAGCCAAAGCCGGTGCCACCCGGCAGGAGGTCCTCGAAGCCGTCGAGGTCGGGATCGAGATGGGAGGCGGGCGAGCCACGGTCTGTGCCCGGTTCGCCCTCGAAGTGATGGAGAGCGTCTTCGCAGGCTGATGCCATGACCAGAAGCGGCGCCATCCAAGTCGCAACCTGCCAGTTCGCCGTCAGCGAGTCGGTGCGGCGAAATGTCCGCGCGATCCGCCAGTTCCTCAGGAAGGCCAAGCAGGCGAAGGCCGAGATCGTTCATTTCTCGGAATGCGCCTTGAGCGGGTACGTCGGCGCGGACTTCGCTTCGTTCGAGGGCTACGACTGGGACCTGCTCAGGGAAGAAACGCTCGGGATCATGGCCCTTGCAGGAGAGCTGGGCCTGTGGGTCGTCTTGGGCAGCACACATCCCTTGACGGAGCCCAACTGGCCGCACAACAGCCTGTACCTCATCAGCCCCGAGGGCAAGATCGCAGATCGCTATGACAAGCGGTTTTGCACACCGGGCGACCTGGAGCACTTCACGCCGGGAAACCGTTTCGTCACGTTCACGCTCAACAGCGTCAAGTGCACCCTGCTGATCTGCTTCGATCTGCGGTTCCCGGAGCTCTATCGCGAGTTGTACAAGCAAGGCACGCAATGCGTCTTCCAGTCGTTCTATAACGCCCGGCAGCGTGGCCCGAGCATACACACGCACATCATGCGCCAGACGATGCAGTGCCATGCGGCGACGAACCACTTCTGGGTGAGCATGACCAACTCCTGTGGGCGTCATTCGCCGTATCCGTCCTGCTTCATCCAGCCGGACGGCGTGATCGCCGAGCAGCTCCGGCCCAACCACCCGGGCATGATGGTCAACACGGTGGACCTGGGACGCGATTTCTACGACCCGATGGCAGGTTTCCGCGAAATGGCCCTTGCCGGCAGCCTCACCAACGGCGTCGGCGCTATCGACGACCCGAGATCGAGGGATACCGTGATTCTCTAAGCGGGTGCGATCGGAATATGGTGGCGACTTGGGTTCGAGCCGCATGTGGTGGACAGCATGGACAAGATGGACGGAATGGACGATGCGAAACCGGAGATGGGTCCACAATGTCCATTGAGTCCATCGTGTCCATGCTGTCCACAAAGACCGAACGCAGGGATTCCGCGGCCCAAATCTGCACCCTGTTTGGGCCGCACCCTACAGGATGAGTCCGGCCTCTAATAGGAAATAGTCTCTGAACAAGAAGCTCAATTGGAGAAAGAAACTCATGGTCAATCAGAGCGTTACGGCCCCGCAGGGGTTTATGGCGGTGGGATTGGCTTCGGGGCTGAAGGTGTCGGGCAAGTCCGATCTGGGACTGCTGGTGTGCCCCACGGGGGCCATCGCAGCCGCCGTGTTCACCACGAACAAGATCACCTCGGCGGCCGTGCAGGTCAGCCGGGAACACATCAAGAGCCGAAGGACTTACGCCGTCGTGGTCAATTCCGGCAACGCCAACGCCTGTACCGGAAAGCAGGGCCTGGCCGATGCCCGCCGGATGTGCGCCCTGACCGCGAAGCACCTGAGCGTCGAGCCGCAGGAGGTGCTCGTCGCCTCCACCGGAATCATCGGGCACCATCTGCCCATGGAGAAGGTGACGGCCGGGATCGACCAGGCCGCCGCCCTGCTCTCGGGCTCCCCGGAGGCAGGACTGGCTTTCGCACATGCCGTCATGACGACCGACACCCGCTGCAAGCAGGCGTATCGCGAGGTCAAGCTCGCGCGGGCAATCGTGAGGATCGCCGGCACGGTCAAAGGAGCCGGCATGATCGGTCCCAACATGGCGACGACCCTGCTGTTCATCACGACCGATGTCGCCATCAGCAAGTCGCTGCTGGGCAAGGCCCTCAAGGAAGCCATCGGTGGCTCGCTCAACCGGCTCACCGTGGACGGCCACCAGAGCACCAACGACACGGCGATCCTCCTGGCCTCCCGCATGGCCGGCAACACCGAGATTACCGGACTATCGGCGAGCTACCGCAAGTTCCTCGCGGCCCTGACGGACCTGTGTACCGACCTGGTTCGCCAGATGGCCCTGGACGCCGAGGGGGCGACCCGGATGTTCCAAGTGGTCGTCAAAGGGGCCGGCACGAAGACCGATGCCACAAAAGCGGCGCGGGCTGTCGCCGATTACTCTCTCTTCAAATGCGCCGTCCATGGCGGCGATCCGAACTGGGGCCGGATCATCTGTGCCGTGGGCTCCTCTGGCGTAAAACTCAAGCCCGAGAAGCTCTCCTGCAAGCTCGACGACCTGTACGTCTTTCACAATGGCGCCCCGACCGATTTCGATGCGAAAGATGCATCCCGCATCATCTCCCAACGGGAGTTCGTCATCACGGTGGACCTGGGCGTCGGACGGGAGAGCGACTTCTACTACGGCTGCGATCTCAGCGCCGAGTACGTCCACATCAACGCGGATTATCATACATAGAGGCGAGGTAACCACCAGGGCTGCAGACGTACATATGATCCTGCCTGTTGCCGACTGCGAATTCCGCGCGGATTCGACGGAAAACAGTTGAAAACCGACTTTCTTTCTGTACACTGCGTGGATTCTGTGCGGGTTGTATGAGCCAAACGAACTCTATTCGAAAGGAGCTTAGCAGTGAGTGCGCTGAAGAAGATTCTGGGGATATCGGTGCCGGTTCTGGCCTTGAGTACGGTGGCGATGGCTGCCGACACCTCCGGAGCCGTCGATGCCGCATCGGCGTTGAAGACGCCGATGAGTTGGTGGATCTCGCCAATCATGGCCGTGTGTGCCCTGGGGTTCGCCGTCTACTTCTACAAGAAGATGATGCAGGCTCCGGCGGGCACAGACAGAATGATCGAGATCGCACAATACGTGCGGGAAGGGGCCTACGCCTATCTGTTCCGCCAGTACAGCGTAGTGGCCATCGTGTTCGCCGTGCTGCTGGCGGTCTTCGCCGTCCTGGCCTACAAGGGCGTGCAGAACCCCTTCGTGCCCGTGGCCTTCCTGACCGGCGGGTTCTTCAGCGGCCTCTGCGGCTTCCTCGGCATGAAGACCGCGACGGCCGCCTCGTCCCGAACCGCCCAAGGCGCCAGCAAGAGCCTCAACAGCGGCCTGCAAGTCGCCTTCCGCTCCGGCGCCGTCATGGGCCTGGTCGTGGTGGGCTTCGGACTGCTTGATATCTCGCTGTGGTACATTATCCTGAACTGGTTCGTGTACAGTGAAGAGCACATGCGGACCGGTCTGACGCTGTTCGGTCTGCAACTGGTTCCGGCCAACATGGATGCCGGGCACAAGCTCGTCGAAATCACGACCACGATGATCACGTTCGGCATGGGCGCCTCGACGCAGGCCCTGTTCGCCCGCGTCGGCGGCG
>DCUI01000327.1:13327-51023 GCA_002327785.1 Phycisphaerales bacterium UBA2218
GCCGGCATGGGCGCCGACCTCTATGAGAGCTATTGCGGCTCAATCCTCGCGACCGCTGCCCTCGGCGCCGCCCTACCACAGGCCGCCGTTGACGCCAGCGGCATGAACGCCATGAAGGCGGTCCTGGCCCCGATGCTCGTCGCCGGTATCGGTATCTTCCTTTCGATCATCGGCATATTCATGGTCCGCTGCAAGGAAGATGCCAGCCAGAAGAATCTGCTGCGTGCCCTACTGTTTGGAACGCTCGGCAGTTCCGTCCTGATTCTGGTCGTGCTGGCCGTCCTGGCAATGACCGACTGGATCAGTTGGGGCATCTTCGGCTCGGTGACTTCCGGCCTGCTCGCGGGCGTCCTGATCGGGCAGTTCACGGAATACTACACGTCCGATGAATACAAGCCGACCAAGGGCATCGCAAATCAGGCAAGAATGGGCCCGGCCACGGCAATCATCGACGGTTTCGCCAACGGCATGTATTCCTCGGGCCTGCCGGTCGTCACGATTGTGATCGGCATCTTGTGTGCTTATGGATTCGCCGGCGGCTTCTCCAATGTGGCGATGGGCCTCTACGGCATCGGCTTCGCGGCGGTCGGCATGCTCTCGACGCTCGGAATCACCCTGGCGACAGACGCCTACGGCCCGATTGCCGACAACGCCGGCGGCAACGCTGAAATGGCCGGCCTTGGACCGGAGGTTCGAAAGAGGACCGACGCCCTCGACTCCCTGGGCAACACGACGGCCGCCACGGGAAAGGGCTTCGCCATCGGTTCGGCTGCTCTGACGGCAATGGCCCTGCTGGCCGCTTATATTGAGGAGGTCCGAATCTGGATCAGCCGCCTGGCTCAGGAAAGCGCCGACGGCATCTACCATGTCGGCCAGATGGCCTTTGCGGCCACCGACGGAATCGCCGGCGCGATCAACGCCAAGACGGCCACGATGGCGGACTTCGTCAATGCCTACGACCTGACGATCATGAATCCCAAGCTGATCGGCGGCCTGTTCATCGGCGCGATGATGGCCTTCGTTTTCTGCGCAATGACCATGAAGGCCGTGGGTCGCGCGGCGGGCGCCATGGTCGAGGAAGTGCGCCGACAATTCAAGGACATCCCGGGGATCATGGAAGGCAAGGGCAAGCCGGACTATGCCCGTTGCGTATCGATTTCCACCAAGGGCGCCCAGCGAGAAATGATTCTGCCCTCGCTGCTGGCGATCATCGTACCCGTGCTAACCGGCTTGCTCCTGGGCGTCTCGGGCGTCATGGGCCTTCTGGCGGGCGGCCTCACCGCCGGCTTCACGTTGGCCATTACACTCAACAACGCGGGCGGCGCCTGGGACAACGCCAAAAAGTACATCGAGAAGGGCGCCCACGGCGGCAAGAAGCTGCCCGACGGCACCAAGAACCCGGTGCACCAGGCCGCAGTCATCGGCGATACGGTCGGCGACCCGTTCAAGGACACCTCCGGCCCCAGCCTGAACATTCTCATCAAGCTGATGACGATGGTCAGCGTGGTCTTCTCCGGCGTGATCGTCAAGTTCGCACCGCAGGTCAGCGAATGGCTCCACCTCGGCAGCCAATGACCTGCGCTCAACGCAGGCAACGGTTGACGTTGTCCGCTTGTGCCTGTACTCTTAAAGGGTGGTCCGTGTTGGGCCACCCTTTTGTTTTTACAGTGGAGTCTTGAAAAAGGGAGTCCGGTTCATAGTGAGGTATAACGATTGACGAGAAGGAAACCGAATGAGCAGGCGAAGGACTTCGCGGTCGCGGCGGCGAAGATCGCCCAGGAACGGCACTGTAGTGACATTGTCATACTGGACCTCAGGAGCCTGTCGCCCGCGACCGACTACTTTGTGATTGCCACGGGCACCAGCGAACGGCAGATGCGAACGGTCGCCGACGAGGTCTCCGAGGCCGGACGCAAGCGAGGCATGAGCCGCTTCGGCCGGGCCGGATACGAGCAGGGCCGATGGATCCTGCTCGATTTCGTCGACGTCGTTGTCCACCTCTTCGACTCCGAGTACCGGGAATTCTACGACCTCGAACTGCTGTGGGGAGACGCTGAAAGAATTGACTATTCATGATTTGCTATTGACGATTCTGTGAAATCCACCACCGATACCCTCGACCAGCATGTAGGGGGGTTCTTAACCCACGCGTGAAGCTCCCAGACAACCCACACCATGAAATCCACGATAGATATCCTTGAAGAACGCATATCCGCCGCGATGGCAATGGCAACCGGCCAAGCCGGCTGTGCCGCGGTCGTGCGCCCGGCGACCGATCCGCGGTTCGGCGATTACCAGGCCAACGGCGTGATGGCCCTGGCGAAACAGATCAAGACCAACCCCCGCAAGCTCGCAGAATCCGTGGTCGCCCAGCTCGATCTGAGCGACCTCTGTGAGCCGCCGGAAGTGGCCGGGCCGGGCTTCGTCAACCTGCGGCTCAAGCCTGAGTATGCAGCGACGGAGCTGCTTCGCATCGCGAATGAAGACGGTGAGCGACTCGGCATTCGACCGGCGGCCTCGCCCCAAACCATAGTCGCCGATTTCTCCAGCCCAAACATCGCGAAAGAAATGCACGTCGGCCACCTCCGCAGCACGATCATCGGCGACTGCCTCTGCCGCCTACTGGAGTTTGAAGGCCACCGCGTCGTCCGCCAGAACCACATCGGGGACTGGGGCACGCAGTTCGGCCGGGTTATTCTCGGCCTGTGGCATATGTGCATGGCCGAGAAGCACGGCCAACCGCTGTACTACCGAACGGAACTCGACGGACTCAGGCGCCTTGCGAAATCCGGCGAGGACCTGAAGAGACTCTGTCAACACATTCTCGACCGCCATGAGAAGGACTGGAGGAAGGACTCAACGGACCTTGACAATCTGGGCGATGGAGAGAGATGCTTTCATCCCTTCCTGAAGAAGCTCAGGGAGCGTGACCCACACGAAATGTGGCCGGAGTTCCTGGCAGTCTACCAGTACGTGAGTCTCCTCGAGGAATGCGCAAGTGGCATGGGGCTGAAGATCCCGACCCGCGATGCAGGGGACAAGGACTATGCCTATCTATCTCGTCATGTGACGACCATGTTGCAGAGGCTCGATCGGCAGGAATACGATGCCTGGGAGTATGTCACCGAGCTTACGTTGGACGAATGCTTCGACATCTACACGAAACTGGGTGTGACCTTCAACCGGGAGACCGACATTCGGGGAGAGAGTTTCTATAACGACAGGCTGCCTGCCGTGGTGAGCGATCTGCGGGACTCGGGTCTGGCCGTCGAGTCTAATGGGGCGGTTTGCGTGTTTCCGCCGGGGTTCAAGACCAAGGAGGGTGAGCCGCTGCCGTTCATCATCCAGAAATCCGACGGCGCGTTCCTCTACGCGACGACAGACCTGGCGGCGCTGCGGTACAGAGTCAACGAGCTCAAGGCCGGCCGGATCGTCTACGTCACCGACGCCCGGCAGATTCAGCATTTCCAGATGCTCTTCAAGGTGGCCGAGATGGCCGGTTGGGATACCCGGGACGGCAAGAAGGTCGAACTGGTCCATGTCACCTTCGGCAGCGTCCTCGGTGAGGACGGCCGGCCGCTCAAAACTCGCTCCGGTGAGAATGTCAAGCTCAAGGAGCTGCTTGAGGAGGCCGTGCTCCGCGCCCGGCAGGTCGTCAATGACAAAAGCCCTGAGCTTTCCGACAGCCAGAAGGACAAGATTGCAGAAGCCGTCGGGATCGGCGCGGTCAAATACGCCGATTACTCCAACAGCCGGACCAGCGACTACGTCTTCAGCTTCGACAAGATGCTCGCGATGGACGGCAACACGGCCCCCTACATGCAATACGCATACGCCCGAGTGCGCTCCATCGAACGGAAAGCCCGGACCAAGGGCGTGGACGTCCGGAGCGAATTGGCGAGTATCAAAACCCTCAATCTGAGCGAGCCGAGCGAGTTGGACCTCGCCAAACACCTTGTGCGGTACGCCGAGGCAGTCGAGTCTGCCATCGCAGACTACCGGCCGAACTACCTGACGGCTTACCTGTACGAGCTGGCCCAGCAATTCAGCGCGTTCTACACGAATTGCCCGGTCCTCGACGCCCCGCCGGCGACCCGACCCACTCGCCTGCTCCTATGCGACCAAACCGCCCGAACCATCAAACACGGCCTGAGCACCCTGCTCGGCATCGCTGTTGTCGAGCAAATGTGACGGAAACAGCCATGAAAATCATTCAGAAGGAATTGGGAGTCAGCACCCGGAGCCGCACGGAGATGGTCGATATCACAGGCCGGGTCGAGGCCGCTGTCCGAGACGCGGGCGTTCGCAGCGGTGACGTGATCGTCTTTTGTCCCCACACCACCGCCGCCATCACGATCAACGAGAACGCCGACCCCTCCGTGGTCCACGACATGCTCATGGTCTTCGACGAAGTCATCCCGCGGTCCCATCCCGGCTACCGTCACTCCGAGGGCAACTCCGACGCCCACTGCAAGAGCTCCCTCGTCGGCTGTAGCGAGCAGGTCCTCATCAAGAATGGGACCCTGAGCCTGGGGACATGGCAGGGTATCTACTTCTGCGAATTCGACGGCCCACGGAACCGGAAGGTCGTCGTCCAGATCCGCGGCGAATGAGTCAGACCAGCATCCCTGTCACGCCATAAGGGACGAACGCCAGACACAAGTCCTCGGTGCTCTCCGGCGCCCGGCACCTTCACTTCGACGTTGTTCTCCGTGTCCTCCGCGCCTCTGGGGTGAATCCTCTCGGGAAGTCTCTGGTCTGCGCAGAAAAATGGCGAGGTGGTGGGACCGGCTGGGGGGGAGACCGGTAAACCACGCTGCCTCGCCGAGGTTTATATGCCGTTCAAAGGAGCATCAGAATAATGCCGGAATTCGAAAAGAGCAATGTGCCGATTGATCGCCGCCTGCCAACCAACATGAAACAAAAACATCCGTCAGGGTGAATCTCCCACCCCATTCCACTCCATTGGTATCGCGATTATACCCCTGAGATTGCGGAAATGCAAGACAAAAACAGCCCGTTCTTTGCTTTTTTTCGAGACCCCGAGGGACATGCCACTTCGATAAGTCCAGTCAGAACAAGCCTTTGCGGCAGGCCCCGCCGTCGAAGGACACCGAGTGACATTTTTCTCGCGGCGGCGGTGGACCTCCGGGCAATGGAATTCGCCAACCCGACGAGGTGATTTCACCCATGCCCAGAGCTCGCCGGCGACTCATCCGATACGGGCTTGAATGTCGTGGTTTCCAATGCCGGGACCCGATCCGCACGGATTTGTTCCGCGAGAATCAGTAACCCCTTGTGCGAGACTGCAAACTCCCCTAAACTGAGCACACCGACTGAGCGTCCGGTCGCAAAACGGATTGGTGCACTACGTTCGCTCGCTGCCTTGGACATGACAAAGATAGCAGAAAGAATCAAACGCGTCGAAGGGATTATCGCGGAGGCCTGCGTCCGGGCGGGCCGGGAGCCGGAGGATATCCGGCTCGTCGTGGTGACGAAATCGGCCGAGATCGAGCAGATCCAGGAGGTGATCTGTCTCGGCTACAACCACCTCGGGGAAAACCGCGTACAACAGTTGAAGAAGGTCGCCGCTCAGGCGGCCGACTTCGTGCAGCAATCCCGCGACGACCCGGCCGTGCCCCAGGAGATCCACTGGCACATGATCGGGCACCTCCAGCGCAACAAAGTGCGCCAAATCCTTTCGGCGGTTTCGCTGATCCATTCCGTGGACACCCTGCGATTGGCGGAAGAGATCAACAACTCGGCAGCCAGGCTGAACCTCTGCCCGCGAGTGCTCCTGCAGGTGAACACATCCAATGAGCCGCAGAAGTACGGCGTGCCGGTCGGCGCCGCCACCCATCTGGCCGAGCAGATCGAGACGCTGCCGCACCTGAAGCTGATCGGCCTGATGACCATGGCCCCCCTGACCCGCAACAAGGACGTGATTCGGGTCTGCTTCCAGCGTGCCCGCGAGCTGCACTGCGAGATGCGAGGTGAGAAGATCGTCGGCAATCAATTTACGGAACTGAGTATGGGCATGAGCTCGGACTACGAGACCGCCATTGAGGAAGGAGCAACCATCCTCCGCATCGGCTCGGCTATTTTTGCCGGGTGAGGACCTACAAATCCCCAAAGTGACGCACGGATCGAGACGACATTATACGCGTCAACACCGCGTGCATGGATGTGGTTGGGCCCTCCCAACGCGGTCAATCGCGTTGGGGACCCCGCGGCACATCCCGACGCCAGAGAAGAAGAGGCGATCATTATGGGGCAAACGAAGTCAGCAGGGAACGCGACCGCACCGGAAGGCTTCATTGATGTGGTCTATCTGTCCGATAAACCACAGATGTCGCCGGAGATCCGGCGACTGTTCCGCCAGAAGAAACTTACCTGCCACCTGTTGCCGCTCGACAGATACAACGACATCCGCGCCCGAATCGACCGGATCGGGACCGTTCTCGTGGACGCCGAGGGGCTCGACATCTCCCAGGATCAACGGCTGGGCCGGGTCCTCGAAGCCCTCGAAAGGGACAACATCGGCATCGTCCTGCTGACACAGCGGATCAAACGACCCGTCCGGAGCTTCTCCATCGTGTCCTCGGAAACCAGTTTCTCCATGGCCAGCAGCGTCGATTCCATCTCCCTGGACGACCTGTGGGCGAGCATCAGCGTCAATCTGGCCCAACGGAAGCACCAGCACTCCGGGATCACGTCCAAGCCACCCGGACCGACAAGCCTGTCCGAAAGGCTCTGGGACAAGAAGCCTGGGAGCTCCTCCGAGACGCACGGGTCCTTTGTGGACAGCGTCAAAGAGCAACTGCGGCTGGCCGGACTCGTGCAGCGGGACTTCTTGCCGGCACAACTGCCGAACAGCGACGATCTGCAATGGGCGGTCACGTTCCTGCCGGCCGAGTGGGTCTCGGGCGACATCTACGACGTGGCCCGGATCGACGAGCAGCACATCGGGTTCTACATCGCGGACGCCGTCGGTCATTCCATGCCGGCCGCCCTGCTGACCATGTTCATCAAGCAGGCCCTTGTCATGCGACAAACAATCGAAAAGAACTATCGCATCTTTTCTCCCGCCGAAGTGCTCAAGAACCTCAACCAGAAAATGGCCGGCCAGAAGCTCTCCGGCTACCAGTTCGCCACCTGCTGCTACTGCCTGCTGAACGTCAAGACGCGGCAGCTCACCTTCGCGAGGGGAGGCCACCCCTACCCCATCCTGCTGCGGGAAGGCCAGCCGCCCCAACAACTCCAGGCCCGCGGCTCATTGCTTGGCGTCTTCGAGAACGCGGAATTCACCCAGGAGACCGTCCAGTTGCAGGCCGGCGACAGGCTGCTTCTCTACTCCGACGGCGCCGAGCTGCTGGTCGGGCGTCTGCACGACAAGGAAGGCTTCCGGTTCGCCGAGGAGTTGATGGCCTTGAAGGATTGCCCCATCACCGAGATCGTCGATCGCCTGACGGAGCTGGCCCGCACCCGCGACATCGACCCGGCTGAAGTAGACGACCTCACCCTCGTCGGCCTCGAAATCCACTGACCGGGACTCCGCAGGCGCGCCTTCAGGCCGCACGACGCGCCAATCGGCACTTCTTTCAGCTTCGTGCAGCACTCAGAACGCCCCCCCCATTCCCCGTGGATTCCCGCTTTCGCGGCTTGACACGCCCAACTTGAGACTCCTCCCGAGATTGGGTTCGTTTCGCACGATTCTCCCTCTGCCGGCGCATCCGGAATGGGGCTGGAACGATGGAATGATGGAATAGGAGCCCGGGCGTCCCGCCCGTGGCTCTGACCCACGTGCTCAGTCCCCGTAGCATGGGCGTCCCGCCCATGATTCTGACCCACGTGCAGAGTCTCCGTGCCATTGGCGATGCCGGCAGGCGGTTCTGAACTCCCAAACGCGGCCTTTTGCGCCTGGACGCCCGGCGTTGCGTCTGCGCCAAACGAAGCCAATTCCGCCTTCGTTACGGACTCCTCACCCGTCGCAAGGTCCCCCTCCGAACGCGAGACCTCTTCCGGCCCGGCCGCCGCCGTGCGTGCTTGCCGCTCCCGGCGCAGTTCGGCCATCGTCCGGTACAGACTACTCTCGATTCGCCGTTCATACATCAGCAGCCGGTCCAGCACCCGCGCCCCGCCGAAATCCTCCACGACCACCTGGCCCAACGCGGCGTCCTCGTCGATCACGCCGCAAATGCCCCGATCCCACGCGCTCCCCTTGAGCTGCTTCCACTCTTCGAGCCGGGCGTCTAACAGCTCCGTCGGCTCCCCATCGTCCAGTGCCGCAAAGGCCGCGTTCTGGAGCCGTTCGGCTCGTAGCAGCCGCCAGGAGAGCCCGACGACCCGCTCTGCGAGCATCGTTTCCACCGCCCCGGCCGGCGACAACTCCTGGAGCATCCCATCCCGGTAGAGCTCGAATTCCTCCGGGTCTTCCCCCGCGATGACCGCCTCCCGTGCCAAGAGGCCGTGCTTGAGGGCGTTCCGGGAGGCCCTTTCCTTGCCTTCCGGCGTACGCGGCCCCGTGGACTTCTGGGCGTTCAAACGATTGGCTTGGATCTGTGCAACGCTCGCCATGCTGAGCCCTCCGAATCTACGACTTACGCTTCACGTCCTACGTTTCACGCTTCACCGCCCGAACCGGGCGACACGGACACGTATTATACCATACCAGTCTGAAAAGTTCCACAATAATACAACAAACTACGTGGATATTTTCCGTCGCCCAAGCCCTGCTCCCGCCGGGACTAACGAAAGACCCCGAGAGAATCTCTGCTACAGAGCACACCGAGGACACAGAGAAGGACTGTCCCAAAGAAGGCCGGAGGCAGTAGGCTGTAGGCGGGAGGAGGCGGACAGAAGGGACCGACGATCGGGCGACAGCGGTAGGGCGGGCTCCGCCCACCATCTTTCTGGATCAATAGGAGGTTTTCATCCGCCGATCACGGTCATAACCCCAGCGTGGCGAGGGCGTCCCGCCCTTGCGTCGCGAGGCCATCTTGGCCTCGCTGGGCCACCGGTGCGTTTATCGCTTTACGGATACCGGCGGGGAGGTTGTCGACGTTCAGAGTACCGCCTTCAGGCGGCAAGACCGGTCCGACCCGCTTAAACGCGGAACTCCGAACGCCAGACACGGCCGAGGCGGGCGGGCGGGCGGCGTTTACCGCTCATGTCATTGCGAGCCCGGCGCGGCAATCTTCTCCTGGGGGCCTCCTGGTACTCCACGCGATAAGCAGTCAAGGTAGGGGGCGGATAAGCTCTTTCCCAGCAAGGAGTTGCGCGAGTACGCAGAGAAAATGTACCTGACACCTTTAGTTCTCCCGATCGGGACTTACACCAACGTCGTTGAAAATGCTCGCCAAGAAACAAGATGTTGCGGCTGTGTGGTACGGAGATAAACCCTTGTGGGACAAGCAGATGCGTGGATGCGACCGGAAAGATGCCCGGCGGAACCGGTCCGCGTCCCCCCAACGCTTCTACGCGCCAGTCCGGCCGGGGCCTCCAGCATGGTACTCCAAGCGATGGACAGCCAAGGCAAGGGGGCGGAGAAACTTTTTTCCGACAAGGAGTTACGCGAGTATGCATGGAAAATGTACCTGACACCTTTAGTTCTCCAGCATCGGGCGTGCCTGCTCTCTCGGTGACTGCGTCCAGCGCAGCGTGGCGATGGTCTTCCCCGCCTTGGAGCAGACCAGAAGCACATGTGAAATACGTAATTCGACCCCTGGCTTAGGAGGTCGCACACTTACCGCTCCTCTCCACGTTTTCCCCTTGCCCATCCTTTGCCCGATCGCAATAATGTCCGATGAAGCTACCAAGAGAGAGTTGGAGCCCGAGGTAGGTTGGTAGACCGAAAGTCACCGTTGCCCGCCGGGTCGGGCTTCGTATGGTTGTGCGTCTGATATGCGGGAGCTATTATGAAGCTTGTGGTAGGGATCCTCGTTTTCACGTGTGTGACGGCCATCACTATGCATCTTGTTGCGACAAAGAAGATCGACACCAAATTGACCGTCATCCTCCTAACGTTCGCCATTGTGGCCGGCTTTGTGGCAGCAAACTATGACGTGGTCAAACGCCTGAAGTTTGGACATGAGGGGCTTGAGGTAGAGACGGCAATGCAGGAGATCACTGCTGTGAAATCCACTGCCTTGAGTGAGATTGATGCGGAGGTTAAGAGTCACAAGGAGTCAATTCGGCTCCTTATATCCACCGCTAATGAGACATCGGATAAGATCGAACAGCAGAGAAGAGGCGTGTCTGACCTCGTTGCCACAGCGACTGCTTTGCAGAAGAAAACCGAGGAGCAGAAGCAGGAGATATCCAAGCTCAATAAAGAGAGTCAGGCGGCCAAGCAGGAGATCGTGAAACTGAACGCTGCGGCGAGCGAGATCGCTTTGGTGCCGGGAACCGGGGGGACAATCACCTATTATAGCCATCCTCTGCCACGTTTATCCGACATTTGGACCGGCACAACTACCCAGTTCTTCTCGACCTCGCCAGACTCGTCCGACAAAGCGGAACCGCCAACCACTTTGTCGCCGCTTCATTGAGTATCACGAAATGGGTCGAGGGAAGCAAGGGGAAAAGGAAGGCATTAGACCGGAGGCCATAGGCGCCTTCAGCCTAAAGTCTATAGCCTGCAGCCTTCGAGTCTCGTGCTTGAGATTTCCCCTTGTTCATCACGCTGGGTCGGCGGCGATGTCTTCAAAGCAGGCGGGGGCGTGCTCCTTGAGGATCGCCAGCATCTTTCCGCAGGCTTTGCGGATTTCCCACTGGGCTTTGGGCGACAGGCGGAGCTTGAAGATGTGACGCCACTCGCGGAAGTTCGCAGAGACCACGATCTCGCTGACGCAGGCGTTGGGCAGTACGAACCGGGCATCCTCCTTCCGCAGACCGCGATCCCGCCACTTGCGGTACATCTCCTGGATGGTTCGCATGTCCCGGCGAAAATCCTCGACGTACTCGGCGGCAAGAGCCTCAGGCAGGACGTAGGCGAACTGATCCTCATCGACGTACCGCTGCGACTGCTGCGAGACCGCCATAAGCCGATGACGGACGAGCTGGTGCGTCATGGCGCGGGAGCAGTTCCGCACGCGAAACGTCACGTAGGCGTGCTCCAAGGGCGACTCGTGGCCCATGTTGATCAGGCGGCGGATGAAGCCGGCCTCCGAGTCGTCGTCCATGCGGTCGAAACTCAAGTAGCACGTCCGCCCGGCCTGCTCGATCACCTTCTCGGGATCGGGCGTGATCGCGACAAGCTCCACCTCCAACTGAGGCTGACGAACGTCTTGCTCCATGAACACTCCTGACGACGATTGTACCCAGTTATTTCGGCTGGTGCTGTCAAAGCTGGAGGCCTTGGTTTGCAGTGTACCCGTAAGAGCCTGCCCTGAGGCTGCCGAAGGGGCATATCTTCCGTAGCACGGGCATCTTGCCCGTGGTCCTCACGGCCGGGACGGCCGTGCTACTCATGGGCGGGACGCCCATGTTACTAAAACGCCTTACGGCGTCACTACGAACGCGATTGCTCAACGGC
This sequence comes from Phycisphaerales bacterium UBA2218, assembly GCA_002327785.1. GTDB lineage: Bacteria > Planctomycetota > Phycisphaerae > Sedimentisphaerales > Anaerobacaceae > PLanc-01. The sequence goes on from DCUI01000327.1 coordinate 24,864, forward strand.
GCTTCGCAAGTGTTCTCAGACACTGCCGATCTCCGCTTTGCCCAGGACCGCCAGGGCGGTCGTGACGTTGCCGAAGGGGGCACTGACAGCGAAACCCGCGACGTGCGGGCGGATTTGCTCAACCAGCTCCTGCGCGATCTCGATGCCCAGGATGCGCCCCTGCTCCTTCGTCGTCGCCTGGCTCATGCGGTCCAGCAACCTCGCAGGGACTACGACGCCCGGGACTTCGTTGGCCATGAACTCGGCGTTCTTGAAGCTCGTGAACGGCCAGATCCCCGCGATGATCGGAATTCGATACTCCTGCGTCGCATCGAGGAAACGAAGGAGGCAATCCGGGTCGAAGACGGGCTGGGTGATCGCGAACTCAGCCCCGGCGAGGACTTTCTGCTTGAAGCGGTCGATCTCCCGCTCGAGGTCGGCCGCGACGGGGTTCGCCCCCACGCCAATGACCAGCGAGGTCGGCGGATCGATCCCGTTTCCGCCGATATCGACACCGCGATTGAGATTCCGCGCGACGCCCATCAGAGCGACGGAATCCATATCGAAGACGCCCGTGGCGCTGGGGTACTCACCCAACTTTGGCGGGTCCCCCGTAATGATCAGCAGGTTCCGCACGCCAATCGCGGAGGCCCCAAGGATGTCCGACTGCATGCCGATCAGGTTCCGGTCCCTGCAGCAGAAGTGCAGAATGGCCTCGATGCCAGCGTCCTGCTGAATCCTCACGGCGGTCACCAGAGGCGACAGGCGAGAGCTCGCCCGCGGGCCGTCGGGGATATTGATCGCATCGACGCCGGCCTCGGCGCACTGCCGGGCCTTGGCCAGGATGGCTGTCACGTCCACTCCTCGTGGCGGCGTGATCTCGATCGTTGTCACGGTCTCGCCGGCCGCCAGTTTCGCCCCAAACCCGGACCTGCGGGCCAGCGGCTCCGGCGCCTTCAGAGCGGGTCTGGCGCCCTCGCGGGGCTCCGCTGCGATCGAGATCCGGGCATGGGTCGCCACCTTGCTGATCGAGCGGACCGCCCGAACGATCTCACGGATGTGGTCGGGTGTCGTACCACAGCAGCCGCCGATGATCCGAGCCCCCTTCTCATAGAATCGCTTGGCGTACTCGGCCATGTACTCGGGGGTGCATACGTAGAGCTGCCGCCCTTCGATCTGGCGGGGCATGCCGGCGTTCGGCTGCACGGCGATGGGCTTGTCCGTCACGCGCCGGACCAGTTCCAGGCTGCCGAGCATGCCGGAAGGGCCCACCGAGCAGTTCAGCCCCACGGCCGTCACCGCCTCTTCCCTGGCGATCTTCGCGATGGCCTGGTCGACCCGCTCACCATAGATCGTCTCACTGTTTTCGTTGACCGTCATCTGGGCGAGGATGGGGATCTCGCCGAGCCCGGCGACCGCTCCAATCGCAATCAGCAGCTCCTCGGCATTCGAGAAAGTCTCCAGGATCAGCAAGTCCACTCCTGCTTCGACCAGCGCTCTGCCCTGTTCCTCGAACATCTGCCCGGCCGCCTTCGGCGTTATCGGTCCATGCTCCGTCAATTCACAGCCCAGCGGCCCGACTGCGCCGGCCACCAGCGTGTCGCCCTTCGCCGCTTCCCTGGCAATGCAGGCCCCCGCCCGGTTGATTGCCCCGACCTCGCCCGCCAGACCGAACTTGGACAACTTCAGGCGGTTGGCCCCGAATGTATTGGTCTCAATGAAATCGGCGCCGGCCTCGATGTAACCGTCATGGACGATCCGAACCAGCCTCGGGTCAGCCACGTTCAACTCGTCAAAGCACCGGTTGAGAAAGACGCCGTGCTGATACAACATCGTCCCCATGGCCCCATCGCCGACGAGGACCCTCTCCACAACTCGTTTTTCGAAGGCAGATCGTTTCAAATGCTCTGTTCCCCAATCAATGAATCGTTGCTGAAACACCCGGAAAAATAGCCGTAAGCGCACGCCGATGCAAACATTTTTGAGCCTGTCCGCCCGCGCAAACCAGACGAGGGTCCACTGCAACACGGTTCCTTTAAGGAACGGCATCGCATGGCTTTTCCAGGCCGCTCCCGGTCCGCACAGTCGCTACAGGCGATTCTATCGGTTTTATAGGACGATCCCGGGTTCAAGGCACGGAGCAGCCTTGGAAAGGTCCAGGTCCTGCCGACCGGCAGGGTCCGTGGAATCCAGAATGAGACGAAGCATCCATTTAAGGCAGCATAAGTATTGACTCGATAAAGGTTAATATGGTATACTTAGGGAATCCTGGCAAGAGCCGGAGTCTTGTACCCACGATGCTTCGATTGTATGCTCTATGTGGGAAAGTGCATTGTTGGCGGGAGGAAACGCCGTTTCTATGCCGTCGGAGGCGACGGCGGGCGGATTGTCTTTCTGCATCGAGGAGGAAGGGCACAGATCGTTAGCCACGACAACGATATCGTTAGACATATCTCGAAGCTCGCCCTCTTGCCATCCAGCAACTGATGAGAACGCGTCACAGTCAGGGTGGGGCAGACTTGGAGGTGAGCGTTCGGGTGTTAAAGGAGCGGTGTGATGAAGAAGGTGTGGGTGGTCTTAATACTCGTGTCCGGCGTACTGCTCTCGGGGTGCCGGGGCCCGGACAATCTCCAAAGCATCGGCGAGCCCAAGCCTGCCGCAGCGCCGGCCACTGGGCGAGGCTACTTCTGGGACAGCAACCTCAGGCCTACGGCCAGCGTGCCGTCCCAGGCAAGGCCCAGGCGTCAACCGTCGCAGTCGCCGCTGCAGCCGCGATCGGAAGATCAGGTCGCCACGGCGGAGATTGAGTCGACGGTCGGCCCAACCACCGTCACGCCGGTGCCTGTGCAGCCGGAGGTCCTGACCGCTTCGGCGGAAGGAGTCCAGCCGTTCACGTCCAGACCTATCGCCTCCACGTATGGCAGGACCGTCCCGGTCGGGCGGGCCCTCGTGTCCGTCGACGAGCCGGCGGGCAGCACCCTGTCCATCACCTATCCCAGGCCGGATTACGGCATCATTCAGGTCGACAAGGCCATGCCGGAGGAAATACGCCTGAACACACCGTTTGCCTACGTCATCCGCGTCACCAACCTTACCGAGATGATGCTCACTGAGATCACGATCACCGAGACGCTCTCCAGGGACTTCCAATTCAAAGGCTCCGAGCCGGCGGCCCGAACCCAGGATGACCAACTGGTGTGGGATATCGACTCACTGGGTCCCCGTGCAAGCAAGAGCATCAAGATCTCCGGGACCGCCACCGCCGCCAGACCGCTGGAGCACTGTACGGCCATCACCCATACGGCCCGCAACTGCGCCGTGGTGAAGGTGGTCGAGCCCACGCTGGAGTTGGCGAAGATCGCGCCTGCCGAGGCGCTGTTGTGCGAGCCAATCCAGGTCGATTTCGTTGTCACGAACACCGGAACGGGCGCAGCCCAGAACGTTCAAATCACCGACACGCTGCCCGCCGGGCTGCAGACGACGGACGGCAAGGGCAAGATCGTACTGGAGGCCGGCACGCTCGCCGCAGGAGAATCCCGGCGGTTCTCGATCAAGTTGCGGGCGACGAAGACCGGGACCTACGTCAACAAGGCCGTGGCAACGTCGGCCGCCGGCCTGAAGGCCGAATCCGAGCCCACGCTGACCAACGTCCGCCAGCCGATCCTGACGATCACCAAGAGCGGCCCGAAGCGCCAGTACCTGGGCCGTTCAATCAGCTATGAGCTAACCGTCACAAACAAGGGCGACGGCCCAGCGCAGAACACGACGATTGAGGACATCATTCCCCCGGGCGTGACGTCCATTGAGGCCACCGCCGGCGCTCAGTTCTCCGGGTCCAAACTGGTCTGGGAGCTCGGCACACTCGAGCCGAACACCTCCAAGACCGTGCAGGTCTCGTACACGCCGACACGTGAAGGCGAGCTGATGGCGACGGCGACGGCGACGGCTTATTGTGCCGAGCCTGTCACCGACTCGAGCAGGACCGTAATCACCGGGATTGCCGCCAGCCGGGTCGAAGTACTCGATCTGGAAGACCCTGTCGAGGTCGGCACGAACACCACCTATGTGATCACGGTTACGAACGAAGGCACCGCGGCAGACAGCAACATACGGATCTCCATCGTGCTGGATGACAAGCTGCAATACGTCACCTCTGCCGGCGCGACGGCTGGATCCGTCATGGGTAAGACGATCAACTTCGCGCCGCTCCGCAGCCTTGAGCCCAAGAACAAGGCGACCTGGCGCGTCGTCGTCCGAGGCGCCGTCGCCGGTGACGCACGGTTCAAGATCACGATGAACACCGATCAGCTCGCGCTGCCGGTGGAACAGACCGAAGCCACGCACATCTATCAGCAGTTCAACAGCGGGAAGTGATTATGGAAACCCACGCCGCGGCTCTCCGGCCGCGGCGTTTTCATGCGCATACACCGGTGCATGGGCTCCCGGGTGCGGCCGGAATCCGCCACCGAACGCCGACCCCGCCTGGTCCCCTGCGGGAAGGAACAATTCTATTGCAATGTCCGGCCCGGCGACTATACTGGTGCCCTGACCCAGGAGCCACCTGAATCCCCGTTGGGGGACGTGGTGTGCCGACTTTGAGCAACCCATCCGGACCTCCGGAAAGGATGCGACGATGGCTGAGAAAGACGCCGATGTCCAGAAGATAAAAGAACTCATCAAGATCATGAAAGAGAATGATCTTGTCGAAATCGATATCCAGCATGGGGATGACCGTGTGGCTCTTCGGCGCGCCCAGCCGCAACAGGCGCCCGCCACCGCGCCGATCATGGCGTCGTTGCCGGGGGCGGCGGCCCCGATCATGGTGCCCCAGCCCCAGGGCCAGACGCCGGCGGTGGGACAGACCCCGGCAAACACCGGACGGGAGGGCCTTCTGGAGATCAAGTCCCCGATCGTCGGGACGTTCTACGAGGCCCCAAGCCCAGACTCCGAGCCATATGTCGAGCCCGGCGGCCATGTCGATCCGCAGACGGTGGTGTGCATCATCGAAGCCATGAAGGTCATGAATGAAATCAAGGCCGAAGTCAGCGGCACGATCGTCGAAAGGACCGTCAAAAACGGCCAGGCGGTCGAATACGGTCAGGTGCTCTTCCGAGTCAGGCCCGACTGAACCCCTTGTGTAGCGCCTGCTGCGGGCTGGCGGACGGCACGTCCCGCAGGATGCACGACGAGCAGGAGTCATCGTATGGTATCCAGAATCCTGGTCGCCAACCGCGGCGAAATCGCACTTCGCATCATTCGCGCCTGCCGCGAAATGGGCGTCGCCTCCGTGGCCGTCTACTCCGAGGCAGACAGGAATGCGCCATATCTTCGGCTCGCCGACGAATCGATCTGCATCGGCCCGGCGGACTGCAACCAAAGCTATCTGAACATACCGAGGATCATCAGCGCCGCCGAGATCACCAACGTCGACGCGATCCACCCCGGCTACGGGTTCCTGGCCGAGAATGTGAACTTCGCCCAGATCTGCAGTGACTGCGGCATTGGTTTTATCGGTCCTCCGGTGGAGGCCATGCGGCTGCTGGGGGATAAGGTCGAGGCACGCAAGCTCGCCCGGAAAACGAAGGTTCCCATCGTTCCAGGCTCCGAGGGTGTCGTTCCCAACGAGGCCGAGGCGATGAAGCTGGCCAGCCAGATCGGATACCCCGTCATCATCAAGGCCGTCGCCGGCGGCGGGGGCCGCGGCATGCGCGTCGTGCACAACGACATCAGCCTGCGGGCCGCCTTCAACGCCGCACGCACGGAGGCCGAAGCCGCGTTCGGCGAGGGCGCCGTGTACATCGAGAAGTTCATCGTCGAGCCTCGCCACGTCGAAGTCCAGGTCATGGCCGACCAGGAAGGCAACGTCGTTCACTTTTTCGAGCGGGACTGCTCCATCCAGAGGCGGCACCAGAAAATGATCGAGGAGTCGCCCTGCCCGGTGCTGGAGGACCGCGATCGTCAGCGCCTGGCGGACTCGGCGATTCGCCTGATCAAAGAGGCCAAGTACGTGAACGCCGCCACGGTCGAGTTCCTCCTGGACAGAGACAACAAGTTCTATTTCATCGAGGTCAACACCCGCATTCAGGTCGAGCACCCCGTCACCGAGATGGTCACCGGCCATGATCTGATCAAATGGCAAATCAGGATCGCCAGCGGCCAGCCGATCAAGCTGCGCCAAAAGAGCATCAGGCATCAGGGCGTAGCAATTGAGTGCCGGATCAACGCGGAAGACCCGGCGAACAACTTCTCACCCTGCCCAGGCACCATCACGCAGTACATCGCCCCCGGCGGCTTTGGGGTGCGAGTGGATACGCACGCTCATCAGGGCTGGACCGTCACGCCGAACTACGATTCTCTGATCGCCAAGCTTATCGTCCATCAGAAGACGCGGGCCGAGGCGATTGCCACCATGCGGCGGGCGCTGCAGGAGTTCGTCATCCACCCGATCAAAACGACCATCCCCGCCTGCCTGGAGATCCTCTCCCACAACCTGTTCGTCAAGGGCAAAGTCGACACGGGTTTCGTCGAACGGAATCTCTAAAGGAGCATGTGGGAACCTCCGTATTCAGCGGATAGTTCCGCCAAGCGCAGTATGTCCTTGGCTTGACGTACATGCTCACGTCCCTCAGACCGTCAGACTCACCGCTCTAATGCGACCATGTCTTCATAGGTTTCGCGTCTGCGGATCACACGGAAGCTGTCGCCCTCGACGAGGATTTCCGTGGCCCGGCCGCGGGCGTTGTAGTTGCTGCTCATGGTGAAGCCATACGCGCCTGCGCCGAAGACTGCCATCAGGTCGCCTCGCTGCACGGGAGGAATGCACCGGTCCTTGGCCAGGAAATCGGCGCCCTCGCAGATCGGCCCGACGATATCGACAACCTCCCCCCCGCCCATGTGCAGATCCTTGTTGCGGGCGGTCGGCACGAAACGTGCGTCCACTCTCGCAGGCCAGATGAAATGGAACGCCCCGTACAGCGAGGGGCGAATCAAATCGTTCATGCCGGCATCGACGATGACAAACTTCTTGCTGCCCCCCTGTTTGGTGTAGAGAACTCGCGTCAGAAGGATGGCGGCGTTGGCGCAAATGCTTTTGCCGGGTTCGAGGATGAGCCTAAGCCCTTTGCCTCGAAGCAGGGGCACAAGTCCGGCCGCGTACTGCTCCGCAGAGGGCACGGTTTCCGTCTCGTAGTCGGCTCCGTATCCACCGCCCAGGTCCAGCGCCTCGACCGTATGCCCCTTCTCACGAAGCCGGTCCACAAGCGGAAGGATCTTCTTCACCGCATCGACGAAAGGATCGATGGTCTTACCGCCCGTGCCCAGATGGACGTGGATGGCACACAGTCGGACCGTCGAGCCACCGCCGTACTTGTCAAAGACCGAGACTGCTCGCTCAATGTCCACCCCGAACTTGGTCTCTCTCTTTCCGGTCTCCAGATACGCATGGCTGCGATAGTCCACGTCAGGATTCACGCGGAGCGCGGCTTTCAGCATGGTCTCGTCACCGGCCGCGTGCCGCTCGGCGAGCCGAATAAGATTCTCGAGCTCCTGCTCCGACTCGATATTGAAGTATCCGATCCCGGCCCGAATCGCCTCGATGATCTCGTCGTCGGTCTTTCCCACACCCGCATAGACGATCTTGGCGGGATCGCCGCCCACCTGAAGGACGCGATACAGCTCGCCGCCGCTGACGATGTCGAACCCGCTGCCTCGTTCGGCCATCACCTTGAGCACGTGCAGGTTGCCGCACGCCTTGACCGAGAAACAGATCATCGGATCGAGTTCCCGATACGCCGCCTGGATCTTCGCCAGATGATCCTCAAACGTACCCTTGCTGTAGATATAGGCAGGGGTCCCCGCCTGCGCTGCAATGCGTTCGACGTCCACGCCCTCAGCCAGAAGCACGCCGCCGCTGTAATGAAACAAATCCATGAACCGAATCTCTCCAAACGCAGTATTCCGACGATTTAACCCTGTCAACCGGCACTGCGGGAGAGTATAGACGAATCCGGCGCAATTACAAGAAGCAGGCGACGCGGCCTGCAATGGGAAGAGAGGCGATACCATCCCCCCGAGCACCGCGAGTGCCCCCCCTAAAAAGAGAAATGGAAGGCTCTCCTGTTTGTCAGAGGACCTTCCATTTCCCGAAAGCCTGCTGCAACGCGCTCAATCACTCGGATTTCGTCCGTTCGGGACGGCCCGAACGAAACTCGGCGAATTGCCGCCGCCATCAAGCTTCGTTGATGGCGGTGCAAAACGAGCAGGCCCTTGACTGACGTTGCATTACCTCTTCTTTGCCTTCTTCGCGGTCTTCTTCTTTGCCGTCTTCTTCGTTGCCTTCTTGGCGACCTTCTTCTTTGCTGCTTTCTTCTTGGCCATTACCTTTTCTCCTTTTCGATTAAGTTGACCAACGAATGACTGGTTTCTGTATGTACTATACTGACTAACACTAAAATTCAGGCCAAGCCGTTGTCAACACGATTGTCTCGACGATGTTGACAATTGCCATGTTCTTTATCGTCCAAGTATTTCTCAATCCTTCATAAATTTTTCTTGGACCATCGCGTGCGCAGGCGCTCCGCGCGTGCAGATCACCACACAAACGGAGCATCGACGCCTTTCTCTCGCCTGTATGTCACGATATCAATCGTGCGTGATAGAGCGGAAAAGCACGCGAATTTCCGCAGTATTTGCACGCACCACACCACCGTGCGAAAGGATGCCGCGATCGCTTCCATGATGCGATCTGGCAGACTGTGACCGCGCCACACGAAATAAAATAGCCGCTTGACTTTCGCCTTGCGAGAGTGTTCCTTTAGTCACTGTCGAGCCCGCGAAATCAGGAAGGATTTCGAAGGACCGCAATCACACAACCAACAGGTTGGCTGTTAACAATCACATGGCACAACGAAGAATTGCACTTTTTGGAGGCTCGTTCGACCCGATCCATCTGGGCCATACGAGAGTTGCCAGGGCAGCCGCAGAGCAGATTCGAGCCGAAAGAACGATCTTCATCCCGGCAAAATGCTCCCCGCTGAAGAGCTTCTGGCCGTATGCACGAGACGAAGATCGGTTGAACATGGTGACGCTGGCAACGGCGGACGATGATTCCTTCGCAGTCAGTGATTGCGAGTTGCAACGGGTCACTCCCAGCTTCACGCTCGATACGGTGCGCCTGTTCAGACGCGAGTATGGCGAAGACACGGCGATCCATTGGCTCCTCGGCGCCGACAGCACCAAAGATCTCGTGCACTGGCACAGGATCGAGGAGTTGCTCGACGAATGCAATCTGACCACGATGCAGCGCGCGGGCCATGCCCCGCCGGACTTCAACCGCCTGGAATCTCTGTGGGGTGCGCAGCGCATCGCCAAGCTGAAACGGAACGTGGTCCAGACGCCGCTGGTGGATGTCAGCAGCACGGAAGTGCGCAGGCGACTGGCGGCGCATGAAGACGTGAGCGGAATGCTTCATCCGGATGTCCTTACATACATCCGGGAGCACAGCCTCTACCAATAGCGCAAACCACTCGAAGACGTGCCGTCCGGCGGCGAGAGATCATCGTGAACGAACCTGATCCGTCAGCCAGCCATACCAATTCCGCATGCCCTCGCCCGTCTTGGCGGATACGGGGAAGATTTCAATGGATTTGTTGAGCCGCCGCGCATCGGTGTTGACGCGGTCGAGATCGAAATCGACGAGCGATCCTGCCAACAGGTCGATCTTGTTCACGAGCAAGACTTTTGACTTGGCGAAGATCCCCGGGTACTTCACCGGTTTATCATCGCCCTCGGCAACCGACAGCACGACAATTTTCCCATCTTCGCCGAGTTCAAACGCCGAAGGGCACACAAGATTGCCGACATTCTCAATGAACACCACATCAAGGCCCTCGACCGGCAGCTTCTCCAGGGCCTGATTCACCTGCGAAGCGGACAGATGGCACGCTCCATCGGTATTGATCTGAATCGCAGGCGCCTTCGTGGCCCGGATTCTCTCGGCGTCGATGTCCGTCTGAAGGTCGCCTTCGATCACGCCGATGCGAAGCGACTGCGCGAGATCGCGAATCGTCCGCACCAGCAGAGTTGTCTTGCCTGAACCAGGCGACGAGATCATGTTGAAGCATCGCTTCCCGTATCGAGCCAGAAGCCGGCGGTTCTTCATCGCGTACGTCTCATTGGCGTTCAAGATCCTCTTGCCGACGTCAACCTTGTCCATCATCTGCTCTTTCAAATTCGATCTCGTCCAGCACCAGCGGGGCATCGGGCAACAACTCGAAGTCACCGCCCCCGCAACCCAGGCACTGCGTATTCGAAATATCGACGGCAAACACATTGCCGCACGTCTTGCATATCGCCTGCAGAGGCTTGTGCTCGATCTGCAGCGTCATCCCCTCGCACAATGTATCCTTGGCAACGGCTTCGAAGGCGAACGAGAGGATCTCATCATTGATCTTGTTCAGCTCTCCGCAGCTCATCTTCGCGCGGACGGGTCTGGCGTGCCGCTCCTGGGCTTCGTGCAGGATCACCTCCATCAGACTCTGCGCCACCGTGGCCTCGTGCATCAGCAGATCCTCGGCAACTCTCGCCCATAGGGCATCTGCACGATTCGCCGGCCTCCGATCTTCGTTCGCAGCTCCACTAGGGGCGTGTCTCGCGTCTCGATGATCTCGCCGATGATCCCGGCGTTTCGGCCCAATGGGTGGTCTCGGCAGATTCGCAGGCACGCATCCGCCGAGTCGGAGGACACCACCGCCACGAACTTGCCCTCGTTCGCGGCATTCAGGACGTCGAAACCGAGCATATCGGCGGCCACCTGCACCTCAGGCCGCACGGGAACCTCTGCTTCGTGAACCTCGACACTGAAGCGACTGCCTTCGACAACCTCGTTGAGCGTCGCGGCCAAGCCGCCGCGAGTCGGGTCCCGCATGAATCGAATCCCGGGCACGTTCGCAAACAGGTTGCACGTCAACTCGGCCAGCCCCGCGCAGTCGCTCTCCAATTGTGATTCGAAGCGAATTCCCTCCCGCTGCGAGACGATCGTCATGCCGTGATCGCCCATCGTCCCGTTGACGAGGACCTTGTCTCCCGCCCGAATCCTGCCCAAGCCAAGCTCCACGTTCGGCAGTTTGACGCCGATACCCGCCGTGTTGATGAAAATGCCATCGGCCGAGCCCTGCTCGACCGTCTTGGTGTCACCCGTCACGATGCTCACATTGTTGCTGCGAGCGGCATCGCTGATACTCCGGAGAATTCGCTCCAGGAGCGCCAGCTCAAATCCTTCCTCGATAATCAATGCAAGCGAGAGGACCAACGGCCTCGAACCGGACACCGCCAGATCGTTCACCGTCCCGCAGACGGCGAGCTTGCCGATATCCCCTCCATGAAAGAACAGCGGCTTAACTACATAACTGTCCGTCGTGAAGCAGATCGCGTTGGAGGACAGCATCAGGCACGCGGCGTCGGCAAGCTCAGACAATGTGTCGTTGCGGAACCTCGGCACGATGTGATCGCGAATGAGCTGGCGGGTAAGTTGGCCGCCACCGCCGTGGGCGAGCAGAATTCTCTCCGGTTTGGCTGTCATCTATCGTATCATCCCCTGCGACCGTACTTGAACCAGGCCGCGCAAGTCCCTTCCGAGCTGACCATGCACGGACCGATGGGCTTCTGCGGCGTGCATCGCGTCCCGAACAGCGGGCACTCGATCGGCTCAATGAGCCCACACAGCACTTCCCCGCAGCGACAGCCCGGATTCTCTTTGCCTGGCCCATCCTCCAAGCCGAGTCGTTGGAAGGCGTCAAATCGCCTGTATTGTTCCCTGAGGGCGAGTGTACTGTTCTCTATCTTTCCGAGACCCCGCCAATAGCCATCCGCCGACGCGAAACACTCTTCGATGATCCGCTGAGCTGCGACGTTCCCTTTCTCGGTCACCACGGCGCCGTAGAGGGATTTCAACTCGGCTTTTCCCACCGCAAGTTGGCGACAGATTTCCGCCAGGGCCTCGACGATCTGCACGGGCTCGAAGCCTGCCACCACGCACGGGCGACCATAGTTCGTCACGATCTCCGCGAACGCTCCCGATCCGATGATAACGCTGACGTGTCCGGGACAAAGAAACGCATCGACACGATCGTTCATGCCGCCGAGCAGCGCACGCATGGCAGGAAGGACCAGCTTGTGCCCGCTGAGGATGTAGAAGTTCTCGATCCCTTCAGCCGCCGCTTCCTTGACAACCACGGCGGTCGCAGGCGCCGTCGTCTCGAAGCCGACGGCGATGAAGACCACCGTCTTGTCCGGCCTCTCATGGGCCAATTGCAGCGCGTCCTCGCTGCTCAGAACAACCCGCACATTGCCTCTCGATGCACGAGTCTCCAACGAGCCATTGCTGCCGGGCACGCGGATCATGTCGCCGTACGTGGCGATCAGGCAATCGTCGCGATCGGCCAATTGCATCATGGCGTCGATATAGCCCTGGTCGGTAACACACACGGGGCATCCCGGCCCCGACAGCAGCTTGACCTGCTCAGGCAGAATCGAGCGGATGCCGCTGCGAAAAATCGAGACGGTATGCGTCCCGCAGACCTCCATGATCGTGATCTGCCGCCCCAACTTCCGACAGGTTTCATCGATGGTGTGCTGTGCGTGAGTGATCCTGTCCAACATGCGGCTACCCCGAAACCCTGTTCCGCGTGTTCTCGAAGTTCTCGATCTCGGCGAAAAGCTCCCACGTCTTCTTCGCCTCCTCCTCGTCCACGAGAGAAATGGCAAAGCCCGCGTGCACGAGGACGACGTCCCCCAGCTTGGCCTCGGGCAAGAGCGTGGTCTTGGCCTTCCAGCGGTTGCCCATCGCATCGACCACCGCTCTATCCTCGTCCAATTCAACGATTCGCGCCGGTATCGCTAAACACATCGTGCATTGCTTTCATGTCGTCGTCTGAACTGCTTCTGTTGATCGCCGCCCCAGTAGTCAACGCGGACAACAGGCACCGTTCACCATTCTATCGGGCCGGATGCGCCAGGTCAAACACGCTAAGCCGGTTACGACGAAGCCATTTCCGGTGTTCGCACGGGCGCTATTCGCCGCTTGACAAGACAGAACGGCTTTCTTATCCTTCGCAAGCATAGATGGTTACAGAGGCTTTTCTCAGAAATCGGCTGTGGGTTCATGACGCTCAGACAACTCATCCAGGAAAGACGAGATGATATCGTGAGCATCGCCGCCAGGCACGGGGCGAGCAACGTCCGCCTGTTTGGCTCCGTCGCACGCGGCGAAGACGGGCCGGACAGCGATGTGGACTTCCTGGTCGAGGCAGGACCCACAACAAGCTCCTGGTTCCCTGCGGGGCTCATCCTGGACCTCGAACAAATCCTCGACAGACCCGTCGAAATCGTAACCGACAGAGGGCTCAACCCCCTGATCAGATGGCATGTCCTCCAGGAAGCCATTCCCCTGTGAAGAGCGACTACGTGCGCCTCTCGCGTGTCGTGTGAGCGGTGTGTGAGTCAGATTCTCAGCAGACAACAGAAGGGAGAAGCTGAACCATGAGTATTCCATGGGGATACTGGCTGGGCAATCGTTCCGAGTATCTGGCGATACCAGCCTTGTGCAAACTGGGTTTCACGGTGCCAGTCCCACGACAGGAAGACCATTTCGGCGTGGACTTCATCGTGCATCTGGCGAGAATGGTCGATGAGACGGTCGTTCCCAGTGGGAAGTCCTTCGGCATCCAGATCAAGTCAAACAAAGACCCTCTCGTCTTTGACAAACAGCCCAAGAGGGATTGCCTGTATGACTCCACGCTGCCGTTCTTCCTGGGCGTGGTCAACCGCCAAAACCTCACTCTTGCCGTGTACAACACACTGAACCGGCTCTTCTTCTATTGGGATAACTCAGAAACTGACTTCACGATGACCGTAGGCGGCGAGGGCGACGACATTCCAAAGCCAGATCGTGAGAAACGTACCAGCGGGACTGGGAAGCCAATCCTGGAGATTGATATCTCTGAACCCGGTACATCACAGGGAAGATCTGCCGAGATCGAGGTCCTACAATCCACCATGCGAAGTTGGATAGACCTCGAAAAAGAGAATCTGTCCTTGAAGGAACAGGGGATTGGCCTGTTGTTCAGGCCACCTGCCTATGATACAAATGAGCCATTGAAAGGGGATACCGAGCGCATTGAGATGGATAGGTTCTCGTATACCAAGTTCGCCAGGCCAGATAGCTTGCCTAGGGTGTGCAGAGCAACGGAGAAAGCCTTGGCATCACTCTCGTTCTGTTTGCGCAGGACGCAGGTGAATGTACTCCATCCGATTGCCAAGCAGATGGATAGGATGCACCCAGAGGCTGATGCACTTCGCAAGAAGTGCGAAACACTGCGCAAGGACTGGAGTGTCACTGACGAGCTGCCAGCAACCCCCTCGCCCAGTTCATCCAGTGGATAGCGATGCATGTACGGTGCGAGCGATCCGCAGATAACGCTCTACGGTACACACGACAAGAGATGATTCACGGCAATTGCCGCTTGGCCGAGGGCGAGTCCGCCGTCGTTGGCCGGGACGTCGCGGTTCAATAATACCGCAAATCCCTCCTGCTTCAAACGGGCGACGAGCCGGCTCGTCAGTACGCGATTGCAGAATACCCCGCCGCTGAGGGCTGCAATTTCCAGCCGCGAATCCCCTCGGGCTGCCTTGGCCATCGCCAGCAGGGCTTCCGCGAGCGTGTTGTGGAACTTCGCAGAAATGACCGCCGGGGCCTGTTCACTTCTGACATCCCCCACCACATGCATGAGCGTCCTACGCAGGTCCAGTTGCAGTGGTTCGACGCCATCGCGATGCAGATCGAACTCGTACGAGTCGTCGATACCCGGCTCGACCAGCGATTCGAGAGCCATCGGCAACTGGGCATCGAAGTGATTGAAACCGCCCAGGCCGACCATCGCTGCCACCGCGTCGAACACGCGGCCCAGGCTGGAGGTGTTCACCGTGTTGATGCCCTTGTCGATTTGCTCGCTGATCAGGCCAAGTCTGTCCTTGTCAGGCTCGATTCGTTCGAGCAGCCACGAAAACTCGTCGAGTCTGAAATCCGGTCTGTATGTCTGCTTCAAAAGCCCCAGAAGTGGCCGGACGGCTTCTTTGCTCGCCTTATCCCCGCCAGCGAGCGGATAATACGCGAGGTGCCCGAATCGTGTGAACTCCGTCAGCGATGCAATCATGCACTCGCACCCCCAGATCGCGTCGTCCGTGCCATAGCCCGTTCCATCGCATTCGATGCCGATCACCGGTCCGGCCAGCCCGTGCTCGGCCAGGACCGACGCGATGTGCGCCCAGTGATGCTGGACCGGAATCACCCGTACGCCGCGACGCGATCTCGCGTACTGGGTGGAGAAATAGCCCGGATGCAGGTCGCACACAACGACACGCGGCTCAACCTCAAACAACCCGGCCAAATGCTTGATCGACCCGACGTAGTGGTGGTAGACCTCAGCATCCTCCAGATCGCCGATGTGCTCGCTGAGGATGAGTTGGTTCCCCTTCACAAGGCAGAACGTGTTCTTCAAGTCGGTGCCGGCCGCGAGAATCTCCTGCGGCGAATCTTCCTGCATCAGGATCGGCGTCGGCACATAACCCCTGGCCCGTCGAAGCACGACCCGCTCACCGGCGACGAAGTACACAATCGAATCATCGACCTGCCGATAGATTTCCCGGTCGTGCATCAGGAAAGCGTCGGCCACGTCGCCGAGCCGCTCCAGCGCAAGCTCATTCTCACAGATCAGCGGTTCATCGGAGATGTTCGCGCTGGTCATCACGAGCACGTCCAGCCCCTCCGCGAAGAACAGATGGTGCAACGGCGTGTAGCAGAGCATGAACCCGAATGAACTCACACCTTGCGCCACCGCCGGTGCAATCGTGGCGTCGGTGCGCTTGGGCACGAGCACGATAGGACTCTCCGGACTCCTCAGAGCCTGCTCGGCAGCAAGGTCCACCACCGCATGTCTTTTCACCTGCTCAACACTGCCTGCCATAACGGCGAACGGCTTGTGGTCCCGGCGTTTTCGCCGCCGCAGTTCGAGAACCGCGTCGTTGTTGAGCGCATCGCAGGCCAAGTGAAAGCCGCCGAGGCCCTTGATCGCGAGGATCTTGCCCGCCCGCAGCATTCTCGTAGTCCGGGCAATCGCTTCATCGTTGCCCATCTGCATCACGCTGCCGTCGCGGTTGGCCAGCCACACCTTGGGCCCGCATTGCGGACACGCCACCGGCTGGGCATGAAATCGACGATCCGTCACATCCGCGTACTGTGCAGCACATCGCTCGCACATCGGGAAGACCGACATCGTCGTGTTGGGCCGGTCGTAGGGGATGGTCTTGACGATGGAATATCGCGGCCCGCAATTCGTGCAGTTGACAAAGGGATACCGGTACCGGAAATCACCACCGTCGGCAAGCTCCCTCAGGCAATCCGCACAAACGGCAACGTCGGCTGAGACCTCCGAAAGCACCTGGCCTCCGGAGCGACTCCCGCGTATGACGAATCCGCTCTCTCCCTCGCAAGTCGGCAGGTCCGCCGCCTCGCATGACTTGATCTGCGCCAACGGCGGCTTGTCCGAACCCACAAGCCGAGTCAGAAACTCCTCGATCCGCGAGGTCTCGCCCTGGAGTTCAATCGTGACTCCGCGAGTGTCGTTCAATACAAAGCCGCTCAGCCCGAGAGACGCAGCCAGTCTGTGCGCCGTCGGTCGAAACCCCACCCCCTGCACACGGCCCGTCACCAGTATTCGTCTTCGCACCATCGCGCTTATCCGAAACCGCCCCCCTGCCCCGGGATCGGTACCATGGAGCCGAACCCTCCTGCACTGTTTCTTCGCAGCCCCGCCAGCGCAAGCACGCGATAGATCGTCGAACGAAAGTGCGACGGTCGGCGCAGCTCGGCGGGACAGAGCGCAAGATTCCCCGCCGCATCCTGCAGAAACACCGCGATGCCTCCCTCCTTCCAGCGAAGCAGCACGTGAGACAGATCTTCCGCAGGTGGTGACGACCCTTCCTGCAGGAGGATTGCCTGCGTGATCCCTCGGGACCTGAGGAACCCGGCGGAGGGGAAGTCCTGCGGAAAGACCATCCATCGATTGTCATACACACCTGGCGCGGGCTTGTTCTCGCCCTTGAGCCGGCGAGAGTCGAGCAGGAATGCGGGCGGGTTGTCCCCCACGATGGCGTTCCGCACGTACTCCGGCAGCGGATCGGAGAGCAGCCGCACAATGCCGGCCACTTCAGCCAGCACGCATTTGTCGGGCGGGACTCCGTGTCGGCGCCCCGATGTCGTGTTGTACAGCGGCACCGGCCGATATCCGTCCTTGGCCAGATTGAATCCGGCCGCCAGAGACTGTACGCCTGGCAGATCGACCACGACGGCAGTGTCGCGCCGGGCTTCCACGCGGCATCGCAAGGCGGGTTCGCTCATGCCGCCCGCGGAGGTAATGCCGTCAGCCGATCTCTCGATCTCGGCAAACAGCACCGGCTTGACCCACGGCGACCACTCGTCGAACGCCGGCGCCCAGACTTCGTACAATTCTCTTCCCGTCATCGATATTCTCCCAGGGCAGCGACCTGCGTTCTGCGATCCTTCGCGATCGGCTCGCCCACGAGGATCGGGATATCCTGTGCCCGACTGTCGATCAACGGCGCACGGGACGCGCGCCCGTAAAGTCCACAAGCCTTTCCGTCCACCACGAATACGCCTACGCAGGGATAGAGATTTTCACAACCGGCGCGGGCGGCAACCGCCGTGAAACGCCTCTGGGCAACCCAGAACTCCGGATGTCTCGCGGCGCTGCGGGCAATCTCTCGCCATTCCCCGTCGGCCGTGACCCCGCGAATACCGATCCACTCGCCGACGCGCCCGAGGGCAGGCTTGAGGACCCAATCCCCACCGTCGCGCCAATCGACCTCGCGAGGATCGCGGGTCTGCGGCAGAAGGGCCCGCCAGGTCGGCAGACTCGTCCTGAGCCGGTCCCAGACCAGGGGAAATCTCTTGCTCTGGGGGATCAGTGAATAGCCCGGATTGCTCTGTGGCGTGACGCCACCGTGAAAGAATCGCTCCCACGTGTTCTTTCGCGGGATATTCACGAGCCACTCGGCCGGGAAGAACCGCACGATGCCGTCGAAAGCTCCGCCGCCCCCGGCCGGTCTCACCGCTCCGTCTGTCCAAAGCAGATCCACGGGACTGGCCAGCACCGGCTCAAGCCCTTCAACTGCGAACCTCTCGGCCAGAAACACCATCACCTGCCGGTCGTCCGTGTAGGCTGTCGCGTGCACGAAGGCAACGCGTGCGCCCCTGCCGAGCGATGAGGCCACGGCTCGTGCGTACAGCTCGCCCACGTCGGGCGCCGCACGCGCGCCCGGATAGCACCCACGCGCGAGTTCGGCAAACGCGGACGATTCGATGAAACCGCCGGGCACGTCCGCATTCGCCTCCGAGATCCGCCAGCCCTCTTCGGTGAAATGGAAATCGAATCGCATGATCCTCGCCATCGCCGCCGAGGGAACTCTGCGGGCGGTCCGGGTGCAGGCTTTCTCCAATCGCCGGCCAAGCCCGAGCATCTCGCACAGGTCGGGCCGGTTCATAACCTCTCCCTCGGCGGCCAGCGCCTCCGTCCAAAGCTGCTCCGACTGACGACGCAACTGCTCCCAGGCATCCGAATCCAAGATCAGGCAGCGACGGCTGAGCGACTCGATATCCTCGAACTGGCTGTCCCACTTGTGGTGGTCGAAGATCATGCCCAGGCGGATCTCGTGGAACTGGGCTTCGGGGATCGGCTCCGGAATGGTCCAAGGCGGATTCAAGGCTTCCCCTGCCAGACAAAGACGTAAAGACACGCGACAGTCAGATAAACCGCCGCGACGAAAAACCCCGCAAAAGAACCCCCATCGTGAGCGTCGGCGTCCGAAAGCCGCAGCCGCTCGATGAGAACCGCCAGAACCGCCAAAGGAAGGACAGGCCATGCGAGGGCCGCGAAGTCCTGAACGGTCGCCCGGGCCGATACCCAATCGCCGGCGACAGCCCGGCCCAGGATGATGCCGGTCGCGGCCAGGAATCCGCCCAGCCGAAGGCCCGCTCCGCCCGACCGCTCGACCGTGACCGATTCGCTGATCCCGGTGAGCCACTCGAACAGCGCCCAGAGGCCAAAGAAAGCCAGCGAGGACAAGCTCGCACTGAACACGACAACCCACCACCCTGGCCCATTACCGACGTTGGCCCCGGCGAAGGAAAAGGTGATTCCTCCGAGGGCCCCCGCCGTCGCGAAGGCTGCCGCCAGGTTCTGGCGTTCGATCACGTCATCCCGCGGGCGGACGCCGAGGAGACTGAGCCAGAGGGAGCAGAAGCCCACCCACGCCGCCCCCATCACCGTGTAAAACGTCAGATAGGTCCCGCTTTCGCGGACGTCATCGGCTGCCCACCACCGCAGGACCAGCAAGAGCATCAGGAGGCAGGCAATTGGCCCGGCGATGAAGATCGACCGGCCGGCATTGCGGACGACGAGCATCCTGACCCGCACAGCGGCATACCACCAGAACCAGGCGAATGCTGCTACGCCTATCGAAACCATCAGGATCATGACCTCGTCGCCGGACATCGTCCTCTTCACCCGCTCGAATGGAATCGTGAAGGCCGGCACGGCCTGCAAGCCCCGGCCACATATAGACGCCTCAACCGCCGCCATTCTTCACGGGAGGCCCGTCTTCTGCCGGGAATCATACTTGCCTCAACGGAAAATGGCAGAAAAAAATTGCTTGCCTGCGTTCCAGCCCGTGTGGTAACATGATGATCGTGCATTGCCGGTCGCTTGGGGGCTATCCTCGAACGCCCGGCGGCAATTGGACAACGGGGCCATAGCTCAGTTGGGAGAGNNAAGAGGTCGTGGGTTCGACTCCCATTGGCTCCATTGTGGGGAGGATTCCTCTTCAGGGCTCGCCGTCAGCGGTTCTTCGGGAATTCGGGCGTTGCGAGACCACTTCATGGTACTCCACTTCCGTGTTCACCGACCAGATGTTGTCCTTGGACTTCACGCCCTGGAGGATATTGTCCACCGCGACCATGGCCGACAGCATCGAGTGGTCCATGTTGTTGTAGCGGTGCATCCCGTTGCGGCCGATGAGGAAGAGGTTCTCGAAGCGATTCGTGTAGTCGCGTACCATCCCCAGGCCGGCGTAGGCGCCCATGTACGCCGGATAGGCCTTGGGCATCCGGATCACGGTGCTGTCCAGCACATCCTCCCGCGAGATGAAGCCGATCCGGATCATCTCCTCGACGGCCATCGCCGCCAGTTCGCGGTCGTCCCGGCTCCACAGACGGTCGCCCTCGTTGCAGAAGTACTCCAGGCCGATCCAGGGCGTCGCCGGGTCCTTGACCATGTACGGACTCCAGTTGTTGAAGACCTGGATGCGCCCCACGTTCACAAAGGGTTCCTGGATGTAGAGCCAGCAGTCCGGAATCAGGCCGTTCGCGCCGTTGGCCTTCGACCGGGCCCCCACGCGAAGCCGCTTGAGCAGCAGGCCGACCGTGATGAAGTCCCGATAGACCAGCCCTTGTGCAATCCGGCGGACCTCTTCCGGCGCCGACGCCCCGAGCCCCGCGATCAGGTCCTTGATCGGCATCGTGGAGAAGAAACAGTCGCCCGCGACCTCCGTCAGCCGACCGGTGGCGTGGTCTTTCACTATCGCGCTTACGATCCGGGAGCCGTCGTGAATCAGGCCCACGACTTCATGGCGGAGGTGAATCTCGCCGCCGGCTTCCTGGACCATGCGGGCCACCTCCGACCACATCTGCCCGGGACCGAATTTTGGATACATGAAACGCCGGATGAGACTCGTCTCTGTCGCAGCCCTTGAGGCACCCTGCGGCAGCAACCGCTTGTACATGTCGAGAAAGGTCTTCGCGATCGAAAGCCCTTTGATCCGCTGGGCGCCCCATTCGGAGCTGATCTGATCGCAGGGCACACCCCAGAGCTTCTCCGTGTAGTCTTTGAAGAACGTGCGGTAGAGGACCCGGCCGAACCGATTGACGAAGAAATCCTCGAGCGATTTCTCATCGCGGATCGGAAACACACGGGCCTGGAAGTAGCCCGCCATGATTCCGACGACCCGCCGCAATCCGAGCTTGGAGAGCGTATCGAGGCTCATCGAGATGGGGTAGTCGAACAACTGCCCAGAATACAGGATTCGCGACCGGCGCTCGCGGACGAGCATGACACGGTCCGTATGCTCGGGGTCGGGTCCCTGAGCGTCCTTCGACCCCGGCGGGCAGCACTCGCCGAGAAGCTCGCCGCCCCCCACAGGCGTCTGCAAGGGCAGGATGTTCAACCACCACTGAAGAACGCGGGGCGACTTGGAGAAGAACCGATGGCCCCCGATGTCGATCCGGTTGCCTTTGTAGTTGACCGTCCTTGAAATGCCGCCGGTCATGCCGGACGCTTCATAGACGACGGGCTTGACTCCGGATCGCTTCAGCAATTCGTAGGCCGCCGTCAGCCCGGCGGGTCCTGCTCCGACGATAATGGCGACCTCTCGGCCCATCACTGCCTCTTGCCCAAGACAGCCCACTGAGACATCAAGCCCACGATCCGGACGTCCTTGCGCTCGAAGCAGGCGGTCCGCGACACCCAGATCAGGTGGTCGTGCGGACTTGTTCTCTTCTGGTTCAGGCCGACTTTCTCCAGGAGCTTCAAGGCCCAATCCATGCACGGGACCGGCGTAGTCAACATCATCGAGCCGCCCGGCCGCAGCAGATCATAGCAGTCCTTCAGACAATCCACGTGCTCGATCACCTCGAAGGCGATGACAACATCGAATGACTCAGGGCACAACCCCAGATGCCTCCACTGGCGGATATCGCCCACGATCTCCGCGGGAGGTTTGAGGTCGATGCCGGTGTAATGCGCCCATCCATGGCCTCTCAGATAGTCGCGGACCCACCCATCGCCGCAGCCCACCTCCAGAATCCGGGCCTGCTTGGGTATGGTCTCCAGGAAATAGCGAACCTTCTTCCGTTGGGCATATTCACTCAATAGCGGCATGCTGGTCCGGCCTCCCGTATCCCGGCACAAGATGCTGCGCGACAGCCTTCTCATTTGCCATACGCATACCATGCCACCCCCTCATACGTCCAGACATGCGCGAAATCCGTGACAAGCCCGTCCTTCTCCGCCTGGTCAATCGTATAAAGGTGAGTCCCGAGCGTGCCGGACCAGAACCGATGGACCGGGGACGCATCGGGCGGCTGCTCCCCTTCCGCAAAGGCATACCAGGCAACTCCCTGATCCTCCCAGACACCGGCGACATTTTCAAGAACTGTGTCTTTCTCCGCCGGATCGATCGTATAGAAGCTGGTCTGCATGGCCTGAGACCACAACCGATACACAGGCCTTGCGCCCGGGGGGTGTCCGCCTTTGGAATAGGCGTAGAAGACAGCCCCTTCGTCTACCCACTCTCGTGCGTGCCGCAGGACCAATCCATCTCGTTCCCGCTTGTCGAGCGTATACAGATGCCTCTGCCTCTGCGGTGACCAGAACCGGTAGACCCCGAACAACTCCGAGCCGCCGACGCCAAGAAAGCGATACACCTCGCCGTCGGGCAGCGCAGCGACCGGCTCGAGCCGCCACCGGGAGGCCAGCTCGCGCAGATCGTACAAATAGTCCCGGCGAAGGTTGTGGGACCAGACGACGTAGTTTGACTGGGATGAGATCATCCCCTCTGCGAACTGGGTGGTATCGATATACCAGTGAGGCGTCTCTCTCGCAGCGGTTCCCGTCAACAGGTAGATCGCGTCGGGAGCATTGCTGTAGATTGAACCCTGCGGCGGATTCGTGCGAAGCCACTGCATGATCGCCGATTGCCTCCAAGCACCGGTGCTATACTCTCCCGCGCCATCTCTCAAGGCATGCTTGATTGCCTCGGAGGCGTCATCAAGAGGGTGGAGCAGCCACAGAGCCATCAGCACGAGACTCGATGCCTGCAACAAGGCTCGGTGGCCGAGGCCCTTGATGAGCAGTCGAAACGCGTCCTCCATGCCGATGAACACCAGCAACATTATGAACACGTAGACAGGCGACATGTGCCGCTGTTCGGGGTCCCAGGATAGCCCGGCGCCGGTGAAGGCGATGAAGCCGGTGTAGACCAGCACGAAGATCGCTGCCGACCAGACCGGGACCAAGCTCCGACCTCCGCATTCGCCGAACCGCCAACGGGCCACGAGCACCACCGCCCCGGCCGACAGCACGATCACGCCCACGACGGCCATGCCGGCGCTCCCGGGGAGGGCCCATGGGGAGAACCAAGTCGCCATGATGTCCAGGGCAGCGACAAGAGGCCGTCCCATCTCGCCCAAGGTTCGCCAGTTTAAGTGGTGGGCGCCGGCGGTCTGGCCTGCCAACACGCGGTTTCTGAGAAACCACAGAACCAGCGGTGTGACCGAGAGCAGGCAGAAGCCCGCGGAGTACTTGAGCCGATCGAGGATGGACGCCTTCGGTGTGGCCGTGGCGATCACAAGCCCACCGGTCACGATCAACGTGACGCCCGCGTACCGTTCGAGGCAGGCCAGCCCGACGAGACAGGCGAGTACCGCAAGCGTGACCCACCGCTTCGTCCGAAAGAATCGCGGCAGGTACAGCACGAACAGAACCGCGAGCAATATGAACACCGGCTCCGACCAGGCCATACTCGAAACGGCCAGCAACGGAACCGACAGCAGGACCGACAACGTGCCCAACACGGCTGTGCCCCCGGATGTTGTGCACCGGGCGAACAGCCGGCCGGCGAAGAACACGATCCCTCCGAAGGCAAGGGCGTTGACCCACCTGGCGGCAGTCGCTGGCGCGATGCCAGCCAAGCCAGGAATCGCCAGCAGCGTGGGAAACAGCGGCGGCCAGTGCGTATAGATCCCTCCGTCGAAGTACCGATAGCCCTGTCCGGCCAGCAGGCTGTTTGCAGCCGACACGTAGTTGGCCGAATCGGGGGACAGGCCGACGCCGTATCGGTGTGTGCACAGCGCCACCAAGGTCACGCCAAGGAAGCCCAACGACACCGAAACCACGTCCATCGCAAGCCTGTGCTCGCGACTATCGGCAACGACACACTGCATATCGGACCTTTGCACAGGATTCCACTTGGCCGGCAGACCGACCTCATTCGCCGGCTCAGTCGCCTCCAGGATCGGGAGCGTACCACGTCCGCTTTCTGGTGTAAAGTCGCTGTTTCTCGTGGCCGACGTCTCGAATCCCTATGAGAAAACGGGGAATGCATCTCAGCCGGCGTGTCGGCGACCGATGCGAAGGGGTGGTTCACTGGGCTCAGGCGGCTCGCGATCGCCGCGATCAACGCGGGGCGTCCAGCACGTCCATCGTCCTGAAGGCGCCCACGATTCTCATTTCGGCACGGACGATATCTTGCTGTTTGCCGAAGGAATAGGAGAATGGCCAAGTCTCGCCCGGCGCGATGTTCTTGGAAGAGGCGGGACAGAAGTGTCCTACGGCGACCAACCGGCCGTTGGCGTCGCGAAGTGCGGCCTGAAGCTCGACTCCGCGGGCCGCAAGACCGACGTTCTTGACCTCACCGACAACCGATATGCCACCATACTCATTCTTGATCGCGCGGAAATAGAGCACGGCGAATCCATGCTGCTCCAGGCTGGGACGCAGAGTCGCCGCCGGCTTGCCCGCCGGACTGGAGGCGTCCCTCGCCTGCGATGAACCCGCACAGCCCCAGGTGGAAAGCGAAACACCCGCCAAGAGCACGATTATAAAGGTCCTGACCATCAACCTTCCCAAAACTCCGGCTCCCCTGGAGAGGATCCCCGCCGCTTGCTCCGGGGTCCGTTACGTTCGCCTCCGTGCCTTCTCTCACCCTCAAGACCCGTCCATCTAACCTATATTATGCGATTTTTTCCCCTGTCTGTCAAGGCTTTCCTGCCCGGCGAAATGTACCCAGGGAGCATATGGGCCGCGAACCGGCGATACCTGAGCCCGATAAAGCCGCCATTCATGCCATGCCAAATTTGCATCCATGGCGGAAAAAACCTTGCTTGATATCCCATGGGGCGATACAATATGAAAGGTGTTGGGTCTGGGTCGAATGGCAAAACAGGCAATTCCGACGGAACAGTTTGGCGTCGCAGCGCTTCTTTACAGGGTAATTAGCCGGAACACGAGTTGAGTCCGGATGAAAATGCGCGATTGCAGACACTTGGTTGTAGGAGGATCATCAATCATGAGGTCGAGAGGGTTTACCTTAATCGAATTGTTGGTCGTGATCGCCGTGATCGCGATCCTGATGGCGATTTTGATGCCGGCGCTCCAGAGGGCAAGGGAGCAAGGGCAGCGAGCGGTGTGCCTGAATACGCTCAAGCAGTTGACTCTCGCCTGGCTCATGTACGCCGACGAGAACGATTCCAGGCTCGTCAACGGCGAGACAGGGATCGCCCCTTCTGCTCCGCGCCACCAAAATGAGCCTTACTGGGCTGGCAAGTGCTGGGACCAGTACAATGTAAAGGGAGGCAACCGATTGAGCCGCCAGGCGCAGATACTGGGGATTCAGGCCGGAGTCTTCTGGAAGGGCAAATACATCACCGAGCTCGGTGCGTTTGCCTGTCCAACCGGCATCCGTGATGAGATGCTTACCTATAACCCCTTCGACGGCGTCAACGGCTTGGCGAGAGATGGGACAATCAGCGGCACTGTGGGCACGAAGGGTCCGAACGGCAAGAGACTCTGGGTCAAGAAGACAACCGAAATCGCGAATCCCGCTGAAAGGCTCGTCTTTATCGACGAAGGCTGGGCCACACCGGA
The DNA here is from genome assembly GCA_002327785.1 of Phycisphaerales bacterium UBA2218. Lineage (GTDB taxonomy): Bacteria > Planctomycetota > Phycisphaerae > Sedimentisphaerales > Anaerobacaceae > PLanc-01. Next base: position 50,672 of record DCUI01000327.1, read on the forward strand.
CAGCTTTGCGGTCCATTGGAACAGCACTTGGCAGTGGTGGGATCAGCCGGTGGTTCGCCATGGCGATGGCACAAACGTCTCATTTGCCGATGGACACGTCGAGTACCGCAAGTGGAAGGGCGCGGTGACCGTGAAGTGGGGCCGCGACCATGTGGGTTGGATGGCAGGCGGTTGCTCTCCAACAAACGACGAAGAGTGGGAGGACTTGCGCTTCATCCACAACGGCTGCTGGGGCCAGACACATCCCAGTTTCCCAGTGAAGTAACCATTTGCCTGCATTAGTTAGACAGAGCAACAGAAGAGGCGGACAAATTGTCCGCCTCTTCTTTTTTGGCTCTCTTGAATGATTTGT
>DCUI01000269.1 GCA_002327785.1 Phycisphaerales bacterium UBA2218
GCACTTTCGGTGATGTTGAAGATCCGTGGAATATCCAATGCAGAAAATCTCCTTACGGGTGTGAATAGATTCAGTCACTTCCGAACAATGATTATACAGACTGTATAAACCGGCTTAAAACCCATCCACCGGGCTTCGTACACCATGACCTCCCTTGTTCAGGACGTGTGTTTCTTGCACTCCCAACATCCGATTCTCCTTCGCCTACAGTCGTACAGTCGTGGTGATAACGCACCAGGCCGAGCAAGGCAAGAAAAAAGGCATCCGGTTCCCCGTTTTCAGGCGGGTCTTGAGGATTCTTTGCCTGCACCCGACTTGAGATTGTCCTTGGAGGACGGTATACTGGGTCGCGTCGCATCATTGGTGTGAAAGGACAAGCAATCAAAGGCTGGAACAGGGGAATGGTCATGGCGAATGAATCTGGATGCAATCGGAATTTGATGCTCGATCGTCGTAGTTTTTTGGGTCTTGGGGCCGGAGCCGTGGCCGCCGGGGTGGGCGGCGTGGGAACCGCTCATGCGGCCGAGAGTGGGTCGTCGCAGGTCGTCACGCCGCCGGAGGGCAAACGGATCCTGCTGGCCACGAAGCTGAGCATGATTGCCAAGGAGGCCGAGGGCAAGAAGTTGACCATCGCGGAGCGGCTGCGCCTGGCGGGCGAGGCCGGTTTCGACGGGGTGGACTTCGACGAGGCGGGCAGCTTCACGCCCCAGCAGGCGCGGGACGCGGTCCGCGAGTCCGGCGTGTTCGTCCATAACGCGATCAATCACGACCACTGGAACCAGCGGCTCACGAGCGCCAAAGCAGAGGAACGCAACAAGGGCCGGGCGAACATCGAGCACTGCATCCGCGTCTCGCACGCGGCCGGCGGCAGCGGCGTCCTGATCGTGCTCGGCCGGGGCGGTGACGGGCCGGCGGAGGAGATCGAAGAGCGTGCCCGACAGGAGATCAAGAAACTCCTGCCTGTGGCTGCCTCGCTGGGCCAGGTGATCCTGATCGAGAACGTGTGGAACCAGATGATGTACGATCACGACGCCCCGCCGGAGCAGATGCCCGAGCGGTTCATCCAGTTCGTCGATAGCTTCAACAGCCCGTGGGTCGGGATGTACTACGACGTCGGCAATCATTGGAAGTACGGCCAGCCTGGCGATTGGATTCGGGCGTTCGGACGCCGATGCGTGAAGATGGACGCCAAGGGTTTCAGCCGAGCCAAGAACAAGTGGGCGGATATCACGGGCGAAGGCGACGACCTGCCGTGGGCCGATGTCCGTAAGGCGCTCGATGAGATCAACTTCGCCGGCTGGGCCACCGCCGAGGTCGGAGGCGGCGATCTCAAACGCCTGACCACCGTCCGCGAGCAGATNNGCCCGACGCCCATTTGGCTGCCGGGGTCTCTTTTGATCGGCCTGCGGTTCGCCTGTAATGTACCCGTAAGGGCATGTCTTCAAGAGCAGAAAAGATAACGCCTCACGTTGTCACTACGAATGGGCCGCCTTTTTGTGGTTCGGACGATCCCCCGCGTCGGACGACTTTTTTTTCTTTTTCCTGGTTTTTCTTCTTGAAATCTACTACGATATGGAGTACTTTATTGTGGAGTAGATTAAGTACGGGGTTCTTTTCCGTGGAGAAACAGATCATGCAACGCAAATCAGTAGACGACCTGGGCGAGCTTCAACGGGCGGTGTTGGAGACGGTGTGGAGTTTGGGCGAAGCCAACGTGCACCAGGTCCGCGAGCGGCTCGGCACGAAGAAGAAACTGGCCTATACGACGGTGCTCTCGGCCATGCAAAAACTGGAAAAGGCCGGCTGGCTGGATCATCGGGCCGAGGGCAAAAGCTATGTCTATACCCCGGCTGTCAGCCGGGAGCAGGCGGGGGCCGGCTCGGTGCGCAGGTTCCTCAAACGCGTGTTCGAGGGCGACGCCGTGGCCATGTTTCAGCACTTGATCCGCGAGAGCAATCTGAGCGATGAAGAACTGAGCGAGCTTCGCCGGATGATCGACCAGAGGCGAAAGGAGAGGAAATCATGATCCGGGAGATGCTGTCCGAGAATTTGTGGCTGCTGCTGACTGTGCAGGCAACGCTCTGCATTGGCGTGGGTCTCGCGGCCAGCTTTCTACTGAGACGCAGTGCGGCCAAGGCCCACCAGGTTTTGCTCACCGCCCTCGTCGCGGCCGTACTCACACCGGGCACGTACGTCCTCGTAAGGCACTTCCAGCTCGGCGTGCTCCCGTCGAAGACAGTGCCGGTCGCGCCACAAGGCGTCGAACCCATTGTCTCGCTCGACGCTCCGGCCGTGGACTTGCCTTCCATAGAGACTGAATATGAGCCAGTCCGACTGGACGTTCCCGATCCCGTCGCGCCGGCCTCCGCACGTAAAGAGGTCGCAGCAGCGCCGTTGCCGTGGGCAACGATCTGCCTTGGCTGCTGGACAACGCTTAGCGTGATCTTGCTGAGTCGTGTGGTCCTGCGGTTCGCCCTCGGGCTACGGCTGCTGCGGGAGACGCGTCCCGTGGCGAGCGAGCGGCTTGGTCGGGCCATCGAGTCGGCCAAGGCCAGGATGGGAATCGCGTGCCCCATCCGGCTTCGAAGCAGCGAACGGCTCAAGAGCCCGATCATCTGGTGCTGGACGCGGCGGCCGGTGCTGCTTATCCACATGGAATCGCAAGACCGCCAGGGCGATGCCGACTGGGTGAGCGTCTTCTGCCACGAGTTGGCGCACCTGAGGCGAGGGGATCACGTCAGCGGCCTATTCACCGAGGTGCTCACGGCGTTGCTGCCGTGGCACCCTTTGTTGTGGTGGGCCGCGTCCCGGCTGGCGAAACTCAGTGAGCAGGCGTGCGACGATTGGGTGTTGGCCGCCGGGCAGAGCGGCGTGGATTATGCGGAGACACTGCTGGGTCTCACGGCCCAGAAACAAATGGCATTTGTCCCGACTATGATGGGAAAGGAGAAGACCATGAGCACGAGGATTTGCAGAATCATCAAGGACCGGTGTGGCGACCCAAGGGTCGGCGCCCGGTGGGTGGCGGGTGTCAGCATCCTGGCGATATTGGCGGTGGTGAGCGTCGGCTTTGCACAGCGCCGGCCCGTCGAACGCGAGGAGCAAGAGGTCGGGATCGTCATGGAGCGACGCGAGCCACAAGAACGCCGGGAGCCAGTGCCCGCATGGCAGCGGGAGGTCCTGCACCGTAAGCTCGAGGAGCTCGCCAGACAGATCAGTGAAAAGGAGACCCTGCTCCGCGAGGCCGGAGATATGCCTCCTGAAGAGCGCCGGATGCAGGAATTCGAGCTCGATCTCGTGCGCGAGATGAGTGGACAGATCGAGCGACGACTTCGGAACCTTGAACGACCGGGGCCGAGAACGCCGCTGGAGGCGGACCGCAAACGGGATCTGGACGAGCAGCTCAAAAACCTCAGACGCGAGCAGGAAGAAATCACGAAAGTCAGACAGCGAACGGAACGCGAACTGAAGGATTTGAGGGACAATCAAAGCGCCGAAGCCAACGAGTTGCGGGGGCGGCTCCGCGAGCTTCGCGAGCAGAGCCGGCGGCTTGACGACGCCATGGCCGAGCTTGAACGTGCCCGCGTGCCGACCGACCGGCCGGCCCAGGCCGAGAGACGAACAGCCGAACGCGAATTCACCGTGGTTCGCACACGAGCCCAGGAGCAAACCAACGAAGAGACTGCGGCCCTCCGCAGGAGGCATTTTGCGGAGCGATTGCGGGCACTCACGGCCCGCGCTGAGGAGATTGAACAGCAACGAAGGTCGTTCGGCGATGCGGAGCCCGACCGCACCCGCAGTCTGGAGATCGAGTTGAACAAGATCCGCGACGCCATCGGGGAGACGGAACAGGAGCTTGGCAAGCTCGAAGAACGTGGGCGAACACGACCCGGTGTCGAGTTGGAGATGCGCGACAGACCTCCGGAGATCGAACTACGCCGTGGGTACCTTGATCCGTATGGCGGTGGCGCGTACGGAGGACGCACGTCGCGAGCGACCCAGCCGGCCGGGCGCGGCGGTCGCGAGCGGCCCATCCGGCCCGAAGCCCGGATCACTCGTGTATTCAGAGTCGCACAAGGGAATCTGGTTCAAAGGCGTGATATCCTCCAGTCCGTGCTCGACACGTCCGGCCAGGTTACCGCTGACGAGCGAACCAGCTCCCTTGTGGTCACCGCAACGCCTGAAGGCCAGGAACGTGTGGAGCGCGTCATCCGCAGGCTGGACGCGCCCGCGGGCAACCCCGATCTCAGGAACGAGGTCGAGGACCTTCGCAATCAGATGAACGGCCTGCGCGAACAGCTCCAGGAGATGCAGGGGCTGCTCCGACAGGTCGCGGAACGAGAGCGAGGGGGCACGAGCGCTCCCTGACCGGAAAACCATGGTCCACAGAGCGTCGATCGCGAAACGTGGGAGCGTGAAGCGTAAGAGGCGGCCCGTTGTTCTACGCTTCACGATGTGCGCTTCTACGCATCGGACACAGGCCACGGCGATTCTTTTCCACTTATTGAAAAATAGTCTGTGCGACGAGGGACCATCGGGTATACAATAGCCGACGGCCGGCCGAGGAGGGCCGGAGGATGGGTTCTGCGGGAACACCGTCGGCTTTCGTATTCGAGAGCGATTTCCGGCGGCTCCGCGAAGGCTCTATGGAAAGGAGAAGGTTATGAGAAAGGGAGTTCACACCATCGCGCAGCTCAAAAACGCCGCCCTGCACAGGCTGATGCCGCACCTGTTCGTCGCGGTCGCCGTGCTGATCTGGACCGCGGGCACCGTGGTCGGCCAGCAGTCGGAGGGTCAGGCCAAGCCGGAGCAAGCCGCCGACGCGGCGCCGGCGGAAGCTGTCGCCAGTGAGGCGCCCCCGGCAACCGAGGAGGCCCAGTGGGAACGGCAGATCGACGAGCTGACCCAACGGCGACGGAAACTGGAAGAATCTGCCGACAACATCGAGAAGGAGCTTCAGCAATCCGAACGCGAGCAGGAACAGCGACGTCATCAACTGCAGGAACAACTCCAAGATCTCCGCTCGCAGATCCGCGAAACCGCCGCACAGACGGTCGAACTGCAGCGTGAACGCCTCAAACGGAGCTACCTGCGGGAGCTTGAGGCGCTGGAGCAGGCGTATCGCCAACAGGCGGACATCGGGGAGGGAACGCCCCTGCCCCCCTTCGGCCCTGAACGCATCGCGCCATTGCGGCGGGAACAGGCCGAGAACATCGAACAGATCCGACAGGAACTCCGCGAGATCCACCAGCAGCGTGAACAAGACGGGAATCGATGGCGTGAGCTTCGCGAGCATCTCAAGGGAATGACGGAACGGCTGGACACCCTGTCCCAGCGTGCGGAGGAAACTCAGCACGCGATCACTGAGGGCCGTACGGAGCGGCAAGCCCTAAGAAAGGGGCAGGCGGAGTCGGCACGCCAACAGGAGAAGCTTGGCACGCGGATCGACGAGGTGGCCGAACAGCAACAATCGTTGAAGGAGCGTGCGGGGGCGCTGGCGGCCCAATTCCGCCAGGACATCGATCGACTGTGCACGGAGCTGCAACGGATGGGCCAGACAGTGGGCCGGATCGAGCAGGAGCGGCTCCAAGCCGAGGAGGGTCTCAAGACACAAGTTGGGCAGCTCAGCGACCAGGTGCGGGCCCTGCAGACAGACCAGGCAAACACGCAGAATGCCGTGAACTGGATGCTCTCACAGAGCGACCGAAGCACGGTGGGCAGCGCCGGACGCTCCTGGGGCTGGTGAAGATAATAGCAGGAATCACAGATCAAGAAGCAAAACGGTGGAGTCCCGGCCAGCCGGGATGACTTCCCTGGTTTTGCATTTTGCCGTCTGATTCTTGAATTGGCTCGTCCCCGCTCACACGCCGGGTATCCTGCACGAGGAGACTCTTGCTTCCGCGCAAAAGGTTTTCACCCCATCTACGAATTTTTTCGTTGACATATTACGAATTCGTTCGTAGATTGCCGATAGAAGGGAAAAGCACCGTGGACCGATCAAGGAGAATGACAATGGCGCGAAAGAAGAGTTCCGGACCGACGGATCGAGAGCTGGCCATCCTGGGGGTGCTCTGGGAAAGAGGTCCCAGCACGGTTCGCGAGGTCCACGAGGCCCTCGATCAGGACTCGCAGACAGGTTACACCACCACGCTCAAGCTCATGCAAATCATGGTTGAAAAGGGCCTGCTCGTACGGGAGGACGACGGCCGTCGCCGTGGCATGGGCTTCCAGCCCATGAATCATCGGCAGGATGCCGATGCCACGAAAGAACAAGGGCGAGACGCCCTCGCCAGACGCGGGCAGGATGCCCGCGACACAAACCGGCGCGGGCACATCTACCGACCTGCCCTGTCCGAGGAGCGGACGCAAAAACAGCTCATTCAGGACCTGCTCGACCAAGTCTTCGCGGGCTCGGCGGAGAAGCTCGTCATGCGGGCCCTCTCCGCGAGGAGGGTCTCGCCGAAAGAGCTCAAACGAATCCGAGAAATGCTGGATGAAATGGAGGGAGCATAAGTATGTCATTGCTGGAGAGTCTGCTTTCACACGGCGTAATCGAGCGATTGGGCTGGATGCTCGTGCATTTCTTGTGGCAGGCCGCAGCGATTGCGATGCTGCTGGCAGCGTTGCTGAAACTACTGCGGCGCGCCGGTGCAGACCTGCGATACGTGGTCGCGTGCGGGGCCCTGACCGTCATGATCGCGATGCCGCTGGTCACGATCCAATTTATCGATATCTCGGGGTCTGCCGCGGAGGCGGGCCTCCCACCTGAGACACAGACACCCACGGCAGCGCCGATCCCCGTGACCGTGCAAAGGGCTGATGAATTGCCGCCGCTGTCCCCGGCGCCGCCCTCGGGCATGGCGGACCCGACCGCGCCAATCTCCTGGCACAAGAGGCTCGCGACAGCCCTGGAGCCCACCCTGCCCTACTTCGTGCTCGGCTGGCTTGGCGGCGTATTCGGCCTCTCCGCCTGGCACCTGGGCGGCTGGGCTCAATTGCAACGACTGAAGCACCGCATGGTTCGCAGGGCCGACGCCACCCTGCACACCACGCTCGATGAGCTGACGATCCGGCTCAGGGTCCGCCGGGTGGTGGCCCTTCTCGAATCGGCACTCGTGGAAGTCCCCACCGTCGTGGGCTGGCTGCGTCCGACGATCCTCCTGCCGGCCAGCGCACTGACCGGTTTGAGCCTTGATCAACTGCGTGCGATTCTCGCCCACGAGTTGGCCCACGTCCGCCGGTATGACTACCTCGCGAACACGCTGCAAACCGTGATCGAGATCCTGGGCTTCTATCATCCGGCCGTCTGGTGGGTCTCGCGCCACATCCGCATCGAGCGGGAGAATTGCTGCGACGACCTGGCGGTGCGAATCTGTGACAACTCGCTTCAATACGCGCGGGCCCTGGCCTCAATGGAGGAGATCCGCCATAGCCGGACCGAGCTGGCCATGACCGCTTCCGGCGGCAGTCTGATGGCCCGCATCGCGCGCCTGCTGGGCCGCCCGGCCGGCGACGACCGACGCTTCGCGTGGCTGCCCGGCCTGATCGCGTTGCTCCTGGTCATCGGCATCGTGATCCCTGCGGCGTTCGCGCTGACCCACGCGGCTCCGCGCGGGCCCGAGTCCGCGGTTGATACGACCGCCACCTCGGTGGAGGAGATCCAGGATGTCGCTGACCCCAGAGAGGCCCCCCTTGCTCACATCCAAGTCAGCTTCACCCTGGCGGAACTATACGCTGACGCAGTGCTCGATCCGCAGGTGGCCGAGGACGTGGCGGGCCTCCTGGTGCGGATCGGAGCCAACGGTGGCAGCCGGCGCGACGGCGAATCCTTAGCCCCTCCGACTATCGAAGAGCTTCGGCGGCCATTGGCGGACGTGCTTTCCGCATTCACGCCGGCGCCCGGCCGAGGGAAGGAATTTGTCAATCTGTTGAGCCACAAGAAGGATTGTGTGGCGCGTCTGTTATCCGCTCCCCGGGTGACAAGCCTGTCGGGCGAGTCGTTCCAATTCACGATGGGCGACATCCCGGGCCCCGATAAGCCGCTGCCCCAGGACCCCGAGTTTGTCTTCGCGCGCTGCGCCATGACCGCCACGGAGGTCCCAGACCAGAACACCGTCCGGATGAATATCGACATGGTCCGGATGTACCCTGCCTACAAGCCCTCCGACCCGAATGGACAGACAGCGACGTGGGCGCTTGACACCACGGTTCTGGCCCCCAACAACCAGTGGATGACGATCACCGACAACCGCCTGAAGCGACTGGACAGAAGCGGAAGGGAATGCATTCAACTCCTGCTGGTCCTCGCGACTGTCGTTGGCGAGCCCGAAACGGAGACAGCCGGCAATGCGATGATGGGCGGCACGCACCCAACAACTTCGGTGGACCAGATCGTTCATCTGCCGCCAGGCATGGGCAGCATACACCCGACGACTCCTGCGGATGAGCCAAATCGCACGCAGGTGCTGATGGCGTTCACCATTATCGACGTCTTCGCCGATCGCGTGCTTGACGGGGACACAGCGGTCCGGGCCAGGGACTTCCTGACGCTCATTCGACCCGCCGACGCCAACGGGCCCGTCACGTCTGCCGAACTGCCAACCCTTGAAGATCTCCAGGCGCCTCTGCGAGATGTCTTCGCCCGCTTCGAGCCGATCCACTTGAAGAGCAAAGATCTTACGGACCTGCTCACATCACGCGGCTACGGACGGGTGATGAACAACCCCAGGATCCAGACACTCCCCGACGAGACTGTATCGGTCATGATCGGGCAAGAGGACGATCTCAATGCCCCCGGCTCTCGATCGACGGGCGAGTACATGAAAAAAACTGACGGCCACTCCTCATATGCTGGAGGATCTGAACGCCACCCGGCTGCAAATCCACTACGAGGATCGGCGTGTGATTGGCGATCCGAACGATCCCAACAGATTGATTTCCGTCACATGTCTCACCTCGACGCTTGTCCCTCGCAACGACCAGCCTGTTGCGATCGTCGTCAAGGGCAGCCGCGTCCCGCGCTCGCCGCTGCGCTTGCTGCTAATCGGTCCGATAAGCGTCATCAAGCCTCGGCACGCTATGGGGCAGGCGCCCAGCGCAAGTGTGAGTACAATCATCGAGAGCCTGTCTCAGAACGACACGTGGTCGACGTCACGGCAGGCCGAAGCCCCGGGCTGGAGCGAAGCACTCAACGGGCTGCGCGTCCGACTCAATGCACCGCAGGGAGCCACGTATCGACAGAAGACCCTCCTGCCACTGACCGTAGAGGTTCAGAACAGCAGCGACAGACCCATCGCATACAACAAGCTTTGGCCCACTGTTCGCATCCTGGCCCATGACGGCAAGGGCAAATGGCTGGGGGTTCCCTCGATGGGTCCCGAAATGGGGGACTGGGTCCGCCATCGGGGCGACCTTGCCCCCGACGAGATCACCCGATTGAACGTGTACTTCCAGGCTCTGCGGTTTCTCAGGCCGCTGAAGGCGGGTGAGACGATCCAGATCCAGGCAGGAGCGCCGACGGAACGGGCACGCTGTTGCAGAGCTATCAGAAGGAAGGCAAGCTCATCAATGGGCGGTGGTCCGTCGTCTTGCCGCCGGATCGCCTCAACGGGTTGGCGACGGCTTTGCGAAAGATGGAAGTGTGGAAACTGGGCCAAGTCAAATGGGAAATCCGTAAGACTTTAGGGTTGTGCGGGAGTGAAGTCTTTGAGAGCGGGCAGCTTCCCTGTCGTGATGTATATTCGCAGGGCTTGTTCAACGGTCTTGATCGGATGGAGGCCGCGTTGTTTGAGCGTGGTGAACACGCTCTTGAGGATCGCCTGGGTTGACGCCCCTTTGTCGCTGCGGTTGTTGAAGCGGTTCTTTCGCATGATCACCGCCAGCCGGATGATCCGCTCGGCGAAATTGTTCTCGAAGGGCACTTGGGGGTCCAGCACAAAGGGGAACAGTTCCTGTTGATGGCGTCGCAGACGCTTGACCAAACGGCGGGCTTCGCGGTGGGTCCACTCCATCTCGATCATCACGTGCAGGCGTTGCGCAATCCGGTGATACCGCCGTTCATAGGTGGCCGGAGCCATCTCGTCCCGCCGTTTGCGTAGACGGATCGCGTCCCGAATCAGGCGGCGGAGTTTCTTGGCAAATCGGGCCCAGTCCCCGCTCGTGTCCTTGTACCGTTCGACCCGCTCCAAATCCCGCAGCAGATGGACCAGACACTTCTGCTTGGCGCAGACCAGAATGTTATAGGCCGCCCAGAAGTCACTGACCAGGACCCCGGCAAACTGCTCCGTGATGAACTTCAAGACCACCGGGCTGGCTCGAGAACGCTCGATGGCAAAGAGGGTCGCCGAGGGGGTGGTAAAACACCACAGCCAGCCGAGAAGGCCGTTGATCCGCCAGCCGGTCTCATCGGCGTACAGGACGCCGGAAAGGATAATCTCCTGGCCGATCTCCTCGTACCAGGACTGGAGGATCTCGGCCAGGCGGTGCCACATCTGCACCAGGCCGCCCGGCGTGAGGATGAACTGAAGGTGAAAGTTGAAGACGGACAGGATCTGGGAGATCGTATTGCCCAGAGCATAGTGCAGCCAGGCGCTCATCACCAACAGGCGGTTGCCGATCGTGGCGTTCGGCAGTGCCTGGGGCACCTTCGGCTCCACCATCTTGCGGCAACGCGGACACCAGTCCCGATGGATCGTGTGCTCAGTGACTTCGACGTGGACATCGTGCGGGATGTCTTCGATGTACCGTTTGCGGGAGACGTTGCACTTCGTGAGCTTGCCGCCGCAATCCGGGCAGTGGGATGCGCGGTGCTGTACCTCGCGGTCGATGTGATCCGGTTTCGCGCGACAGTGGCCTTCATGGCCCGGCCTGCAACCCGGCTTTTCCTTCCTGCCCTTTTTCTCCGGTTTCTTGTAGGGAGCTTTCTGGCCGGAAGGACAGGACGGGTCGTCCCGACGGCTCTGGGCAGATCGGTCGCCGTTGCGGTCGGCGAGGATCTTGGCTTGCGCGAGCAAGGCAAAGACCACGGCTTGCTCGCCGAAGGCGAAAATGGCCTTGGCTTGTTCTTCGGTCAGTTCCGGCCCTAACCGGATTCCGTGAATCTCCAATGGTTCCGCGTTCTTGACTTTCATTACGCGGAACATACACGGCCCTAAAGCCGAGCGCAATGGCCCAGTTTACCATTTCAACATTTCTTGGCTTGCGCAAAGTCACAATCTGCCTCATGAGACTAAAATCTTACGGAAATCCCATATCCGGACGAGGGGTCGATCCGACTGGCCCTGGTCAGCCGGTCGGGAGGATCATTGGTCGGGGAGTTTGCCCACCACGTGGAACGCCAACAGCCGATTGTGCAAGAGCTGCGGCGGCTGCTCGAAGACGTGATGGCCGAGGTCGAAGGACGCGCCGCCGCACAGCAGAAGAACGCCGGGAGAGCCGCCGATGGGCCCACGACACAGACGGTGGCAGGAACCGGGGCAGGCGATGGTGTGGAGGAGCAGGACAGAGCCGGGATCTGAGAACGTGTATGAAAAGTGGCACGGGCATCCTGCCCGTGGGGTCTGGTGGCATCGGCGTCCCTCGATCGGGTCGGGGGCAGGCTCTCCCGATGATTCATGGGCTGGAAGCCCATGCCACGTTGAGCCGGGTTTTCATACACGTTCTGATGGACTTCTTTGTCTTCCCCAAGGTTTCGCCCGATACCGTGGTGGATCGTGAGACGAGACTCCTGCTGGGCGGGATCCTCGCGGAGGAATACCCGCGGGCTCTGCGTCAGATTATCCATGCAGATCGCATCGACGGTCAGCGGGCCATGCACTTTACGGCCGGCCTGGTGAGGGCGAGGCCCCTTGCCAATTGGCGGGGTCGTTGCCACTGTGGGCGGTGTCCAGATTGATCCGGTGGAGGGTCTGGCCTCGACCGTCGGGGCCGGCAGGCCACGGAGCCACGTCACTGTAGATCACCTCATCCACGATGGCCCAACCCGCGGTGTCCGTCACATCGTCGCCGGGTTGCGTTTTCTCCAGGCCCAGCCTCTCGCCATGGTTCGACAGGTTGCCCTGCCAAGGCCCGAGAATCTGAAAGCCCGGGGCCAACGCGGAGTTGCCGTAGGCCGCTGTGAAGACAGCCAGCCTGGTAGTCTCCACAAGTGGGTCGAAACCAACGATCACCAGCCGCCCGCCGGCGAGGATCGAAGCCCCTGCAGAAAAGTCGTAGCTCACTGCGCCGTCCAGCCGCCAGACGATGTCGTCGCCGGCCAGGGTGACCGGCTGGCTCGTCGGATTGTACAACTCGACGTATTCGTCGTTCGGGTCGATGGGATGATACATGATCTCCGAGATCATCACGTCGAGGATCGGGGCAGAGTTCGCCAAGCCCTTGGATGGCGTCATCCGCTGCCAGTACGGCCCGCCGTCCGGATAGCGCCCGCGGGTCACGTCCGGCTCCTGGGCCTTGAATCGGATCGCGTCCACGATCCGGTCCTGAGCCGTGCCCGGCAGGTACGACAGCACGATCTCGTCCCCGTTCCAACCCAGGCCGAACTCATGGATGCCGTCGAAGCTTCTATAGCCCTTCGCCGCAATGGTGCCGGCCGAAATGCCGAGCTTCTTTGGCTCGGCCACGTCGTCGCTGAGATACCAGCCGGCGAGGCTCACGGCGGAGGCCGTCGGATTGTACAGCTCGATCCAGTCGCCGCCGCTCGTCGCGTTGGCCATGAACTCGTTGATCACGAGCGTCTGCGCGGCAACAGGATCGTCCTGGCCCGGCGAGCCGTCCCGGTATGCAGAAGCACGCCAGTTGCCCGGATAGTTCAGAGAACCCTGCGGCTCGTTGGGCACCGCCGAATCCAGAGGGACGAGCGAGTGGCCGCCGCCGTCGGCCGCGACGGGCCAACCGGAATCGTCGCCGTACTCGAATTCCGCGATCGTGCCGTTCCAGTAGTCCACGAGCGAGACCTGCTCGCCCGCGTTCGCCAGTTTGCCCTCATATTGGCCGGCGATCCGGCTCGAAAGGGTCTGGCCGTAACGGGATTCGTATGCGGCCTTATTCTTGACGACGAGCACGAACTGCCCTGGACCGAGTGTCGTGACGTCACTGCCGGCGAAGTGGAACGCAATGCCACTGGTGAATGAAACGCCGTATAGATCGAGCGCCTCGTCGCCGGTATTCTTGAGCTCGATGAACTCGAACTCATCGCCGTCCATCGCGTCGTTCGGCGAAGGATTGTACATCAGCTCGGTGATTCGCAGGTCCGCCAGGACACCTGCCGCGACGGGCTCACCCGCCACGAACTGGACCGGAGCGGACCAGTGGCTCCATCGGCCGCTGGTGTCTCTCATCTTACAGCGGACGCGATAGGTCCGGCCTGCGCGAACCACGGAGGCCGGGATCGTCACATCGCGATTGAACACGGTCAGATCATCGCTCTCCCAGGCCGCCTCGATTTCATATTTGCCCGGGGTCTTCTTGTAGACCGCTGTGACGGCGGCCGGCGTATCCTCGGTCTGGGATTTCTCCGCGGTCAGTCGAACGTCGATGAAGCAGTCCGAGCTGCCGCTGATTGAGGAGTTGAGCACCTGGACGGCGATCACGTTCTTGCCCTGGACCAGGCGGGTGCGCGGATCACCGAGGTCAAACTGGCGGAAGGTCGAATCCTCAATGGCGGATATTGCAGCGGCATTGTAGGGCAACTCTGCCGAGGGAACGTTGTCCTGATAGATGAGATTGCCGTTGATCCAGATGTTGACCCCATCGTCATATTTGACGTCCAGGATCAACGTGTCGAAGCTGCTGAGGTTGGTCACGTTGAACGTGTTTCGCAGGTACACCGTGGTGTAGGCGCCTTGCATGTCGCTGAGGTTGGTCACGATGAAGGTTTCACCGAAGCCGATTGCCGTGCGTCCTTGGAGCCATTGGGAATCGTCGAAATCCAGGAGCCGCCAGGCTCCAGCCGTCGCCGAGGGTTCTGCAATGCCCTTGAAGTAGCGCCACGAGGCGCCTTCCGGCAGCAGGACCGTGCCGGCGCCGCCGCCGGTGGTCGTGGCCGTCTGGGGTCTGGAGCCGGCCGATACCTCGGCGATCCGCCACTTCATCGCCGCAAACGTCTGGGCGCCCTGCGGGTCGCTGTAGTCATTCGTGCGGAACGTCAGGGCGTTGACGGGGAACTCGGCCGGCCCCGTGGCAGCGACGACCGGCGTCGAAGGGGCCAGCGGGTCCTCCCGGTAGGTGTTGAACGCCCGATTGTTGGACACCACGTAGTCCTTCATGATCTGCACCATGCCCCTGAAGTCCTTCGTGGCGGCCACCTGGTAAAACCGACCCTGCCCCGCCTTGCGCGAATCCACGTAGCCCGAGGTCATGATCGGGTTGTAGTCCCACATGGCGCGGTCGGCGCCGACGAAGGTCGGCCCGCCGGTCGGCGGATCGATGATGTTCGCCAGGTCATCGAGCATCTGGTATGCCTGGTCGTTGTTGTAGAGCAGGTCCATGAACTCGCGTTGACGGTTCTGGTATTCGACCTGGAGGTTGGGATTGGAGAAGATCCCGTTCCTCGTGAAATCATCCGCGCCGCCGCCGTACATGTTGTTGGCCCACGTCAGGTCCAGGTCCCACGGCAGAATAGCCCACTGGCTGGTCTCGGGATCATGGTAGAAGAACCAGTTCTTGCCGCCTTCCATGTCGCCATGGTGGATGCCTTCGACCGTGCAGCGGAAGCCGTAGTAGGGATCCAGATTGACGTTCTGTCGCCACCATGCCTCCTGCGGTCGAGCACGGTACCCGTTCACAAACGCAACCAGGTCGGAATGGTTGCTGGGCTGGGTCGGCCCCTGGTTATTGAGGGCGCCGCCGCCCGGGCCGGCATCCTCGGCCCACTGATCCATCTTGAAAAGGTTCCCGTCCGGCAGGCCGTGCTCGTCGAGGAACCGGCCGTCCATCTGCTCGATGGTCATGTAGAGGCCCCAGAAGTCCCCGTCGTACTGGGTGGCCCCGACCTCGGCGGCCTCGTCGATCACGCGAAAGTGCACCCAGTTCGTTTTCGACGCCGGACAACCCATCAGGTCGAAAAGCTTGAAGCCCGCGGCCTCGAACATGCCCTGCTCACCCCGATGCTGGTAGTCGCCCTGCTGAATACAGGCGGAGAAGTTGATCTTGGCCCACTTCGTGCCGTACGCCCGCCCGTAGTCGTCACGGGCCTGGAAATAATGTCCCCTATTCAGATCGAATTTTGGCATATTCTTGCCCATAGCGTACCGCCAGACCCCGCCGCGGGCGCGGAAGTGAATGTGGTCATAGACCTCACCGTCGTAAACAAGCGTTCCCGCCCAAGGGTAGTCGCTGCCCTGGTACTGGCCCTTCTGGGCGCCGGGCATATAGAAGGCGTCGAGCATGTCCTGCTTCTTGGCGATCAGGTGATAGACGGGCAGGCTCCGCATCACTTCCCGGCTGTACTCCACGACGGTCTGGCCCGACCGGACCGCACCCTTCCAGCCGGGAACTCCATCATAGACGAAGTACGCGAAGTTCGGCTGGGGGTCGTCCGCATAGGGCACGGTCACCATACTCCCGAGGTTGTCCTCCGCGATGATCTGATAGCGGACCAGCCAACGATGCACCTGTACCGAGGCCGGAATCTCAACGGTGAACACACCATCCTCCGCCACGGCATCCCCATCGAGGCCGTCATCGTGCATCGGCACCGTCATCCACGTCATCGCGTACTGCGCATCCTGGCGGGCCACGTACTTGCCCGGCGTAACCACCTGGTACGCCAGCGTCACGGTCGCAACGCCGTCGGGATCGGTGGCTTTTGCCGTGATTGTCACGACCTTGCCGGAGGCCGGCTGCTTCGGCGAATGTGCCACCTGCCGAACCTGAGGCGGCACGCCGGCGGACATCACCGCACTGTTCGCGGCCATAGGCGTGGGCCGTGCAGACCGCCAACTGCCTCCCAGATCGTTGTCCGCTGCCGGATTGATGAGCTGCATGGAGCCGCCCGTTCCAGCGGTGCTGCCGGACATCGGATCGCCAACCGTCGGCCAGGGAAAGCCGAGCTGGTAGCTGACCTCATCGACAATCTTGCCGGCGGCATCGCACAGGACCACGCGATCGCCCTCGTTGTCCAGCTTACCGCCGAACGGCCCGAGCACACGAGACGAATACGTCGCCTGCTTGAGCGTGGTCCATTTGGCCTTGGCGTCGTCCGGGTCCTGGGTCACGATCAGATACCCTCCCGCAGGCAGGCTCGTCCCGGCCGGGAAGGTATAGAAAACGCCCCCGTCGAGCCGCCAGCCGGCCAGACTCACCGCCTCCGTCCCGGCGTTGTAGAGCTCGACGAACTCGACGTGTTCTGTCTTCACGTCGGGGTCCACATGCAATTCGTTGATAACCACCTCGGGACCGGCCTGGAGCAGAATGCCCACAGAACCGCCGGAATCCGCCGCGTACGCGGCGCCCTCTCCCCCCGGACCACCGAAAAGGCAATCCACACAGACGCCCAAAAACCAGAGAACCATTGCCGAGACAATAACAGATGCGAGCCTTCTTGATATGACCACGTTTCATCCTCTTTTTTACTGCCTTGTGCGCCGGGCTATCGAGCGGACGCCGCAGCCAGGGGGACTCACGAACCGCACCCGCTCTCGTGATTCCCTATCATTTTACCCAACTTGACACAGTCAGGTCAAGTAAGAACGCCACCGGATCCATTCTCGGACGCGAATGGATGCCAATCACGACCGTGCGAGCATGACCTCGCGGAGTTCCCGTCGGTTGCGGCGGAGCCACTTGGTCTTGCGCAAGATCATCTCCAGAAAGGCCTGCCCGGAATGGCTGCCGAAGAACCCCGTGGCGGCAACCGGCAGGACGGCCTCGGCGATCATCGTCTCGACCATCATGTCGATCAGACCGTAGCGTTTTCGCTCGCTGAGCCGGGTGATTTCCTGGTAGCCGTTGAAGAACTCGAAGAGCCGGCCGCGGTCGAAATGGGCGGACCACTGGGTCGGGTCCGGCCGGTCGCCCACGATCGAGAATTGCAGCATGCCATTGGCCAGGTCCGTCACCGCAGGCGCATAGCGGATCGAGTCGAAATCAACCACGGCGGCTACCTTGTGGCCCTCGAACAGGAGGTTCCCAGGGTGCCAATCACCGTGTACGACCTGCCTCTTCCAGGATGGAAAACCGAGTTGGTTCACACGCACGCACGACTTCTCGTACCTCAACAGCAACTCATCGGCAACCGCGTGCATCCTCCGGGCGGCTTCCGTCCGCTTGTCCGCGCTGATCAGCCTCAAGTGCCGCCGGACGAGAACCGCGTCGTGGAAGCACAATGGCGAAGGCTCATCGTGTCCCTTGAAGTCGGCCAGGTGTTTGTGGAACAGCGCCAGTTGTCGGCCGGCCTCGCGGGTCGCCTCGGCCGAGCCGTCGTATCGCGAGCCCTCCACGTACCGGAAAAACTCATAGATGTGATTGTCCACATTCAGGGCGGTGGTCCCTTCGTTGACCGTCGCCAGCAGGCTCGTCACCGGGAATGATCGGGCGGCAAGCTGCTTCTGCACGGCGTGGGCGAGGCCGACCCGCTCCACATCGTCCCGACCGCGGGGCCGGCGCTTGAGCAGATAGGTCCCCTTCTCGGCGGCGACCACCACTTTCGGGGCCCGACTATTACCCACCGACAGAGGCCGGACTTGATGCACGATCCCGATGTCATACCGGCTCAGGACCCGCACCAGCTCCTCAGAAGAAAAATGGGCACCACCTCTGGGCATACTCCCATTATATCGACACTCGTCGCCCCCCGCTTGCCCACAACCGCCCCTTTGACCGCACACGCATACGTCTGATAACCACCCTCTTGTCATTCCGGGACGGCGGCAATCCGCCGTCTGCGCCCGCGCCCCGTCGCGGTTTCTCAATCGCGAGTAGTAGATTCCAGTCCCCCCCGGCGCTACTCTCGGGCCGACAGCAGTTCGCCGCTGGGCTGAGGCTGCCCCTCCGCCTGCTCCGGCTGTGCCGCAGCGAGCATCTGCCATCGTCTGGGCTGCTGGAGAATGAGCCCGGCGTAGGCCGCCGCACTGACGAGCATACTCAAGATTGCACGGATCAAGGTCAAGTAGCTGATTTTGCCCGCCGCCGAGCCGCTGAAACAGCCGCAACTAATACCGCACGGCGTACCACAGGATGCCGATCCACTCGTGCAGGGCCATCGTGCTCTTTTCGAGGTGGTTCACCTTGGGCGTGATCTTCCCGATGATCTTGGGGTTGGGATCGTACATGAAATACACGGGCATGGGCACAATCGTGTCGCGGGGGAAGACCCGACCGAAAACCCATTTGGATCGCATCATGTGCACGGCCGAAGTCACCACGCCGATTCGCCTGCCTTCGCTCTTGGGCAGGATCTCGGCCAGGCCGGCGGCGTTCATCATCGTGTTGGCCGAATAGGGCTCGACCACCGTTCGGTCCTTCGGCACACCCATGGCCACTGCCATCGCCTGCATGACATCGGCCTCGTTCTCGGCGCCGGGCCTTGACGGTCCGCCGCAAAACGCGATCACTTGGGCGCTGCTGTTCTTGAAGTACTCCACGCCGTGATAGAGCCTGGGGAAGGCAAGGCGCGACAACTCTGCCTCCCGCCGCAGATGACCCGACGGGTAGGTGCCGCCACCGAGAATCACGACCACGTCGAGCGTCTTCAGCACTTCGGGAGCAGGGGCTGGGTAACGACACTCCAGTGAATACGTCAGCAGATTCGCCACCGGGTCCAGACTGAAGACCAGCAGGACCAACATGCCGGCCAGCACAGAGCACCACCCGATCCTGGAGCGTCTCTTGCCGTGACTGAAACGAGTCAGAATCAGGCCCGCCGCCGTCAGCAGCAGCACCCAGACCACCGGTGTCGCAAGCGATTTCAACAAAGTCATGGTTCCCTCTGCAATTGATAACCTGCGATTGACTATTTACGGACATACGCACGGGCCCCGCTGCTGTAGATAAGCGAGGTTTCATGCCCGGCGGGAATGAGGATCGCCTCGATCCCAGGCAGACGCTCGATCAAGGCCAGGCCGGCGTCGGGTCCCAGGATATTTACGGCGGTGGACAAGGCGTCGGCGGACGTCGCGTTCGGAGCGATGATCGTGTCGCTGACCAGCTTGGCGGCGCTTCTGCCGCTGTGAGTGTCCAGGATGTGACTCTGCCTGCGGCCCTTGACGAGGGCGAACCGCCGATAATCGCCGCTCGTGGCGACGCTCGCGTCGGCGATCTCCAGAACCAGCAGGTACCTTGAAGCGGTGAGGTCACCCGGGGCCACGTTCGGGTCCTGCAGGCCGATTCGCCATTTTTCCTGCCCGCGTGGGGCCCGGCCGAAACAGCGGATGTTGCCGCCGAGGTCCACCATGCCGCCCAGGGCACCCCGCTTTTTCATTGCCTCGACCGCCTTGTCCACCGCGTAGCCTTTGGCGATTCCACCCAGGTCGATCTTCATCCCTGCTTCAGCGAAGCGGACCGTCATCGCCTTGTCATCCAGGACCAGCTTCTCGAACCCAACCTTCCGGCGGACCTCGGCAAGGGCCTCCTCGCTCGGGAGTTCGTTCGCCTGCCCCGCCGCTCGCCAGAGGTCCACCAAGGGTCCCACCGTCACATCGAACGTCCCTTGCGAAACCTCGCTGAAGTGGATCGCCTGGCGGAGAACCTCGAACGTCATCGGATTCACCGGGACGGGGCCCTGGGCCGCATGAAGGTTGACCTGGCTCAACTCAGAATCCTCGCGATGATAGCTCATCAGGGATTCGACGCGGTCCTGCAACTCGAACGCCGCTTTGATGCAGGCATGGGCCGTCCGTTCGCTTCGAGCGATCGCCACCACGCGGGAGAACGTGCCCATCACCAATCGGGGACCGCTATCGACCTGGACCGGACTGCGTCCGATGACCGTCAAATACAGAAGGCCCAAAACAAGGGCCAGCCCGGCGGCGACCGCCACAAGAAGATGCGCCTTTCTCATCAAATTCCTGCTCAATCGACGATTTACAGTTCACTATCTGTTTTTGGGGCTTCTCCCACCAAACCAGCTTCTATCGTAAATCGCAAATCGCAAATCGTAAATCACAAATGTATAATGGTTCCATGAAAGACAACCCCATAGAGATCATCGCGCCTCGCGTCGAGCGGGAACTCCTGCCCTTCGTGCGGAGGCCTGCCCGCTACATCGGCGGCGAAGTCAACCAGGTCCGCAAGGACCTGAGCCGATGCCGGTTGAGGGTCGCCCTGTGTTTCCCCGACGTCTACGAGATCGGCATGTCCAACACGGGCATGCCCATCCTTTATCACATCCTCAATGAAATGGATGGCGTCGCCGCCGAACGGGTGTTCGCGCCGTGGACGGATGCGGAAGAGATTCTGCGACGCAAGCAGATCCCGCTGTTCAGCCTGGAGTCCAAGGCCGCCCTCGGCGGGTTCGACGTGATCGGTTTCGGCCTGACGAACGAGCTGTGCTATACGAGTGTCCTGAACATTCTCGACCTGGCGGGGCTGAACGTCCGCCGGAACCACCGGAGGGACGAAGATCCCCTGGTCATCGCCGGCGGCGGCATGGCGAACTGCTGCGAGCCGATGGCCGAGTTCATCGATCTGTTCGTCCTCGGCGATGGGGAACAGGCTGTCACGGAGCTTGTGGACCTGCTGCTTGAGGCCAAGGCGACAGGCTGGGACAAACGCCGGACCCTCCTGGAGGCCGCCCGGCGGTTCGAGTGGGCCTATGTCCCGCAGTTCTACGAGTTCAAGTACGACGGCACGCGGCCCACGTCTTTCCGAGCGACCGAGCCCGGCCTGCGCACCCGGTTCACAAACGCAGTCGTGGAGGACTTCGAGAACGCGCCGGCGCCGGCGCGACCGATTGTCCCATTCGTCGAGGCGGTTCACGAGCGGGTCAGCATCGAGATCATGCGGGGCTGCCCGGGCCGGTGCCGGTTCTGCCAGGCCAGCTACTGCCGACGGCCCATTCGCAGCCGCAGCGTCGAGAGAGTCCTCGAACTGGCCCAAACCGCCTATCACGCGAGCGGCTTCGATACCGTGAGCCTACTGAGTCTGTCCACAGCGGACTACCCGCAGTTAGAGGAACTCGTGGCCCGGTTGCAGGAGTACTTCGAAGGCAGGCACGTCGGGCTCTCAATCCCAAGTCTTCGCGTGGACCAGCAGTTGCACCTGGTGCCGAGACTGTTCACATCGGTGCGTAAGAGCGGGTTGACCATCGCTGTGGAAGCCGCCGGCGAAAGGCTTCGGCAGATCATCAACAAGCCCCTGAAGGACAGCGACCTGTTTGCTGCCGTCGAGGAGGCATACAGGGCGGGCTGGGAAAAGCTCAAACTCTATTTCATGGTGGGCCTGCCCGGCGAGACGCTCGACGACGTCAAGGACATCGTCGGCCTATGCCACCGCCTGGCGACCCTGCGTCGGCGTGTGGACGGAAAAACAGGCAGCATCAATATCGCCGTCAGTTGGTTCGTGCCGAAGCCGCACACGCCCTTCGGCTGGTTGCCGCAGAGACCGCGTGAATACTTCGAACAGGCCAGACGAATCATCATCGACGAAAAACTGCGGTTGCGGGCGAAGTTCCTTGTCTTCAAATTCCACGAGATCAACCAGAGCATTCTGGAAGCAGCGATGGGCCGAGGCGACAGGCGATGTGCGGATACCATCGAGGCGGCCTGGCGGCTTGGCGCGCGGTTCGACCTCTGGGACGATTGCTTCAACTACGCAATCTGGCGAGAGGCCTTCGCCCAAGCCGGGATCGACCTTGAAGCAGCCGCACAGCAATCCTTTGCGACGGACGCCGTACTGCCCTGGGAACACCTCGGCGGGCCGGACAAGACATACCTGCTGACTCACTACAATAACGCAAAAGGGGTAGCCACGCTGCCTCAAGAGACTGACCCACCGGCTCCCATCAGACAATCAATCTGAGGTCGTCCGCTATTGCGCATGTGTCGTCCGTGCGGCCGGATACGACGCATGTCTCCTGGATTCCAACGTCCTGAAACACAGCATTGTGTAGTAGACGGGCTTGCCGACGCGGGTCGGCAAAGCGAGCCCGTCATGACGCGTGCCGCTGCCGCTCATAGCGTGTGGGTCCTCTAATCCGGCCGGAAACAGACGGTCGTGCCCCTACGGGACCACCGTCCGTTGTGAGACGGACTGCCGGAACCGTGGTCTGCGCCGCCTCGATCTGGAATTCTCCACACATGAGCGGGGGATTCCCTCCAGTCGCCTCCAATCCCTGTCGATATCCGAGCAACATACGTCCTGCTGTTGCGTCGGAAATACCCTCGCTCCGGCCGGACCACAGTTCAGAGCGGGAGGACAGCATGAGAATCGCACAGAAACAGTGGACCACCCAAAGCGGCTGGCAGCTTGTTTCACCAAATGGAACAAGTCATCAGGCTCAATTGGCCCTCGTGTTCGGTGACCTCAACATCCTCAAACGAAACAGGTGCATCGAGGAGATCCGTGAACTGTTTCCTGTAGCGCGGATCGTCGGCTGCTCGACGGCCGGCGAGATCCTTGGAGATCGGGTCTGTGACGACTCGCTCACAGTCACGGGGGTGTCTTTTGAGAACACCCAACTGCAATTCGCCCAGACGGTCGTGAACAACATGGAAGACAGCTACAACGCCGGGGTCCGGCTGGCCGATACACTCAGTCACGATGGTCTGGCTCATGTTTTTGTCCTATCGGATGGTCTGAATGTGAATGGAAGCGCCCTCGCCCAGGGTCTCCAGAGCAAACTGCCACCGGACGTGGCGGTGACGGGCGGCCTGGCAGGAGACCAGGGCCGGTTCAAAGAAACGGCCGTGTTCCTGGATACAATCTCCGACAAGAAGACCATCGTCGCGATTGGCTTCTACGGGAAGGCCCTCAAGGTCCGTTATGGGTCGCGTGGTGGTTGGGACTCGTTTGGGCCGGATCGTCTGGTTACAAAATCGAAGGCGAACGTCGTCTATGAGTTGGACGGCCGGTCGATTCTGCAGCTCTATAAGAAGTACCTGGGCGATCAGGCTGACGGTTTGCCTGCGACGGGACTTCTGTTTCCTTTGAGCCTGGCGCTCGACGACAGGCAGGAGCGTCTTGTTCGCACGATCCTGGCGGTCAACGAAGACGAGGGCAGCATGACCTTCGCCGGAGATGTCCCGGAAGGCAGTCTCGCTCGCCTGATGAGAGCCAGTCTCGAATGCCTTGTGGACGGCGCTGCCGACTCGGCCAGGCAAACCCACGATAACGGCTCGCCGGCCCCCGATCTGGCCCTGCTCATCAGTTGCGTAGGCCGAAAGCTGGTCTTGAAGCAGCGAGTGGATGAAGAGGTGGAGAGCGTTCGCAATGCGCTCGGCGCGACCACGGCAATGACGGGCTTTTATTCCTACGGGGAGATCTGTCCCGTCGGACTCGACCGCAAGCAAGCCGAGCTGCACAATCAAACCATGACGATCACGACGTTCTCGGAGCAACCGTGCCGGTCATGAACAGACTGTTGCAGCGACAGATAGAGAAACACCTCGGGAGCACAGACGCTGCCCCGGCGGAATTACAGTCTCTGTTCACGGCCATCAGTGATGCCTACGACGGCTTTGACGCCGACCGGCGTCTGATCGAGCGTTCGTTGGATATCAGCTCTCAGGAACTCACCGAAATCAATGACAGACTGCGCGAAGAGATCGGAGAACGCAAGGCTGCCGACCACGAGTTGAGGCAGTCCCTCTCCCTTTTGACGGCCACGTTGGAATCGACTGCCGACGGGATCCTGGTGGTCGACCGGTCCGGGCACGTCAAAGGCTTCAACAAGCAGTTCGCGGCCATGTGGCGAATCCCCGACGCGATCCTTGAGTCGGGCCAAGACGAGCGGCTGTTGTCCTTTGTGCTGGACCAGTTGCAGGATCCCCAGGCATTCCTGGTCAAAGTCCAACAACTCTACAATGACCCGGCGATCGACAGCAACGATATCATCCACTTCAAGGATGGACGGGTGTTCGACAGGTACTCCAAACCGCAGCTTCTGGAAGACGAGATTGTGGGCCGCGTGTGGAGCTTCCGGGACATCACCGCCCAGGTCCGGCTCGTGCAACAGTTGAAGGATGCCAATCGCCAATTCGTGAGAGTCAACAAGGAGTTGAACGACTTCGCCTATGTCGTGTCGCACGATTTGAAGGCGCCCCTGCGAGGCATCAAGACGCTGGCCGGCTGGATTGCCGCCGACTGCGCCGACCGGCTCGACGTAGAGGCAAAAGAGCAATTGTCCCTGCTGCTCAACCGTGTCGACAGAATGCACGGCCTGATCGACGGAATCCTTCAGTATTCAAGGATTGGACGGATCACGGAAGAGATCACGCAAGTGGACCTCAACGAATTGGTGCCGCAGGTCATAGACCTGCTGGCTGCCCCGGAACACATCGAGATCACGGTCCGGGATGAACTGCCCGTCGTGGAGTGCGAACGGACTCGGGTCACTCAGCTTTTCCAGAACTTGATCAGCAACGCGGTCAAGTACATGGACAAGCCTCGCGGGTCCATCACCATCGGTTGCACCAGCGACGACGAATGGTGGACCTTCAGCGTCGCAGACAACGGACCCGGGATCGACGAGAAGTATCACGAGCGAATCTTCCAATTGTTCCAGACACTGTCCCCTCGGGATGCCTATGAGAGCACAGGCATCGGACTGACGCTCGTCAAAAAGATTGTCGAAACAAATGGCGGGAGAGTCTGGGTTGAGTCCGAGCTCGGCCGGGGAAGCACCTTCTTTTTCACACTGCCTCAGAAAATACGGGGAGAATTGCAGAATGAGAAACTCCAGACCAGTGCTGCTTGTTGAAGATGACAGTATCGACGCGATGACGGTGCGAAGGGCGTTTCGGGACCTGAAGGTGGCCAACCCGCTGAAACACACCATCAACGGCGAGGAAGCGCTGGCCTACCTCCAGGATGAGGCGAATGACAAGCCGTGCGTCATCCTCCTGGACCTGAACATGCCCAAGATGAATGGCGCCGAGTTCCTGAAAGTCGCCAAGGCAGATCCCGTACTCAGGAAGATCCCCGTCATCGTCCTGACCACGTCCAGCGAGGAACGAGACGTCGTGGAGAGTTTCCGGCTCAGCGTAGCCGGCTACATCATCAAACCCGTCGATTACAGGAAGTTCGTGGAGGCGATCCAGACCATCGACATGTACTGGACGCTGAGCGAGCTTCCCCAGGAGAAGATGGAGGACGCCGATGCTTTGTGCCAAACCCATACTGTTGGTTGAGGACGACCTTGTTGACGCCCTGGCGATCAAGCGGGCCGTCCGTGACTCGAACGCAGGGGACACCGTGATCCACGTCCGCTCCGTACAGGAGGCCCTGGCGTTTTTGCGTTCACCGGAAAACAACAGGCCCACATTGATCCTGCTCGATCTGAACTTGCCCGGCATGAACGGCTTCACGCTTCTCCGGATCGTCAAAAGCGATCCGTGCCTGAGAGACATTCCCATCGTCGCATTGACGGCCTCCGGAGAGTCCCAGGACATCTACAGCAGCTTCGATCTGGGCGTCGCCGGATACATGGTGAAATCGCCCGACTACGCAGGTCTCATGGAGACCATCAGGACCATCCAGGACTACTGGAGTCTCAACCAGCTTCCGGCGTGCTCCACCCGCCGCGGCAGGTGACCCCGGCGAGGATGCCCCCACATCACGGAGATCGCCCGCCGGTCAACATGTCCTGCCCGCATGTGGTGACCCTCCGCCGCTGAACCACGGCATTTCCGCAGACGCCCCATTTTTTTCTTTGACAACGCACCGAGCGAACTTTATAAAGTAGGGTTTATATTGTATGCCTCTCTGGTATCCCCGTGATGCCGTGTGTCCGGCGGTTTTGACAGAAGAGTGCCGCTGAGAGCACCCGGGATGTCCGCGGAGGCGAACGTATTTATCACACAAGGAGACCGCTATGGCACCAGAGAAAGCGATTAGCTCGCTAATGACCGAGACGCGGACGTTTGCGCCGCCTGAGCACGTCCGCAAGCATGCTCATGTATCCAGCGTGGAGCAATATCAGAAGATGTGGGATCGGTCGATCAATGATCCCGACGGATTCTGGCTCGAGCAGGCCAAGACCCTGACTTGGTTCAGACAGCCAACCGAGAGTCTGCGGTACACCTGGGACACCGCCGCTCGCAAGATCGAGCATACCTGGTTTGCCGACGGGCAGATCAACGTCTCCTACAACTGTCTGGACCGCCACCTCGGCACGCCGGTCGCCAAGAAGACAGCGCTGATCTGGCAGGGGGAGATCGATTCGGCCGTCAGGAAGTACACCTACGAGCAACTGCACAAGGAAGTCTGCAAGTTCGCCAACGTCCTGAAGTCCAAGGGAATCCGCAAGGGTGACCGCGTGGCGATTTATATGCCCATGGTCCCCGAGCTTCCGATCGCGATGCTCGCCTGCACCCGCATCGGGGCGATCCACTCCATCATCTTCGGCGGCTTCAGCGCCGATGCAATCGAGGGCCGCGTCAACGACTCCGACTGCAAGATGCTGATCACCGCCAACGTTTCGCTCCGCGGCGGCAAGCACATCCCGCTCAAGGCCATTGCCGACGAAGCCTTGAAGAAGACCCCCACGATCGAGAGCGTGATCGTGATCAAGGCGGCGGATGATCCGTGCAACATGCAACCGGGCCGCGACACCTGGTACGAGGACGAGATGGCCAAGGCCAGCGACAAATGCGAGGCCGAGAAGATAAACGCCGAGGACCCGCTGTTCATCCTCTACACCTCCGGCTCCACCGGCAAGCCCAAGGGCGTCGTCCATACGACCGCCGGCTATCTGCTGCACGTCGCCCTCAGCCACAAGGTCATCTTCGATATCCATGATGACGACGTGTACTGGTGCACGGCCGACATCGGCTGGGTGACCGGACATAGCTACATCGTCTATGGCCCTCTGGCCAACGGGGCCACCAGCCTGATGTTCGAAGGCATCCCCACGTATCCGGACGCCGGCCGCTTCTGGCAGGTCTGCGATAAGTTCGGTGTAACGGTCTTCTACACGGCGCCCACGGCAATTCGCTCGCTCATGCGCCTGGGCGAGGAATGGCCCGCCAAGTACAAGCTCGATACGATGCGGGTCCTGGGTACGGTCGGCGAGCCGATCAACCCGGAGGCTTGGATGTGGTACCACAAGAACATCGGCCACGAGCGGTGTCCGATCGTCGATACCTGGTGGCAGACGGAAACCGGCGGCATCCTGATCACGCCGCTGCCGGGCGCCTTCACACTCAAGCCGGGCAGCGCCACTAAGCCGTTCTTCGGCGTCGATCCGGTCATCCTGCGGGATGATGCCAGCGAGTGTGGCCCCAACGAGGGCGGCAAGCTCTGCATCCGCAAGCCCTGGCCGGGCATGATGCGAACCATGTGGGGCGACCACGACCGTTTCATCGACACCTACTTCACGATGTTCCCGGATCAGTATTTCACGGGCGACGGCTGCCGCGTCGATCAAGACGGCGATTACTGGCTGATGGGCCGAATCGACGACGTGGTCAACGTCTCCGGCCACCGCATCGGCACCGCCGAGGTCGAGAGCGCCTTGGTCAGCCATGCCAAGGTTGCCGAGGCCGCCGTAACGCCTATGCCGCACGAAATCAAGGGACAGGCCCTGTATGCCTTCGTCACCCTCAAGGAGGGCATCCACGAGAGCGACGACCTCAAGAAAGAGCTCGTCATGCACGTCCGCAAGGAGATCGGGCCGATCGCGGCGCCCGACGTGATCCAGTTCGCGCCGGCGCTGCCGAAGACCCGTTCCGGCAAAATCATGCGACGCATCCTCCGCAAGATCGCCGAGAACAGCACCGACAACCTCGGCGACATCACTACCCTGGCCGATCCACACGTTGTCGAAGTCCTGGTCAAGGGCCGGGGGAAATAGCCTCTCTCATCCGGTAATTCAGCCGGGTGCACGGCCTATCGTGCATCTGGCTTTCTTTCAGAAGGAGAAATCATGCCCGAAGGAAAAGTCATGAACCGCTGGCTTGTCGTGGTTGGCGGA
Organism: Phycisphaerales bacterium UBA2218; assembly: GCA_002327785.1. Taxonomy (GTDB): domain Bacteria; phylum Planctomycetota; class Phycisphaerae; order Sedimentisphaerales; family Anaerobacaceae; genus PLanc-01. The sequence continues at coordinate 28,067 of DCUI01000269.1, forward strand.
ATCCTCGTGCAGCTTTGCCTTGGGGCAATCTACGCGTGGTCCGCGTTCACCACGAAGCTCACGGCCGAACCCTATGGTTTCACCAAACCCCAGACGCAAATCATCTTCTCTCTCGGCCTGGCCACATTCGCCGTCGTCATGGCTTTGGCTGCCGGCCAGTGGCAGAAGAAGGCGGGACCGCGACGGGTTGCCATCGTGGGCGGAATCGTCCTGGGCCTGGGATACATCATTGCGGGTCTCTCGGGGACCAGTTTCTCCGGCATTCTGATCGGCGTCGGGCTCCTCGGCGGCGCCGGAATTGGGTTGGGCTATGTCTGCCCCATCGCAGCCCTGGTCAAGTGGTTCCCGGACAAGAAGGGAATGATCACCGGCCTGGCAGTCGCAGGATTCGGATTCGGAGCGCTGATCTGGGTGAAGCTAACGGGCGGATTCAAGTTCGGACCGGTTGACCTGACGCCTGGGTGGACGGGCCTGTTCGGCATGGGCTGGACTCCAAACCAAGTCTTCATGCTGTACGGCGCGATATTCGCGGTCGTCGTGACGCTTGGCTCGATTGTACTGGTGAATCCTCCCGAAGGTTGGCTGCCGGCCGGCTGGACGCCCCCGGCGACCGGCGCCGCCAGCAGCGGCGGAGCGAGTTTTAGCGTGGGCCAGATGGTCAGGACCGTTCAATACTGGATCCTGTTCCTTACGTTCACCGTCGGCGCGATGGCGGGGTTGATGGTGATCGGCGTGATCGCGCTGTTCGGTGCGGATGCTCTCAAGGCGAATGGCATCGAAGGTGCGAAAGCTACGGTCATTACCGGCACAGCCATGGGGCTGTTCCTCGCCCTCTTGAACGCCTTGGGACGCATCATCTGGGGAACCATCTCCGATAAGCTCGGCCGTAAGAACTCGATCGTCCTGATGAGTGCGCTGCAGGGCGTGACCATGATCGCCTTCTACTTCGTTGCGGGCCACGAATGGGGACTGTATCTGGCCGCCGCCATGGTCGGCTTCAACTTCGGGGGCAACTTCGCCCTGTTCCCGGCGGCAACCGCCGATCTCTTCGGCAATAAAACTGTCGGGGTGAACTACCCCTACGTCTTCCTCGCCTACGGCGTCGGCGGGATAGCCGGCCCATACCTGGGCGGTGCCATGGGCGCGCAGCAGGCGTGGTTCTGGGCCTTCATCCCTGCCGGCATCGCGTGTCTGGTTCTCGCGGGCGTCTCAACGCAGTTGAAACCCGTGACGGGCGAACCGGCCGTTGCACCAAACCTTTGACCGCCAAGCCATCGGCGGCTTGAGCGGACTGCCAGAACGTACACTCACATTGAAGACAGCGTATGGAACCGACTGTTCTGTACGCTGTCTGTGTTTTGGCGGCCTTTACAGGCCGTGGATCGGGAAGACTCTCGCTCTGATCGTCTCAATAGACGCCTGCAGGGCCGGCAGGACCATTTCTCGCTGCTGATTGGTCACCGGCAACTCACGGTCGCGGAATCCCCCCTGCCAGTCCATGCTTTGGAGCATAATCCCGCCGATGGCGGCGTCCATACCCTCCGCCAAGTCCTGGCCCGAGAAAATCGTCCAAGCCAGCGCCCACGCGCGTACGGTGTTTTCCAGATGGTATCCGCCCCCCCCGGTCGCCAGGATTGGCTTGTTCAGCCGCAACAGATGGTTGATGACCTCGACATAGACGTTGTTCGTCAGTTGCAGATGGGCCAACGGGTCGCCGGCAAGGGTGTCGGCGCCGAGTTCAAAGACGATCACATCGGGATTGTATGCTCCGATCAGGGGCGGAACAACTGCCTCGAACGCATGGAGGTACGCCTGGTCGAAAGTCCCGACCGGCAGCGGGAGATTCACGCAGTAGCCCCGGCCCGGCCCCTCGCCGATTTCCTCTTCGAAACCGGTCCCGGGAAACAGCGTCTTGGGGTTCTCGTGAAGCGAGATCGTCATCACATCGGAGCGGTTGTAGAAACCGAAGGCCACTCCATCGCCGTTGTGCACATCCACATCGAGATAGAGGACTCGCTTGCCCGCCTCGGCCAGAACCGCACAGGCCAGGGCATTATCGTTGATATAGCAGAATCCCGCCGCTTTCTCCGGGAAGGCGTGATGGTAGCCGCCGGACGGGTTGAACACAATGTCCGCCTCGCCGGAAAGGATCATCTCGGCGCCGACGAGCGTCCCCCCGGCCGCGAGCACGGCATAATCGTACATCCCTTTGAAAATCGGGCAGTCGGGCGTTCCGATACCCATCTGCAGCGCGTCCAACTCCCATTTGCCGTCCTGGGCGCTCCTGAGAGCGTGGAGGTACCGAGCCGAATGAAACTTCTTCAGGACCGGTCGTGGTGCAGGCGCCGGGGGCACCTCACGGGTAGTCTCACCCCAGAGCAACCCCATGGTGTACAGGGTCCGCCGGGTGCGGCCGGCTCGTTCCGTCTTGAATGGGCAGTCTTCGGGGTAGCGGTATTTCTCGATCTCTTCCGAGTGAACAAATACGGCCCTTCTCGCGGACAACGTCGCCTCGATTCTGAACACGTAGCATGGGCTTGCAGCCCATGAAGACACGGCCCAAATGGCCATGCTACTCGTCTTTCTTGGTTATATCGTAGGAGATGTTGTAGACGTCGCCGTCGAATTCGACATTGACCCGATACCCTGAGTTCTGGAAAACCGCCAGCATCGCGCGGTTTTCGGCCATCACCTTCGCGTAGAATCGCTTCACGCCCCGTTGCCGGGCCACCTGCGTGATGTAGTCGAGCAGGAACGTGCCCATGCCCTTGGCCTGCCACTCGTCCTGGACAAGGAAGGCCACTTCGGCCGCCAGAGTTTTAGGATCGAGGTAGTACTGGGCGATGGCCACGATGTCTTCGCCGCCAGGCCCGGGAACCACGCCCACAATCGCCAGGTCGTGCCGGTAGTCGATGTTCGTCAGTTGCTGCACGTCCTTGTGAGGAAACGCCATCGTCTGCGTCATGTAGCGGGTGCGCACCGACTGCTCGCTCAGGGAATACAGCATTTCGGACAACGCCGGCTCATCCACCGGCTTGATCGGCCTGAAGAAGATCTCCGTCCCGTCGCGCAGTGTGGCGTAGTGCTCGAGTTCCTCGGGGTAGTTCACCTGGTCCCATGACAGCTCGATCTGGTCCTGATAGATGTAGTTCCTGGCTTTGGCGGCCTGCATCAGCCCCTTGCGAAACTTCGGATGAGCGATGTTGATCAGGTCGAGGACGCGCTGGCGAATGCTCTTGCCGTGCAGATAGGCCGTGCCGTACTCGGTCACGACATAGTGGACATCGCCTCGCGTGGTCACAACGCCCGCCCCCTCGGTCAGGTGCGGAACGATTCTGGACACCTGCCCATCCCTCGCCGTGGAAGGCATCGCAATTATGGCTTTGCCTCCCCTGCTCCTCGCGGCCCCGCGATTGAAGTCCACCTGGCCCCCAATGCCGCTGTAGAACTTGTACCCGAGCGAGTCCGCACAAACCTGGCCCGTCAGGTCGATCTCCAGACCGACGTTGATCGCAACCATCTTGTCGTGCTGCGCGACGATGTTCATATCGTTGACGTATTCCGTGGGGTAGAACTCGAAGAACGGGTTATTGTTGATGTAGTCGTAAAGCTTCTGCGTGCCCATGCAGAAGCTCGCGACGACCTTGCCGCGATTGAGCGATTTCTTAGCGCACGTGATTGCGCCGCAGTCGATCAGGTCGATGATCCAGTCGCTGAACATCTCCGTGTGGATGCCCAGGTCCTTTTTGTAGACGAGGTACTCCGCCAACGCCTGGGGAATCCGCCCGATCCCGCACTCGATCGTGCTGCCATCCTCGACGAGGTGGGCGAGATTCTGGCCGATCCGGCGCAGCGTCTCATCGGGCTCGGGGATCGGGATCTCGATCATGGGCTCGTCGTGCGGCACAAGCACATCGATCGTATTGACATGCAGGAAGCTGTTGCCGTGCGTACGCGGCATGTGGCTGTTGACCTGTGCAATCACGTAGCGGGCATTCGCCGCAGCGGCCTGGACGATATCCACCGACACCCCCAGGCTGCACAAGCCGTTGACGTCCGGCGGCGTCACCGAGATCAGCGCCACATCGACCGGGATGCGCCCCGTCTCGAATTCCATCGGAATCTCGGACAGGAAAATCGGCGTGTAATCCCCGATCCCCTTCTCCAGGGCGTCGCGCACGTTCTCCGCGATGAAGAAGCTGTTCATCTTGAATTTCTCGCGGTATTTCTCGTGGATGTAGGGCGCCTCGCCCATCGTCAGCAGGTGCACAATGTAGGCGTCGTAAATGTGGTCAGAGTACTCCACCAAGGCTTCGACAAGGTGCTGCGGCTGACCACAGCCGGTCCCGATAAAGATGCTGTGGCCCGATTTGATGAGCTTCATGGCCGCCGCGGCGGTCTTGATCTTGTCTTTGTACTTCAGTTTCCAGTCGAATTCTTGCATGTCATTTCTTCTCTAAGCTGATGCGGGCGTCCACGGCAATCGAGGTCGTGCCGGGCGCGCCTACGACGTACGGGTTGATATCCATTTCTTTGATCTCAGGGAATTCCGTCACCAATTGGGAGACCCTTTGAAGTCCCTCGGCAATCGCCTCCAGATCCACACCCTCCTGGCCTCGCACCCCTTTCAGGATATGATATGTTTTCGTGTTCACGAGCATCTGCTTGGCCTCCTCGGCAGTCAGAGGCGCCAAGTAGAAGGAAACGTCTTTGAGGACTTCAACCAGGATGCCGCCCATGCCGAACATCATGAGCGGGCCGAAGTGCGGGTCCCGATGCATCCCGATGATCACTTCCTTGCCGCTGGTGCGAACCATTTCCTGCACGAGCACGCCGAGGATGTGGGCATCGGGCTTCTTCTTGGGAATGCGGTACATCATCAGATCGAAGGCATCCTTCACCTCCTGCTCGCTCCTGAGGCCCACCTTCACACCGCCGACGTCGGACTTGTGCAGGATGTCGGGCGACCAGATCTTCAACACGACCGGATAGCCGAGTTGCTGGGCGATATTCGCCGCCTGGTCGGCCGTCGTTGCGATCGATCCCCGTGGAGTGGCGAAGCCGTACGCCTCGATAATGTCTTTGGCCTCGGCCTCACCGATGTCGAGCAATCCTTGCCGCAGGTGTCTCTCCACAATGCTCTCGACCCTTCGGCGGTTAACGGAGAACAGCCGGACCACTCGCTTGGGCCGGCCCCGCCATCGCACATACTCCGACATCACGTAGAGCGTCGCCACGGCGCTCTCCGGGCAGTCATATTGCGGAATTCCGCCCTTTCGCAGGACCTCGATGCCCGGTTCCACCTTGGCCGCACCGAGGAAGCAAGCCAGAACGGGCTTGCCCTTCTTCTTGGCGATCTTCACGAGGGCCTCAGCCGTCTCTTTGCTCTGCGTCATTGCCTGAGGCGTCAACAATACGATCGCGCTATCGACATTTGGATCGTCCAGGACAATGTCGATCGCGAACTCGTACCGGTCGGCCAGCGCATCGCCGAGCACGTCCACCGGGTTGTGGACGTTCGCGGCAGCGGGCAGTTTCTCGGCCAACTTCTTCTTCGTCTCCTCGGAGAGCTTGGCAAAGGTCAGGCCCTTCTGCTCGATGGCGTCGGCCGCCATGATGCCGGGACCCCCTGCGTTGGTGATCACCGCCACTTTGGGCCCTTTGGGCAGCGGCTGGTTCGCGAATGCCTGGGCGAAATCGAACTGCTCCTTGATCGAATCGCAGCGAATGACACCCGCCCGGCTGAATGCCGATTCGTAGGCCACCTCGCCGCCGGCCAGACTGCCGGTGTGCGAGGAGGCGGCCTTTGCCCCGGCTTCCGTCCCGCCGGATTTCATCAGGAGAATCGGCTTCTTGTTGGAGATCTGCTCCGCTTCTCGCACAAACGCGTTGCCGTCCTTGATATTCTCCAAATAGCCCGCAATGACCTTGGTTTCCCGCTGCGCGCCGAACGCCTCAATCAGGTCCAGCTCGTCAATATCCGCCTTGTTGCCGATGCTAACCAGGCTGCTGAACCCGATGCCGTTCGCATTGGCGGTGTCCAGGATCGCCGCCAACAAGGCGCCGGACTGCGAGATGTAGGCAATCCCGCCCGGAACCGGCAGGTCGCCGCCAAAGCTGGCATTGAGTTTATGGGACGGCGAGATAAGACCGAGGCAGTTGGGACCCACAAACCGAATCCCCGCCCGCCGGGCGATTCGCACGATCTCCTCCTCGAGTTTCTTTCCCTCGGGGCCCACTTCCTTGAAGCCGGCCGTGATGATGACGACCGATTTGGCCTTCACCTTCGCACACTCCTCCAAGACGCCCGCGACAAGCTGAGCCGGTATGATAACGATCACCAAATCCGGCGTCTCACCAATCGAAACAAGGTCCGGATAGACCTTCAGACCATCAATCTCATCGGCTTTGGGGTTGATGGGGTAGATTTTTCCCGGGTAGCCGCCCGCGACCAGATTGACCAGAATCTCGTACCCCACCTTGCCCTTCTGGCGGGAGGCCCCGATGATCGCGACCGACTTCGGGTTGAAAAACGTCTGAAGACTCATGCCGTTGTTTATCCTTTCTTAAGCAGGGCCGCTCGGAAAAGTCGCCGATTCTATTGATTGCGACAACCGACTGCAAGACTTTTTCACAGAGGGCGGCCGGGCGCCGACACAGAGCACTCCCAGCCAGAACTCCCGTCCAATACGTTGCGGGGGACATACCTGGGCGACATTCTACCCATCTACGCCTGCGAGATTCAAAGGAAAAAAACACTTCCTTCGGTTCCTCACATCCCTCACCCAGGACACCGGCCATGTGGATTGGGGCGGCATAGGTCATTCCACGGTTGCTCCGGAGGCCCAGATTTGTTAAAATAGCGTAGAAATACTCGGCTCGCTTGGCGGCGCCATCAACAGCGGCACCGTCGCTGGGGCAATGATCGGCGGAATACTTTGAGATGCAGAACACGCGAAATCTGAGAACCCGACTCATATCGATCGTCATCCTGTGGGCTCTATGCGCCGCGGCGCACGCGGACTGTCTGCCCGGCGATCTGAACCGCGATTGCCGAGTCGATGCGGCGGATCTGCTCCTGTTCACCCAGCAGTGGCTAACCCAACTGCAAACCCAGGCTGACCTCAATCGCTCGGGAGGGGTGGACTGTCGGGACCTGGCCGTGTTTTCAGACTACTGGCAACAGACCGGCTGCCCCATCGTGATCAACGAAATCCTCGCCCATGCGCATGCGGAAGCCTCCGACTGGATTGAACTGTATAACCCCAGCAACGTTCCCATCAACATCGGCGGCTGGTTCCTCAGCGACACGGCGAGCGATCTTCTACGCTATGAAATCCCCGCCGGGACGATCGTCGATCCATGCGGATACGTCGTCCTCTACGAAGCGACCCATTTCGCCAATCCCTTCGATCCCGGCACGCAAACCCCATTCGCCTTCAGCGAGAATGGCGAGGCCGCCTACCTGTACTCGGCCGACGACCCCGTCTTCCCCGATTACCTGGTGACGGAGCCGTTCGGGGCATCGGAGACCAGCTACTCATTCGGCCGATACCTCACAAGCACCGGGACCTACCGCTTCGTCACAGTACGCGAGGCGACTCCCGGCCGGGCCAACGCGTACCCACTCGTCGGGCCGGTCGTGATCGACGAGATCATGTACCATCCGGCGGCGGACGGTGATGCAGAATACGTCGAACTGCAGAACATCAGCGGCGGGCCTGTTGCCCTCTTTGATTTCGCTTCCGGGGAGCCCTGGCGGGTGATGGATGACTCGGGGATCGACTTCCGCTTTCCGACCGATGCGCCCGTGACAATCGAGCCCGGCGAGCACGTTCTCCTGGTGAGGGATCTCGCGGCCGTTCAGCAATGCTACAGTGTGCCTGCCGGCGCTAAGGTGTTCGATTGGGGTTCCGGCAGGCTCGCCAACCAGGGGGAAAGACTCCAATTGCTCAAGCCGGGCGACGTGGACGACAGAGGGGTCCGCTATTGGATCGAAGTAGATCAGGTCAACTACAGCGATGGCTCGCACGGGGACGGATTCCCCGGCGACATCGATCCGTGGCCCGCTGCAGCGGATGGAGAAGGCCCTTCTTTGAACCGCCTGTTCCCATCCCGGTACGGCAATGACCCGAACAACTGGCACGCGACCATCCCCACGCCCGGATCGGTCAACGACTGAGCCTTCCAAGTTCGAAGTGTCAAGTTGGGTGTTCGAAGCGGTTGAGTGAGCGCTTGACACTTGAGACTTCATGCTTGAAACTATCTGCGTCAGGACCTCGACCGCCGTCTATTTGGGAGTCGAATCATGTTCGTACCGCAGCGAGTCGGCAAATTCATCGGGAAAGCCCTGTCTTCGATCCTCGCGGGTTGCCTTTTCATCGTAACAACATCCGGCCTTTGTCCGGCGGGCCCGGAAGAGGCAGTAAGCCCTCATGTGACCGTCAGCCGCGATGCGGTCAACGGCGTATCCATCGAGCAGAGTGGCCGCAGGCTGGTCGTGTACGGCGATCCACACTCGTCCTGGAAAACGGCCGAGAGGGTGCTATTCACGCACAGCCGACGGGACGTCGCCTGGGCGGGCCGGGCTCTCGTGGACGGCGGGGCCGAATCGGTGGTCCCTGCCGACGAGGCCGAGCAGTTCTCGAAGGTTGAGGACTTCTGGCCGGCCTTCTGGGACAAGCGGTTTCACGACTACGCCCAACAGAGCACACGCGTGCTCGTCTCGCCCATGCGAGTGAGCCGGACGGTGCGTGAAGGCGACAAGATCCTCTGGCAGGACCTGACTGTCCGTGTGCTGGACACGCCGGGGTATACGCAAGGGGCAGTCTCCTATCTGGTCGAGATCGATGGACTCAAGTACGCCTTCGTGGGCGATCTGATCTACGGAGATGGCCGCCTGCTGGACCTCTACAGTCTTCAGGACGCCGTGCCCCAGGCTCGCATTGGGGGATACCACGGCTACGCCGGCAGGATCGGCGATCACATCGCCAGCCTGCGGAAGGTGGCCGAACAGAAGCCGGATATCCTTGTCCCGGCGCGCGGGCCGATCATCCGAGAGCCGGCCGCGACTATCGACCGGCTGATTCGCAGGCTCCGGGCGACCTACGAGAACTACCTGTCGATCAGTGCGGGCCGGTGGTATTTTCGCGATCAGTACGACATCCTGGCCGTACGGGCGCTGGGCAGCCAGGGGCACGTTGAATGGATGCCCTACGCCGCAACCATCGAGAAGACGCCGCCGGACTGGATCGTACCCATTCAGAACAGCCGGCTTGTCCTGGCGCACGACCGCTCCGGCTTTCTTATCGACTGTGGGTCGCGCAGCATCATGGACGAACTCGGAAGACTCAGAACCCAGGGCCGGCTCACGTCCATCGACGGCTTGTTCATCACCCACTATCACGACGACCACACCGAGAAGATCAACGAGTTCCTACGGGAGAACCGCTGCCCGGTCTACGCCACGCCGGTCATGGAGGATGTACTCAGGCAGCCTGGGGCATACCGATTGCCCGCGATGACCGCCAACGCGATTGACCGGCTCACGGTCGTCTCGGACGGACACCGCATGTCATGGAAGGAGTTCACGCTGACCTTCTACGACTTTCCGGGCCAGACCATTTACCACGACGCCCTGCTGGTCGAGAGAAACGCAGGCGAAAGAATTTTCTTCATCGGCGACTCGTTCACGCCGTCGGGACTCGACGACTACTGCCTGCAGAACCGCAACCTGCTTGGTCCGGGCACAGGATACCTCTACTGTCTCGACCTTCTGCAGGACCGAGTCCCGGCCGATGCCCTGCTCATCAACGAGCACGTCCTGGAACCCTTCCGTTTCGACGCCGGCCAAGTGGAACACATGGCGGAGACCTTTAGGCAGCGAGGCGAGCTGTTGCGAGAGCTTCTCCCTTGGGATGGACCCAACTACGGAATAGACGAGCAATGGGCCCGTATCCATCCGTACGGACAGGAGGTCCGAGCGAGCCGGTGGGCAGATCTGGCCGTGAAGGTCCTCAATCATTCCCCCACGCGGAACACATTCACCGTGACGTTGAACGCGCCGGATGGCTGTGATGTCGAGCCTGCCAAGGCGTCTGTCACGACCCGCCCCGGCCAAGAAGTTGAGATTCCCTTCAGGCTGAAGGTAGGGACCCGGCCCGCCGGCTCGGTCTGCGTCGTCACAGCCGACATCCAGGTCGGGCCTTGGGATCTGCGGCAATGGTGCGAGGGCCTCGTGAAAGTGACGCCCTGAATCCGGGCCTGACGCATGTCACTGGAACAGCTTCGGCGCCAGTTCGCCCAGGTAAACCCGCCAGACGGGCCAACTGTGGTTGCCCTCGGTCAAATGCCACTCGTGCCGGATGTTCCTGTCCTTGAGCATCGCGATGAAGTCCTCGTTGCGCTTGAGCAGAAAATCATCCTTGCCGCAGGCGATCCAGAGCAGCTTGAGCTTCTGGTTTGTCGCCTCCGGGTTGTCCAGGGCATCGGCCACAGTTTCGCGAGATGGGGCCGAGGCACTGAAACCCGCGACCCAGGCAAACCGATCCAGATTGTTCAGGCCGATCGTGAGCGACTGGCCGCCGCCCATGCTCAGACCGGCGATGCAGCGACCGGCGGCGTCGGTCTTCACACGGTAGTTGGCCTCGACAAAAGGCATGACGTCCCGGAGCAGGTCGCGCTCGAAGGCTCCCGTATTGCCCTGCGGACCCGACACCGAGCGGTCGCCGGCGTGGCCGTCCATCGTGACCACCACCATAGGCCGGGCCTTGTCTTGGGCGATCAGGTTGTCGAGAATCCAGTGGGCCTTGCCATGGACAACCCAGGTGGCTTGGTTGTCACCGCTGCCGTGCTGGAGATAGAGCGTCGGGAAGCAGGCGTCCGCCTGCTGGTCGTACCCCGGCGGCGTGTAGACGGCGAGCTCACGCTGACGGTTGAGCGACTTCGAGAAGTAGCTGTGACTATGCACGACGCCGTGAGGGACATCCTGGAAGTCGTGCAGCAGCGGCGGCCGGCCGGGGATGTGCAGAATGCTCGTTCGCGGCTCGCGCATCGGTTTGATCGCCGGATTGCCGGGGTCGATCATCTGCAGGCCGTCCACGCGGAAGCTGTACTCCCAGACGCCCGGCGCGATGGGTCCCACCGTGGCGCTCCACACGTCGCCCTCGCCTTGGGTCATCGCCACGGCGTCGCCGCCCCACTGGCCGGCAACAACAACCTCCATGGCCTTGGACGCCCGGAGCCGGAAGGTCACTCGCCCATCCATAGCCACCTCCGGCGATTGCGTGGAAACGGATGCACGCGGCCGCCTCGCGTCGGCGCCCGATTGCGCAACACCGGGGGTTTCAGATGCGAGCACAATGACCAACATGACTGACAGAAGAAGCGGACAGGAGCGGGTGAACATCGTGGTCATCTCCATTCACAGCGGTCTTAGCTTGACTCGTGCACCACGTGCGGCACTGAACACAGTGACGGGATTCTACCACACTTGCCTCCCGAGAAAAATAGTGTGTTTCCTTGCGAATTTGGTATGCTGAGGGTCTCGTTTCCGCGTGGGCGGCCAAACGGGCGACGGTGATACCGGTGTGGAGGTCGAATCTATGGTTGTCCTGAGAAAACGATTGATTCTGTCGATTCTGGTCATTTCCCTTGTCATGGCATCCGCGGGTTGGGCAGAAGACTGGCCGTGCTTTCGTGGGCCGGGCCGGCAAGGCGTCTCACAGGAAAAGGACATACCAACCCAGTGGAGCGCCACGTCGAATCTCAGGTGGAAAACGCCCATCCCCGGCGAGGGCTGGTCGTCTCCCATCGTATTCGGCAACCGCATATTCGTGACAACCGCAACCGACGGCGGCAAATCGCTCCATCTGATCCGCTTGGATCGCAAAGAGGGAGGAGTCATCTGGGACAGGGAGGTCACGCGACAGGAACCCAAATACAAGCAACGGCCCAACTCCTACGCTACCTCTACGCCGGTCACGGACGGCCAAAGGGTATACATGATCGCCTGCGATGGGCGGATTCTGGCGGCGGACATGGATGGAACGGTCGTCTGGACGAACGGCGATTTCGATTACTACAGCCAGCACGGACTGGCTGTCTCGCCTGTGCTCTATGAGGACCTCGTCATCGTCGTATTCGACTGGAGCAGCCCGGGGCCCGAAAAGAAGGTGGGCTGGGAAATCCCGTGGGACAAGGCCGTGATTCTGGCGTTGGACAAAGACACCGGAACCGTGCGGTGGAAGGGCAGTCGGGGCAGTTCCCAGATCGCCCACGCCACGCCGCAAATCGCCACCGTGGACGGCCGCGACCAGCTCGTCAGCAGTGCCGGCAGCGTCGTGCAAGGATTCGACCTCAAGACGGGTGAGCGGCTCTGGACCGTGTCCAGCCCGGGCGAAGGCGTAGTGCCCTCCGTCGTGGTCGGCGACGGCATGGCGTTCACGGCGTCCGGTTTCCGCCAGGAGACCATCCTTGCGGTCCGGCTGGGCGGCCGCGGCGACATCACACAGACCCACGTCGCATGGCGAGTGACTGAGGGGGTCCCCCACGTTCCATCGATGCTCTATGTCTCGCCTCGCCTGTACTCAGTCTCGGATGAAGGCATTGTCAATTGCATCGAGGGGACCACCGGCAAGATCCTCTGGCGAGAGCGGCTCGGCGGCAAGTTCTCCGTCTCCCCGGTCTACGCCGACGGCAAGGTCTACTTCCTCTCGGAGAAGGGTAAGGCAACCGTCATTGAGGAAGGGCCGCAGTTCAAAGCCCTGGCTGAGAATGAGCTGGGCGAGACCTGCTGCGCCAGTCCCGCAATCTCGCAGGGCAATCTCTTCATCCGGACCGAGAAGACGCTCTACTGCATCGGCAAATGATGCTGATCAGCATTCGTCACTCGCGGCCGGCCAAGTAGGGCGTGGTGCCCTGGGGGGCCGTATCCGCTTTCGGCGTGGCCATCGTGATGGGCATCTCGACGGAAACCTTCCGAGAGCTTCGCACAACCCGGCCAAGAGATTCCTTGGCGACGCGGACGGGCTCTGTCACAAGCTCCGGAACGCTGTACGTCCACAGACACGAGTTGTAGTCCGTCGGGTCCCACTGGGGCAGGATGAACGGCTTGTGGGCTGTGCCGTTGGGATCGACGTAGCTGATATACGTCCGAGTGAAGACGCCATCGTCCCTCTTGCTGCTAAACGCGATCCACCGGCTGTTCGAGGACCAACCGTGCCAACTCTCGCTCTCGTCGCTGTTGATCTCCAGGCGGCGAGCCTCATGGCGACCGGTCTGCCGGGCGGCTTCGAGGTCGATCATATACAGATCACTGCTCTGCCGATAGGCGGGGAAACAGCCGTAGTCGCATAGGGACAGCAGTAGCCATCGCCCGTCCGGACTGATCCGCGGCAAGAGAATACTCCGGCCGATCTCGCGGGCTGCCACAACCGTCTCGACCTGTCCCCATGTGTCCCGGTCCGAATCATAGGGAATCCGGACCAGGTCATATTTGATCTCGTCGTATCGTTCCGGGATTACATTTCGCGCCGTCCAGGTCAGCGGCGCACTGCAGAAGTACAAGAAGCGACCGTCGGGCGACCAGGTCGGGTACGTCTCCAGGCGATCTTTCCTTGCGAGGTCCGGCGCCGTCTTGATCTTCCGCGATCCCGTGTCATAATACGCCAGCAGCGAATCGAGATCGATCACGTCGCGGACTTCCTCGCTCGCCGAGTGGGGGAACAGGGCCACTTTCATGCTGGTATAGACGAGGACCTTCCCACTCGGGTGCCAGGAGGCGTAGCCGAACGTGGAGCCGACCTTCTCGGTCCTGCCATCCTTGAGAATGACGGCGGAATTGCCGTAGTCACCGCTTCGCGTGCTGACCAGCATCGTATCGGTGCGATTGTTGCGGAACGTGTGGCAGTTGACGCACCCGCCGCGAAAGTAGTCATTCGTCAGGACGGTCGATTCATCAAAGGTCCGCAGATCCCGCTGGTAGATCCCCATATCGCGCCACGCGGAATGGGCCGGGTGGATTTTGCGGTAAACGAGATAGCCGTCGATATCCTCGTTGGCGACGCTCGTGCCAAACGCATTGAATCGCTGCCACTGGGGGCCCTGACCGTTTGCAGCATCGGACAGGACAAGTACTTCACAAGTGAGCTCCCGCCCCTTATTTGCCGACAGTAGCTTGTGCCACGGCTTCTCCGGGATCATGATCTTCGGCGAGCGGCTGTCAATCTCGATCGGGCCGCCCTGCTCCGACGCGATCCGAACCTGGTAACGTCGTCCGCTCTCCCGGACGACGAAATTCAGGGGGGCGATGTTCGGCGGAACAACCGAATCGGCATAGTCCGGCTCGACCCGGGGAGGCCGCCCGGCAGGCGAAGCCCGCTCTGAGGTAGTGAACGAGCCGGAGGCAGCAAGGCACGCGATGCAGGTCGTCAGTAGAATCGATCCCGCCGCGAAGGCCATCAGGAAATATCGATTGCGTCTCTTCATCATCGGTTCGCCACCCGGGTGCAGAAGTAGTAAAAAAAATAGCTTCCGCGATAGTCCCTCGCCAACTCGGCGACAGCGGCGGCCCTGTCGTTGCCGTGCCTGTTGACGACGCTGCTGAAATGTTTCATTCGCCGATCCATTTCGGGACTGATCGACCGACCATGCAGATCGACCGGCTTGCCCGTGCCATAAGCGTAGATGAGGATCGCCTCCTGGCACAAAGGCGGGATCTCGGTGTAGCCGAACTCATCCAGTCGCTCGATCTGCTGCACGATTCTGCCCAACTGTCCCTTCAGCAGATGCCACGCCATCAGGTACTTGAAGGCCATCCGGTTAGGGGGGGGCGATACACTGTTCGGTGGTTGCGGCCCGATGCCGCCGCCCTGCTCGACCAAAGCGGTTAGCAGCGCCTCTTCCGCGTAGAATAGCGCCGGCGAATCCTTCCTCAGACGCTGGACTCGCAGGCGCTGGATCTCGGCGTCGCCGGAGAGATTCGGATCGGCGTCAAGATGTGCAAGACATTCGCTCGCCCCACGACGATGAAAGAGCGTCTTCTCAAGACGCCCCAAGTAGATCCGGGCCGCGTCGGCCCTTCCTTTGACCAGGTTGACCTTCGCCAGGCGTTCCAGGATCAACGGGTGTTCGCCGAACGTCTCCAGGCATTCGGTCAGGTTCTTCTCGGCCAGATTCACCAGTCCCAGGTCGATCAGCGTATCGAATACGTGCCAATAGAGCACGACGTGATCGTCGCCCGTGCGGAGCAGTCCGTCCGGCTGCTGCGCGTACAGGAACATGTCCCGGTCGAGTCGACCAGTGTAATACAGGGCTCGGTTGATCGCATTAATGGCATCGAGGCTGCTGGGACAATGGCGGGCGGCCGTGAGGACCTGGAGCCACATCCGTCGGCAGGCGTAGTGATGGACCGCGAGCAACGCCTTCTGTCTGCCGTCCAGTGAGGATACGACCGCCGTCCCGCCGGCCGCAAACAACACGACTGTTCCAAAGGCCCACTGGACCGCCGGTTTCGTGATCCAGCGAACGGGCGAACCCCTGCGGGACTTGTCTGGTCCCGCGCGTCGTCCTTTGGGCGGTTTCTCCGGCGGCTCCTCGCCTGCCTCTCGGCGGCGCAATCGAGCGGATAGAATGTGTCCCAATCCCCCGGCCAGCACGCCCACGAGCGGAAACAGGTACACCACATATACGGCCGCGACCATCTTCTCCCGCGTGGTCCAGCCGAGGACCCGCCAGGATATCGGCAGCATCTCCGTGTAGGCATTGACGAGGCTGATGCGGAATCCGAGTACGCCTGCGACGTAGGGCAGCGCGGCGGCAACCGGTAGATAGAACCCGACGCAGCGCCATCGCTTGCGGCAAAGCTCGCAGGCGATGCACAGTCCGGCAAACGGCAGGAATGCGGCCGCACCAACGACGTACAGAATGACCGACAACAGAAGATAGACGACGCCATCGCGCAACCCGCATGGTTGTGCGAGAGCATTCCGCCTGCAGGTGAGCCTCACGTAAAGACAGCCAAAGGCGAGCGATGCCAGAGCCCCCATAAACAGGGGAAGGTGATAACTGTACCGGCAATATGCAATGAGCACGAAGATCGCGGGCACAAATCGCAGCAGGCGAGCCCCGGGCACCCGTACAACCCGCAGCAGATATCCTGTACAGGCCGAAATCGCCCATGCCTGAATGGTGATGACGGCCGCCCCGGCCCAGGAATATTCGAGAAACTGGGAAACGAAGGCCGACACGTACTTGATGAGGCCGCCGGGGCATGACACCCTCTCAAGAAAGAACGGCCATCCTCTGTAGAAGACCGGGAAGTTCGTGATCGTTCCGCAACTGTAGATCAGGCACGGCTCGACCCATAGCCACACATACAGATAGGAGAAAGCGAAGAACAGAACGGACCGTACGGCATCACCACCATGACGACCCGGGACCGATCCCTCAGAGGAATCACTCGTATGAGTGTCCACAGATTTTCGCCCGGCGGTTATCGTCATGCTGGTCTGCCCCTCTATCTGCCAGAACGCGTCCGGCGCCCCTGCCAGCCTCACTTCTGCTTCAATTCAGCCGCCTGGATTCCAGCCCAGACATGGCTGACGTTGAGTTTCGCGGCCATCTCGAACTCACTGCGTGCCGAGATGAGATCTCCCTTGCCCAGATAGCCCAAGCCCAGAGTATAATGGGCGGACGCCTCCTGGACCTGCCGAGTCTGCC
Source organism: Phycisphaerales bacterium UBA2218 (assembly GCA_002327785.1). Classification (GTDB taxonomy): domain Bacteria; phylum Planctomycetota; class Phycisphaerae; order Sedimentisphaerales; family Anaerobacaceae; genus PLanc-01. Next base: position 44,786 of record DCUI01000269.1, read on the forward strand.
GCTCGCCAAACTTGGCAAAGAAGTCTGCGGCCTCCCCTCGTGCGAGACGCTCCGTGCCGGTCTTGATGAGTTCCTCGAAGTCGGCAACCGCCTCGGTCTCGCGATCCAGCTTCTTCAAGCATAGGGCCCGGTAGAAGCGCGCGTCCGGCGAGCGGAATCCCCCCTGTTGTCCCACTGCGTCTACAAAGCATAGCCTGGCCTTCACCGGGTCGCCGATCGCCTCATGGGCACAGCCGGTGTAGTAGGCAAACTGTGCTGCGCGAGGATCGTTCTTCGGCTTGCCGACGGAGAGGTTCTCGGGGTATTCGGCCGCCGCCAGGAAATCGGCAAGAGCCTCTTTGGGATGGTCCGCCTTGAGCCGACTGATGCCACGCAGCAGATGGGCATCCACGTACACATCACGGATCTCGCCGCCGCCCTCGCGGACATGGAAGTGCTGCTTGGCGAGCGCGTCGACCGCCTCATCGTATCGCCCGGCCAGGACCAGCACCATGATCTTACGCAGGTAGCTATCGTTGCGTTTGACGACGACGGCCTGATGTTTCTCCATGAGATCCAGACGCTTCTCGACGTCCGCATTGCCCAGCTCATAGAGCTCATCCAACTCCGTGAGCAGCCGCGGGTCACGGCCATTGTGGGAGACCGCCCGTTCGTAGCAGTTGATGGCCTTGGGGACATCGTTTTTCGTCCGGTAGTAGGCCCAGCCGAGATTCCGATGCGCCATGGCGAACGTGCCGTCGATGGCAAGCGACCTTTCCCAGCACTCGATGGCCTTCTCGGGCTGGAGCTCGTAGAGCAGGTTCCCAAGGTAGTAATGCGCTTTGGCGTCGGTGGAGTTGCGGGCAATCGCGGCCCTGAGGACCTCCGCCGATTCGGCCCGGAATGGGAAGCAGTAGTCGCCGGGCATCCTGCCGGCCTGAGAGTACAACTCCTCCGCCAGCTTGACATCGCCCTTTTGCGTATGGAGAAACCCAAGGTAGTAGTACACCAGCGGCGAGCTGCCTGCGAGGTCGGTCTTGTCGCGGGCCGCGCGGATCAGGACCTCGATCGCATCATCCCAGAGCCCCCAGCTCATGTAATCGGTTGCAAGCTCCAGGTATGCCTGGAGATCGCGGCGTATGGCCGTCTCCAGGTCTTGTAGCGTCGTTTCAGCCTGACGCCGGGAGCCGGACTTCCGCTGGGCCAGCAGCAACTCGTTCATCGCCAGGAAATCCAACGGGTCCTTGTCGAGCACACCGGCCAGGACGTTCATCGCCTGTTTCAGCTTCCCCAGACGGGTGAGGATCGCGGCCTTGAGGTCCAGGGCCTTGCTATCCAGCGCGTTCGTAATCAGAGACTGGTCGATCTGTTCGAGGGCGGTAGCGAACTGTCCCTTTCGACAGGATAGTTCCGCCAACTGGTAGTAAGCCGCAGCGCGGAACGCATAATCCCACGAGGCGCGATAGAACCAGTCGTAGGCTTCATCGAGCTTGCCTTGCGCTCGCAGGGCCAGGCCCAGATGATAGAGGGCCTCGGTGTCGCCCGGCCGGGTGTACTCGGCCGAGAGCCGTTCGACGGCGCGACGCAGGTGCTCCTCGGCCTCGTCGTACACACCCCGCCTGCTGTAGGTGACTCCGACAATCGTGTTCGTCCGCGCGTCGTTCGGGTCACGTCGCAGGGCCTCTTCGTAATAGTCGAACGGGTTGACGCGAGGATTATGAATCTGCTCGATGCGAAGACCCGTCAGGTACAGTTCCTCCACCGTCTTGACATCCTTTGGGGCCGCCGGCGGTTTGACCGTCGCCGGCAGATTCGGGTCATAGGCGATATCCACGGGCTGATACGAGATCAGCGTATCACCCGACTTGGTAAGCAGGATGGCCGTCAGATCGGTCTTGCGAGTTCCCGCAGGCACAGTGACCTCCGTCACGAACGGCTTGTCCGGACTGATGGAAATCGTCTGCTCCAGAAGCGTCTGCTCTCCTGCCTTCAGGATAGCCATGGCCTTGTCGTATCGGGCCGTGGCGTTGAATCCGAGCCTTGCCTTGCCGTCGGCGGCAAGCTCCAGGTTCACGGCGCCCTGCGTGTTCGCCTTCTTGAACCCACCGATGTCGCGGACCGGATACCAGTACTGCTTAAACGCCTTGACCTCATGGGGCTTGATCCAACTGTAGTCCGGCTGGTTATCGGAGAAGGCCCCGACCATCAGCTCGGCGTACGGGCCATCGGCGTCGGTGAGAATCTTGTCCCACATTCGACCGGTCGGCCCGGGGCTCCACTCCCAGAGCTTGGCCCCGCAGACGACATGGTGGTCGCCGATATGGACGACGCCGGCCCGCTTGCCATGGTCGTAGCCGCCCATGAAATCCTCCTGGAGGTCCCAGGCAAAGAACGACACGGGCTCCGGATGGTTTTCCCACCAGGAGAGGTCCACCCCTCGGTAATCGACGCCGCGATAGCGCTCATTCGCCATCGGCCAATGCGCAAAGTCGTTCTTCGAGTGATATGTCGCAGCCGTGACACTGGGCGGGAAGAGCACCCGGTAATCGTCGTTGACGTGCACGGCGACATTCGCCCAATAGAGGATCGAGTGCGGATACGCCGTCCGATTGTCCAACTTGACTGTCGCCTCGATGTAGGATTTGCCCGGATAGAGAGTGACGCCGATGAGCCATTTCATCCGGTGCCGCCGCTCGGTCTCGCCGAACCAGATGGTCTTGCTGCCGTCGTCGTTCGATGCGAGCGCATAGTCCACCGGCATCTGGGTCGTGTTGCGATGATGGTGGAAGACGCACCACTCGATGCCGCCGGAGATCCAGGCGCCGAGCATACCGATCAGCGCGGGTTTGATCACGTTCTGGCGGTAGAACATTTCATAGCCGTTCGTCTTGTCCGTGGCATAGAAGAGCCGACCGCCGATCTGGGGCAGGATGCACAGCTTGACGTACTCGTTCGCCAAGTACAGGGCCTTGTAGGTCTTCTCCTCGCGGACATCCGTCACGCCATCCAGCATGGGATAAGGATAGATTCGCTTCTGCGCCCCCTGGTAGGATTCGTTCGTATAGAACCTCGGGTTCACATCCGGCGGGTCCAGCCGGTAGGTCGGCAGCGTCAGCGGCTCTTCCCACACTTTCACCGCCGCCGGGGCAGATACAACAAGAATCAGAACGAACAGAAACGACAGCCCCGGGAGTTCTCTCTTTGCCATAGGTCGCTACTCCTTTCATGCAGACCCGCCCACAAGTCCAGGCACAGCCACTCACCATCTTAGCAGAATGCCCCTACGGCAACAAGAACCATCGCACCTTTCCAAGGTATCAATCCAGATCCGGCTATTGCGTTTTCCCTCGCGGGCGTGTAAGCTAACGTACTGAGTCCGTCAATCTTCAGAGAAAGAGGGTATCGGTCCTACTGCCTCTCAAACGAAGAAGCTGACTGAGATTCAGAGAATCATTGAAGCGCATGACGATGAAATCATCGAAGCATGACAAAGCCGTTTTGGTAAGCGTTGAAAACATAACTTCGTTTGGTGTCCCGCTTTTCGTACAGGGACGGGAGTGCTTTCTCAGCTACGAGGAGTACCCCCTGCGCTCTGCAACGACTTCTCGCAAAGCGAGTACATCCCGTCGACGTGAGGGAACCTTCCTGCAACGACAATGACCGAACAACTGAAGAAACTGAACAAGGATATACTGCCCATTGCACAGTGGTTGCCGCACGACCGTGTTCCCTGGGTGATCGCGGGACCGTGCAGTGCGGAATCGGCCGAGCAGGTGCTGGCGACCGCCCGGGGGCTGGCGAAATCGCCGCACGTCAAGGCCTTTCGCGCGGGGATCTGGAAACCGCGGACCCGGCCGAACTCATTCGAGGGCATCGGCGAGGCCGGCCTGGACTGGCTCAGCCGGGTGAAGGCAGAGACCGGCCTACTCACCGCCACCGAAGTGGCCAACAAGACCCACGTCGAGCGTTGCCTCGAGCACGGCGTAGATATCCTCTGGATCGGAGCCAGGACTACGGTCAGCCCCTTCGCAGTCCAGGAGATCGCCGACGCGCTGCGGGGCGCCGATATCCCGGTCCTCGTGAAGAACCCGATCAACGCGGAGTTGGGTCTGTGGGTCGGGGCCATCGAGCGACTCTACGATGCAGGCATCCGAAAGCTCGGGGCGATCCATCGCGGGTTCTCCACGTATGTCGAGATGCAGTTTCGCAACGATCCAAAGTGGCAGATCCCCATCGAGCTGAAGCGCCTGCTGCCGGACCTGCCGCTGATTTGCGATCCCAGCCACATCTCGGGCAGCCGGCAGTTCATCGAGCCCCTTTCGCAAATGGCCCTGGATCTGGGCATTCAGGGGCTCATCATCGAGTCGCACATCGATCCGGACCGCGCCCTGAGCGACGCGAAACAGCAGGTCACGCCGGAAGACCTGTGCCGGATGCTGGAGAGGCTCAGGGTCCGGGACACTACGATCACGGATCGCGACATCAAGCGTCAGATCGCCCGACTCCGCGCCGAGATCAGCCAGGTCGATGCCAAAATCATCCAGGATCTCGCCGAACGAATGAAGTGGGTCGAGGAGATCGGTCGGCTCAAGCAGGAGCACAGCATCCCGGTCCTCCAGATCAACCGCTGGGAGAACCTCCTCGAAGACCACATCGCCAAGGCCCAGAAGACGGGTCTGGACACTGATTTCATCAAGGCCCTCTTCGAGTTGATCCACGCCCAGGCCGTCAAACGGCAGTTGTAGGGAAGGCTTCTAACCGCAGAGGTCGCCGAGGTCCCAGAGAAGAACAAGAAGGCCTCGTGGAGGGCAGTGACACCGCCTATGTCCTGAACTGGTTCACCAAACGGGAACTTGCATCGACTGCATCGCGTAGGTATACTCCCCGTCACGCCGCTTTCGTGGAATGAGATTCGTCACCGGGCCATCGTCTTCAGCAGAGAATGGCCTACATCCGCGGTCTCAAGGACAGCGGGCGCGACTGCGAGATTCCCCGCTGGCTGATCGTCTCGGATTTCGCCCGCATCGCCGTCCACGATCTGGAGCCGGAACAGGATCCCGATGCGCCTCTGTTCAATCGTCTGCCGCCGAGTGTCGAATTCCCCCTGGCCGACCTGCACAGGTATATCCGCCATTTTGCGTTCATTGCCGGGTATACGCACCACAAGCTCAATGCCGAGGACCCCGCCAACCTCGAAGCCACACAACTCATGTGCAATCTGCACGATGCCCTGGAAGCGGGCGGCTGTACCGGGCACGAACTCAAGCGATTCCTCGTCCGCATCCTCTTCTGTCTCTTTGCCGAGGACAACGGCATCTTCCCCCGGAAAGCCTTTGAGTTGTTTCTTCGCGACCGCACCGCCGCGGACGGCTCCGATCTCGGCGTCCGCCTTGAACAGCTCTTTCGCGTCCTCAACACCGACATGCGCAATCGACTGCTCGCCTATTGCGGCTTCTACTGGGAGACGATCTCTCCCGCCGTGTTCGGTTCGCTCTTCCAAGCCGTCATAGACAGCAAGGAGCGCCGGCAGATCGGCGCGCACTACACGGCGGAAAAGAACATCCTCAAGCTCATCCGTTCGCTGTTCCTTGACGAGCTCTACGGTATTGAGATCGAAGAATTCCCGGCGCGCATCGCGGAAGTCGCCCTGTGGCTGACCAACCATCAGGCCAACGTCGCCCTTTCACAGGAGTTCGGCCAATTCTATCAACGCATGCCCCTGCGTTCGTCGCCTTCACTCCGGCCTACAGCCTCCTGCCTCCGGCCCAGAGCAAGAATCCGTGCCGATCCGCGTAGATCCGTGTCTTCAGAGGATCTTCCAGCGTCCATCGGCGTTCATCTGCGGTTGCATTTCACCGTGCGGCAGAAACACGGGTTGTCGCCCCTTCGGAATGTTCTGTTACCTCACCCCTGCCCCGTGCCTTTTATGAATAGAGAGCGCTCTCGAGGAGCCCGACCGTCCAGCCCGGATGGCGGGCACAACACGGGTTCATGGAAAGAATGAGGTGAGTTATGGGAGTGCTGAGAAAACTGTGGCGGTGGTGGCAAGCCTTATGGGACCTGGATTTCTCCGCATCCATGGAGGTCGATTCCCATCAGTGGGACAACAAGGCGGAGATTCTCCGGCGTTTGTCCCGCAACGGGTGCTGATCCAAGAGAGGGCAAAAGCCGGAGCCATGGGGCTCCGGCTGAGACCACTCCATCCTTGGCTCGGCATGAGCGACTCATCTTGACGCTCACCCTTGCCGGCTTTCAGAACCCCCCACGCGGTCCTTCGCATGCGGGCTCCCCCCAGGCAGCCCGCATGAATCATGCCAAACCCACGTCACCTCAGTTGGCCGTTTCACAAAGCAGGGACTCATTCCAGTCTTCCGCGAAGCGCCCTACGGCGGTGTGGAGCCGGCTCTTGACCGTCCCCACGGGAATCCGGAGCATCCCGGCAATCTCCGCATAGGAGAACTTGTGAAAATAGGCCAGGATCAGGATCTCGCGAAGCTTCACCGGCATACGCGAAATAACCCTTTTCACCGACGTCGCCGTCTCATCCCTGACCAGTTCGTCGTAGGGCATCCGGGTATCGTAATCCAGCGTGTTCAGCACATCGTCAATGGAGTGTTCCTCACTGTCGAACATGCTCCCGAGATTGGCTGAATCCACCCGTTGCATACGACGCAAGGCATCCTTCGCCTTGTTTGCAGCGATCGTGAACAGCCAGGGTCGCAGCGGCCGAGACAGATCGAAAGAGTCCCGGCTGACATACAACTGCATGAATGTTTCCTGGAAGACATCGTCGACCATATCGGACTGGTTCAGGAATCTCCTCAGGAATGCGTATAGACTGTCCTTGTACTGTCTCACGAGCTCTTGGAAGGCATCTTCCTCGCCCGCCGCGTAGCGTTTCATAAGTTCCATATCATTCATTTGTATCCCCTTCCAAAAAATAGACAAATCACATGCGTAATGGTATCAGAGACCAGGAACCGGTAAATCGGGCATTGGCTGCTTCTCGTATCCGGCTCGACACTGCTTTTCGCATCGGGGAATCCCCTATAATCCGCCGGCATTACCCTGATATGCCCCCATGTGTCACAAGAGGCCCGATCCAGGGACCCCGCCCGACTCTGCGAGAGGTAGTCGCGCCACACTATCCGGTTTCGTCGCTTTTCCCTTGACCTGAAACGGCCGATTTCGTTTAATTAAGAGCTATTTGCGGCATCGCCGGACCGGCCCCAATGCACCGGACGCCGGGGGACTTTCGTTCCTTTGGGCCGCCCGGTCCACGGTCCCAGTTGGAGCCCGGCAGGATCGTGATGCACTCGACAGAAGGATAGGTGACGACAGTGGAAGAAAAGCGTGTACGAATTGGATTGGTCGGGTTCGGTGTCGTCGGCACCGGCGTGGCCAGGCTGATCCTCGAAGAGGCGGACTCGATCGCCGCGAAGATGGGGGTGCGGCCGGAATTGGCTTGCGTCGTGGACATGGATACGGAAAGGCCGCGACCCGTGCAATTGCCGCCGGGGTTGCTCACCAACGACCTGAACCGGCTGCTCAACGACCCAACCATCCCCATCGGCATCGAACTCGTCGGCGGCACGGGCGCCGCCAAGGATATCCAGATCAAGATGCTCCGGGCGGGCAAGGACGTGGTCACGGCCAACAAGGCCCTGCTGGCCAAGCACGGGGCCCAGCTATACCAGGTGGCCCGCGAAACCGGCCGATGCATCGCCTTCGAGGCCAGTTGCGTCGGGGGCGTCCCGATCATCGGCGCCATCCGCATGGGCCTGTCGGCCAACCAGATCGGCGCCATGTACGGGATCGTCAACGGCACGTGCAATTACATCCTGTCCAGCATGAGCTCCCAGGACGAGAAGTTCTCCCAGGCCCTGGCCAAGGCCCAGAAACGCGGGTTCGCCGAGGCCGACCCGACCCTCGACATCTCCGGCGGCGACAGCGCCCACAAACTGGCCATCCTGGCCTCCATCGCCTTCGGCTGCGAGATTACGCTGGACGACATCTTCGTCGAGGGGATCGAAGCGATTTCCAGGGAAGACCTGCGGTACGGCCGGGAGATGGGCTATTGCCTGAAGCTGCTGGCCATTGCGCAGAAGACCAGTCGGGGCCGGATCTCGCTGCGGGTCCATCCCTCGTTCATCGCAGCCAACACCGCACTGGCGAGAGTAGATGGCTCCTTCAATGCGATCAGCATCTTCGGCAGCGCGGTCGGCGAGACCCTCTTCTACGGCCGAGGGGCCGGCATGATGCCAACGGCCAGCGCCGTCCTCGCAGACATCATCGACGTCGCCTTGGGCAACTCCAAGACCATATTCAACCACCTGCGGTTGCGGCCTCGCAGCGAAACCCAGGCGCTCATCGAGCCGATTGACGATGTGGTCACCCGGTTCTATATCCGGGTCATGGCCAAGGACAATCCGGGCGTGGTGGCCCGCTACGGCGGCATTCTGGGCGACCACAACATCAGCATCTCCGGGGCCCTGCAACATGAGGGGACCGGGCCCGGCAACACCGTGCCGGTCGTGATCACGACCCATCGGACGCAGGAAAAGAACATGGCCGCGGCCTTGGCGGAGCTGGCGAAGCTCGATATCATCAGCGGCAAGCCGGTGTGCGTGCGGATCGTGGACATCCCGCAGGATAAGGATACATGACGAAATATGTGATCATCGTGCCGGACGGCGCGGCGGATGAGCCTCTGGAGGTATTCGAGGGCAAGACGCCGCTCGAGGCGGCCCAGACTCCCAACATGGACCGGATCAGCATCGAGGGCCGCCAGGGCCTCGTGCGGACTGTTCCCGAGGGCCTCGATCCGGGCAGCGACGTCGCCCAGATGAGCCTGCTGGGATACGACCCGCTCCACTACTACACGGGGCGGGCCCCGATCGAGGCCGCCGCCCGCAGCATTCGACTGGGCCTGGACGACTGGGTGTTCCGCTGCAACCTCATCACCATCGCCGACGGCATGATGGCCGATCACAGCGCCGGACACATCTCCACGGAAGAAGGCAGCAGCCTGATCCTGGAGCTGCAAGAGCATATCAACGATGAGCGCATCGCGCTCCATACGGGCGTCAGCTACCGGCACCTGCTCGTCTTCAAGGGTATGGATTTCGACGTGCGCACCTATCCGCCGCACGATCATATCGGCAAGCCGGTCGAGAAGCTCTTGCCCCGGGGCAAGGGGGCGGACCTGTTGATCCAACTGATGAACCAGTCACAACAGTTGTTCGCCGGCCACGAAATCAACAAGGTCCGGCAGGATCTCGGCGAGAACCAGGTCAGCTCGATCTGGCTGTGGGGCCAGGGCAAGCAGGCCCGCTTGGACAGCTTCCGCAAGCGCTACGGACTGAAAGGGGCGGCGATCACCGCCGTGGACCTGGTTCGGGGACTCGCCAAGCTCGTCGGGTTCGATCTGATCACGGTGCCTGGCGCCACGGGATTCCTCGATACGAACTACGAGGGCAAAGGGCTGGCCGCCGCAAAGGCACTCGAAGAGTACGACCTGGTTTTCGTACACATCGAGGCCCCCGATGAAGCGGGCCATGAAGGCAACGCCGAGGCGAAAAAACAGGCCATCGAGCAGGTGGACAAGCACGTCGTGGGCCCGGTACTCGATGCGCTCCAGCGGTATGAAAGCTGGCGGGTCCTGCTGCTGCCGGACCATCCGACGCCGGTCAAGAGCGGCGCCCACTCGGCCGCCGCCGTGCCGTTCGCCATGGCGGGAACCGGGACCGCGGGAATCCTGCACGCGGGATTTGGCGAGAGCAACGCGGCGAAAGCCGGGCTTCGCATCGAGAAGGGATGCGAGCTGATGGAGTACTTCCTCAAGAGTTGAAAGTGGCACGGACATCCTGGCCGTGTTCTCATGGGCAAGATGCCCATGCTACGCAGACGCGATTGACGACCGGTCTCGCGGCCGGTAGACTTCTCGGTTTTTAAGGGTGACAGAACAACTATGGCAATCATCGTTCAGAAATTCGGCGGCTCCTCCGTGGCAAACACGGAAAAGATCCGCCGGGCAGCCAAACAGGTCATCGAAAGGATGCAGGCCGGCTACCAGGTTTGCGTAGTCGCTTCGGCTCGCGGCCGGCAGATTGAAGAGTTGCTGCGGGATGCACGGGAGCTCAACCCCAATCCGCCGAAACGGGAGATGGATCAGCTCCTGAGCACGGGCGAGCAACAGACCGTCTCCCTGCTGGCCATGGCCCTTGAAGCGATGGGTCAGAAGGCCATCAGCTTCACCGGCACGCAGATTCACATGCTGACCGACGGCGTCTACAGCAACGCGCAGATCAAGAGCGTCGATTCCGAGTTCATCCGGCACGAGCTGAACGAGGGACGGGTCGTCATCGTCGCCGGCTACCAGGGCGTCGACGAACATGGGAACATCACCTCCCTCGGACGAGGCGGATCGGACACCAGCGCGGTGGCCCTGGCCGCGGCCTTGAAGGCCGAGGAGTGCGAGATCTTCGCCGACGTGGACGGCGTCTACACGACGGATCCGCAGGTCTTCCCGAAGGCCGCCCTGCTCGATGAAATCAGCTACGATGAAATGATCGAGATGGCCAGCCTGGGGACCGGCGCGATGCACATCCGGTCCGTGGCCATCGGCAAGCGATACAACGTTCGGATTCGGATCAGAAACAGTGAGAGCAACAATCCGGGAACCATCATCACTCATGAGGTGCCGCAGATGGAAGGTATATTGGTGTCGGGTGCGACGATTCAACGAGATATGGCGAAGATCGGCATTGCGGGCATACCGAATGTTCCCGGGACGGCCGCAAGGATATTTGCCCGGCTGGCCGAGGCCAAGGTCGTCGTCGACGACATCATCCAGACCGAGATCAGCCACGAGAAAGCAAATCTGTCCTTCATGGTCAGGAATTCCGACGTTCAGACCGCCCAAAAGGTGGCAAACGAGCTGAAGGCGGAGTTGCCGTGTGACAGCGTTTTCGTTCGCGACGACATCGCCCTGATTTCCGCCATTGGCGTGGGTATGCGGTCGCAATACGGCGTGGCCGAGAAGATGTTCGGGGCCCTCGCCAAGGCCAAGGTGAACATCGACTCGATCACCACGAGCGAGATCCGGATCAGTTGCGCCGTGGGCCGGCCCGACGTCGAGCGGGCCCTCGAAGCGGTGTGCCTCGCATTCGAGTTGGACCGGCCCGCCAGGCAGCGGACCAAGAAGCGTTGAGTGGGAATACACGGAATTGGCACGCAGGCGAAACCACAGACGCGCATGGAGCAGACGTAAACGAGCCGTCCTGGTCGGTATCACGCTGATCGGGACGGCTCTCATCGTTGGGCTCGACCGGGGTCTTGTAGCCCCAAAATGGGCGAGGCTGCTAACGCCGCGAGAGCGGACCATCGCCACGGACGCGGCTCAATATGACGGCCGGAGTTTCTCGGCCGTCCGGGCCGTCGATGGCGACACGCTTCACCTGGACGTCCCGGATTCCACGGATAAGACGACCAAGGTCCGGCTCATCGGAATCGATGCCCCGGAAATGGGGTGGGGCAATACGGAGCGGATGTACTACGCCGAGGAGGCCGCGACGATCGTGAAGCAATGGACCCTCGGTCGTGAGGTCACAGTCTATCTCGATCCGCAGTCCGGCAGCCGGGATCGATACGGACGGCTGCTCGCGTACATCCAGTTGCCCGATGGGAGGTTCCTGAACGAGGAGCTTCTCTCGGAAGGGTTCGCGTACGCCGACTTGCGGTTCAAGCACGGGTACTTTCAGAAATACCGACAGTTGGAGGCCAGCGCCCGAGCTCTAAAGAAAGGACTCTGGGCTCACGTCAAGCCCGAGCAAATGCCCGCGTGGCGACAGCGGAAACGAACCGCTCCGGACAGTGATTTGGAGTGATTCCGCGTCAATCCGGACTCCTCGCAGGGAGCGGCAACCGCCCGCACTGCTCTACAGGTTGTATTCCTTGATCTTGCGGTAGAGGGTCCGTTCGCCGATGCCGAGGATCTTGGCGGCCTGCTCACGATTGCCCTGTGTCCTGGCCAGCGTATCCACAATCGCCTTCTTCTCAAGATCGTTGAGCGAGACCCCGGCCAGATTGGCCGGCGCGGCGCTGCTGCCCGGGAGTTGCCGACGCTGCGAAAGCTCGGGCGGAAGATCCTGGAGGTCGATCTTGTCACGGTCGCACATGACTACCATGGTCCGGATCATGTTCCTGAGCTGACGGATGTTGCCCGGCCACTCATAACCGGTCACGATACTCATGGCCGCGGCCGTAAATCCCGTGACCTTTGAGCCTGTCTCCTCCACCGCTTCCTGCAGGAAGTGCTCCGCCAGGATCGGAATGTCGTCCGTCCGTTCCCGCAGCGGCGGCAGGCTGATATTTACGCCTCGAATCCGAAAGTAAAGATCCTCGCGGAACTCTTTTCGCTCGATGAGCTTCGTCAGGCTGCGATTGGTGGCACTGATAATCCGGACATTGACGACCGTGGCCTTGGTCGATCCGACGGGCACCACAACCCCGTCTTCGATCACACGCAGAAGCTTCGCCTGCATCGTCAGTGGCATGTCCCCGATCTCGTCGAGGAAGAGCGTCCCCTCATCGGCGACCTCGAACAGCCCTTTGCGATCCGTGTTGGCGCCGGTGAACGCGCCCTTGACGTGCCCGAACAGCTCGCTCTCCAGCAGCGTCTCCGTTAACCCCGCGCAATTCACCGGCTTGAAGGGCTTGCTCCGCCGAAGCGAATTGTTGTGAATGGCCCGGGCCAGCAACTCCTTGCCCGTGCCCGAAGGGCCCTCGATGAGGACTGCGATGTTGGTGGGGGCCACCCTGCGAACGACTTCGAAGATGCCCTGCATGGCAGGACTGACTCCCTTGATCCCCTCGAAGAGGAAGGCTCCCAGTTCCGTGGCGACCTCGGCGCGCTCGGCGTGGGCGGCAGCAGCTTTGCGGGCCGCCTGCTCGACCAGTGCGCGAAGTTGATCGATGTCGAGCGGTTTGACGAGATAATCGAACGCCCCTTGCCGAATCGCCTCCTTGCAATTCTCGATTGTCGCGTAGGCCGTGATCAGAATCACCTCGGTGGAGCCGCTGTGCCGCTTGGCCTCACGAAGAACGTCCAGACCATCGACCCGCCCTTCCAGCTTCAGATCGGTCACGACCACATCGACCGCCTGATTGCGAAGCACCTCAACGGCATGTTCGCCCGTATACACAGCGAGGGCCTTGACGGACAGCTTCCCAAGCGCCTCGACGATCCCGTCGGCGTGGTCCCGTTCATCATCAACCACCAAGATTACCGGTTTCTGCTCTGTCCAGTGACTACCCAACCTTACACCTTCATACGGCGCGGGGAACGCTATTTCCTGAAGGAGGGCAAGTCCGGCTCGATATGCACCGTGATGTTCACAGGCCGGCTGATTTCCTCATCCAGGGTCTTCTCCAGCCGCTCCGAGATGTCATGGGCGGCGGCCACGTTCAACTGCGGGTCCACCAGAATATGAACGTCCAGAAACACCTCGCGTCCGACCGTGCGGGTCCGCAGCCTGTGCCACTGACGGATGGCGGGATTGGCGCTTATCACGCCCTTGATGAGATCCACCGTCTCGGGATCAACCGCGCCCTCGGTCAGTTCCATGAGCGACCCGGCCACGACTTTGCAGCCGACGAAGATAATCATCAGGCCCACGGCCATGGCGGCCGCCTGATCCCCATGGTCGAAACCGGCCACGATCGCCACGAAGCCGATCAGCACGGCCACGGAACTGAAGGCGTCACTGCGATGGTGCCAGGCATTCGCGTACACGGCGGGGCTGTGAAGCCCCATCGCCACGTTCTTTGTCACCCGGTAGAGCCATTCCTTGGCAACAATCGACAGCAAAGCCCCTGCCAGAACTCCCCAGTGGATCCCGGTCATCTCATTTCTCGCGATGGACATCGTCGCCTGATAGATCATGAAACCACCCACCGCGATCAGCACCATCGCGACGAAAGCGGCAGAGAAGGTCTCGATCCGTCCATGGCCGTAGGGGTGAGTTCGGTCCGGTTTCTTGGCCCCCCAGTACGACCCGACGATGACCGCAATATCGGTCGCCAGGTCCGAGAGCGAATGAATCGCATCCGCGATCATCGCCAGCGAGGAAACCGCCACGCCGATGACCATCTTGACGACCGCCAGAATGATATTGACGACTGCGCCCAGGTAGGTCACGGAACGAATCTGACGACCGGCAGCATCATGTTTGGCATCTATCGGCACGGACTCATCCCACAACGGACTTGCGTATTCCGGAAACGACCTCGACATAACGTCTGGCGGCGGACTCGTCGCGGGTCTCCACGATGATCCTCATCACGGGCTCGGTGTTGCTCATCCGCAGGTGAATCCAGCCATCGGGGAAGTCGAGCCGCAGGCCATCCGAGGTGTTCGCAGCGGCCCCGGCAAACGTCTCGGCCGCCTGGTTCATGATCTGGTGCGCCTGCTGGGAATCGGCGGCGAACTTGTCCTTGTGCACATGGTAGCCGCCGATCTCCCGCACCAGCCCGCTGATGCCCTTGCCCGTCTCGGCCATCAACTGCAGGACCAAGGCCATTCCGACGAGGCTGTCCCGAATGGGGCCCACTCGCAGATCGATGACGCCTCCGTTCCCTTCGCCGCCGATGACACAACCGTGCTCGATCATCGCGTTGGCCACGTGGGCTTCGCCGACCGGAGTGCGTATGACGCGGCCACCCGCCTGTGCCGCCACGTCGTCGATCATCCGCGAGGTGGATAGATTGGCGGCCGCCGTCCCGGAGCCGCAGGAGAAGACGTGCTTGGCCGCCAGGGCCAGGGTGTACTCTTCTCCGATGTAGACGCCGTTCTCATCCACGATGGCCAGCCGGTCCGCATCCGGGTCCTGGGCAAATCCCAGGTCCGCCTTCTCCTGCCTCACCCGGCTGCACAAATCGCCCAGGTTCGCGGCGGTAGGCTCGGCGCCATGGGCGAACAGACCCGTCGGCTCGTCATTCATCGCAACAACCTCACAGCCGAGTTGGGCCAGAAGCTTCTTGCCGGCCCAGGCCCCCGCTCCGTTCACGCTGTCGAGAACAATCCGGTATTTCTTCTCGGCGATCCGCCCGGCATCAACCGTGGCCAGGACCTTCGCGACGTGAATCCGGTCCGTCTCGTCGTTGCGGCTCACCACGCCGCAGAGAACGGAATCGACAAAGCGGATGCGGCCATCGAGAAAGGCCTGCTTGATCTGCTCAGCCATGGCCGGCGGCGGGGCCATCCCATTGCTCAGCAGCAGCTTGATGCCGTTGTACGGGAGCGGATTGTGCGACGCCGTAATGACGATGCCGCCGTCACAACCGAGCTCGCGCAGCATGATGCCTACGCCCGGTGTGGTCACGAGACCCAGATCGATCACGTCCACGCCGACCGCACACAGCCCCGCCGTCATGGCGGACATGAGCATCTGGCCGCTGACGCGCGAATCGCGCCCGATGCAGACCTTCAGCCGCCGACCGTCTGCGCCGTCGCTGTCCTTCAGAAAGGTCCCGAAGACGCAGCCGTACTGGGTCGCAATGACGGGCGTGAGGTTCTCCCCAATCACACCCCTCATCCCACTAACACTGATGATAAGGCTCTCGGCTATCTCGCACACTCCATTCGCGCACGACCAACCATCCACTGCCGATGGAAGCAGCAGTCAACTTATCCATCGTATGAGGAAGCGCATAAGAATCAGTCGAGCGTGCAGACGTACAATTCGTTGACGAAATCGAGCTTCTTGAGCTCCTCGACGGTGGCCGCATCGGGCTCCTTGTCGAGGCTCACCGCCAGGACCGCTTTCTGCATTTCGAGCTTCTGGCCGACGCCCATCGTGCCGATGTTGATGCCGTGATTGCCGAGAATCGTGCCGACCGAGCCGATCACGCCGGGGCGGTCCTCGTTGAAGATCACCAGCACCGTGCCCTGCGGCGTCATCTCGACGTGGAAGTCATCGACCTCGATGATTCGCAGCAGCGTCTCACCGAACACCGAACCTCTGACGGTTCGCTTGACCTCGCTCGTCGTGACGGTCGCGCTGAAGCTCGACGCGACGTCCCTGGCCTCGGGGTTCTTCGTCTCGTCGATGCTGATGCCCCGCTCCTTGGCAAGGACCGGCGTGTTGACCATGTTCAGCGGCATCTCGAAGTGCCTCTGGAGCAGACCCATGGCGAAGTTCAGCGTGATGGGCTGAACCGTCATGTCGGCCACGGTCCCGCGATACTCCACCTGGACTGCCTTGATGTTTCCGGGAGCAATGATGCTCAGGAGGTTGCCGATGCGCCGAGCCAGGTCTGCATACTGGCCGACGGCAGCCGGCACGGCGCCGGAGGACGACGGGGCGTTGACCGCGTTGCGAATCGGGCCGTTCTTGATCGCATCGAGCAGGATCTCGGCCGCCTCGACGGCCACTTCGACCTGCGCCTCTTCCGTGCTGGCGCCGAGGTGCGGCGTGACGATGCAGTTGTCCAGCGCGGCGAACCGCAGATCCTGCGGCGGCTCAGAAGAAAACACATCGAGCGCAGCGCCGGCAATCTTCTTCTTCGACAACGCCTCGTAGAGAGCGTCCTCGTTGATGATGCCGCCTCGCGCACAGTTGACCAATCGAACCGTCGGCTTCATCATCGCGAGCTGGTCGGCGCCGATCATGTTCAGCGTCTGCGGGTTCCTGGGCACATGAATCGTGATGAAATCGGACTCGCGGAAGATCCGTTCCAGCTTGTCGGTCACCTCGACGCCCAGCTGTTCGGCGTCCTTCGGCGCCGACAGCGGATCGTATCCCAGAATCTTCATATTCAGACCGTGGGCCATCCGCGCCACCGCCATGCCGATTCGGCCCAAGCCAATCACGCCAAGGACCTTGTTATTGAGTTGGTTGCCTGTGTATTTCTTTCGATCCCAGGCGCCGGATTTGAGGCTATTGCAGGCCTGCACGACGTTTCGGCTCATCGCCAGCATGAGGGCCATCGTATGCTCGGCCGCACTGAGCGTGTTGCCGCCGGGAGTATTCATCACCAGGATGCCCTTGCGGGTCGCAGATGGTACGTCGATGTTGTCCACGCCGACGCCCGCCCGAGCAACGCCCTTCAGGCGGCCCGGATTGGCAAGGACCTTGGCAGTCACTTTCGTGTCGCTGCGGACGATCAGCCCATCGTAGTCGCAAATGATGTTGCACAACTCATCTTCACTGATGCCTATCTTGACAACCGCCTCAGCGCCTGCGGTGGCGTTGATCAGATCGATCCCTTCCTTTGCCAGCTTGTCCGTGATGAGCACTTTGATCATAGCAACACTCCCAGAAGTCTTCAATCCACCGTCCGTCTCAGGTCTGTGCCGCCAAGGCGCGTGCCAAGGTGACCGCCCATCCAGCGGCAAGGATCACGAGCAGACCCACAACCACGTGTACGATCCTGACCCGGGCAAACACCCGGTCCAGGAAATTGAAATATATGCCGAAGGCAGCGATCAGAAAAGCGAAAAATGTCGCAACAATCAGCATGCTGCACAGCAGAGCCGCCGCAGGCTGCACATAGAACGCCGTGAGCACCTCGCCGCGGGCAAAGGCCAGAACGGCGGTCGTCATCCCACAGGTTGGACACGTCAGGCCGGTCCGCATCTTCAGGCCGCAGGGCGGAAAAAGCACCCCGAAGTCAAAACCCACCCTCTGCAGCAGCCACAGGCCAACAAAAGCGCCTGTGACGCCACAGACGATGACGACGCCGACCTTGCGTTGCCTCGCGGACGCCCGGCATACCGCTTTCGTCTTGTTATCCTGTTGGCCTTCCCGCATATTCACTGTAGAATAGAACCCGCGTTCAGACATGTCAATGCATACGACAGGTGGAGCATTATGTCCTTGGAACAAAAAGACTTAAGCGAGATCCTGGAGACGGCGATCGTGGCCGCCCGTCTTGCGGGCCAGCATGCGATGGAGCAGATGGACAACGTCAAGGTTGTCAAGAAAAGCGAGAACGAGCTGGTCACCCAGGTCGATTCCCAGTGCCAGCGGATCGTCATGCAGCGGATACGCGAGACCTTTCCGGATCATGGATTCATTGCGGAGGAGGGAGAGAACGGCAGAATGTTCAAACGCCCCCCCATGGGCGAGCCGGCCATCTGGTGGATCATCGACCCAATCGATGGGACGCACAATTTCATCCACGGCATCCCGATCTTCGCGGTCAGCGTGGCCGCGATGTTCGAGGGTGAGCCAATCGTCGGCGTGATCTTCCACCCGGCCACCGATGCCATGTTCACAGCCGTCAAGGGGGGCGAAGCCCAATTGGACGGTCGACACATCACCGTCGGGGAAGACGAGATCGGCCCGCTCACGAGCGTCGGTCTCGACAGTCGTTTCGATGGTGACTTGCCGGCGTGGGCAGGGAATCTGATCCAACGTTCGCGGTTCCGCAATTTCGGCACCACGGCCTTGCACCTCGCTTATATCGCCCGGGGCGGGCTGGTGGCCGCGGCCATGAGTACGCCCAAGCTGTGGGATATTGCGGCCGGAGTGGTCATTGCCGAGGCCGCCGGCGCGATCATCACAGATTGGAACGGCGCCAAGCTCTTCCCTGTCGATCTCGACGCCTACATGGGACAGGCGTTCCACGTCGTGGCCGGCAACCCAAAAGCACACGCGAGCCTCTTGGATACGATGCGGAGATAACGGCTATCGCGGGTCGGGCACAAGATGCCAGGCCACGAGACGAACCTTGCCGCCGGAGGAATCGACCCGGCTCCTGTCGACAATCGCAACGATCCGCCTTTGGGGGCCACTTTCCCCAATCCGGACCAGAACATAGGCCGTGAAGACGTCGCTTCGCACCGTGACCAGATCACTGATCCGCCTGAAAATCAGGTCCCGCTCCTCGAAGTCATCGCGGGCCGTATCGGGCGTCAGGTCCGGACCCCTGGGCGTGTCGGCGTACTGATTGTCCAACTGGTCGAACATCAGGCTGCGCATCGATGGGATCTGCATCAGATCGCCGATACTTCGATACGGGTTGCCTGCGCCGCTGCCGACCCGGTAGTTGACGATATCCGTCGCCCTGCCGAATGCCGTGCTCTCTCCATATCGCATCCAGGGAAGCTGTGCGAGGACAAATGCCGGCGCCGTGTTGATGTTGATTCGACCCGTAATACGCGTCTCGTTCGGGTCGCGCCATCGGGCCGGATCGATCACCGTCAGATAGTTGAATAGCTTGGAGTTGCTCGGATCAGCCAGGTCCAGCAATGCGTCGGCCGCAAGCGCTCCCTCCCGCAGGCTGTATACGCTCTCGCGGAAGATCATGCCCAGCTCGCCGATGTTGGTCAGCGGCTTGTTCGCCGGATGGGCCTGGATCGTCTCGGGCCGCTGCGTGTCCACGTAACTACCCACCGCGTTGCCGAGGGCCGGTATGGACGGCTGTGTCGCAGGGGCCCACAATCGGCGAACACATTTGTGCGGCGAGATGTCCCGCTGAAGGCTGCGGGCGACGTCATCGGCCTGCATCCAACCATCGGGGACTCTCACAAAATCGACATAGGGCGGGTTCGCAGCTCCCGGGACGACGCGTTGCAGGGAGATTGTGGACCCCGCCTCGAACCAGAATGCGGTCGGATCGAGCTGCTGAGGCGCCCCCTCATAATCGTTGCGGCTGTAGCCGTAGAGGGGCATTGTGTCCGCCGGCTCTTCGGCATCCGCGAATACGACGTAGTCCTCGGACAGCAGCGCCGCCGGGTCCTCAGCCAGAATCACATGGAACCGCCTCGATCCACTCCATGTCAGCGACACCTGGATCTGCGGGCCCGTGGGCCTTGATGGATTGGTGATCACGAGCCTCCACTCGTCGGGCTTGGGGTCCCTATCCTCGAAATACGGCCTGTATAGCTCGATCGCGTAGGAGGAACGAGGCTGCCCCGCCGCATCGAGCACCTGCCGGCAGGCCAGCTCGGAGATGTAGATGCAGGGCCGCTCGAAACCGAAGTAGGGAGAAGATAGGCCGGAGAGGACCGTGACCTCATCATCATCGTCGATGTAGTCTCGGAGATTCGCGGTGATTTGCGCGGAGTCACCGTTGGGGTCCGCCGTGGTCAGCGCTGCGGCAATCGCCGTTCGCAGCGTGTCCTCGTCGGTCGTGTTGACATTCACCATCTTCCTGCGCCGGGTCCCATCAGCAAGCTCCAGCGGCTCCGGCGTGATGATCCGGTCCATGTTGTAGGTCGTGGCGATGTGCCGGTACGCATAGTTGGGATCCGCCCCGCCGCCGGCCGCCCGCCGGAACCATACATCCAGATCCCGGCCGCCGGAGTCCACCGGAGTCGAGATCGCGTTCGTTCTGAAGCGCCCACAATCCTCCACGCGCGTGTTCGTGTTCTTTTGGTTGAGCAGGTACCGATACCGAAGCTCCAGCTCATCGGACATGTCGAACGGAGTATATGGAGACGGCTGAGATACGCCCGGGTTCTTCACATCCAGGTACTGCCAGATCACCTTCCTCTCATAGTCGTCCAGATTCCGCGTCGCGGCGGCGTTCGCCCCATTGTTGGCGCGTGCTTTCAAGAGAGTCGTCTCGTCCTGTGTCTGCGGTTGAGAGCCGGGTGCGGCCGCCAGCGTCAGGACGTTGATCTGGAGCTGACTGGTGCCATCGACCCCAGAGTCGTTCGGATCCCTGGATTCGTTCGGGTCCGCCTGGCCGGGTCTGAACCCCGTGTTCATGTTCAGCATGGCGCCGTGATCGACGATGCGGACCGCCGCATAGAACGGCCTGCCTTTGCTCGTCATCATATCGGGCACCCGGAACCATCGGGCATCGCCGACGCCATCGCCGTCGGCGTCGGCCGTCGTCAGGCTCGGATCGGCAGTCAGGTTGGGATCGATTGGATCGCGTTCTCCCACGACCTGGATGGTGAGATCGTTTGCACGAACCATCGACGAACCCACCAGGTTGCTGATCTGTCGCCAGTAGTACTTTCGTGCGGATCCGCTTCCCGATGCGTAGGGCTCGAGATCGGCCAGCCAGGGATTCTTGTCATCGGGGTAATCGTAATACTCCTGATTGGGTGTGACTCCGGGAACATCATCGATCAGGGCCTGATTGATTTGCGCCAGAACCGTGTCGAGAGCACAGGTCAGTTCCCGGCTTTCCGTGGCCGCCGTTGTGGCCATCCTGTCGATCCGCGACGCCATCACGAAGAGCACGCCGACGATGGCCAGCAGGCTCGTGAGAACCACCGTCAGGATCAGGGCAGAGCCCCGGGGCCAGGTCGCCGCGATATGTTCAACCCGTTCCTTCATGACTGCTCCATCAATTGTCCAGATAGACAATATGCGTGAACATCCTGCCGTTTTTGATCAGATTCCGCGAGTCGTAGAGCGTGAACGTGAACTTCAGGGCCCGTCCGAGCCCGGGAATCTCGCTGAAATGCTCCTCGTCGATCTGGTCCGTGGGGAAACTCGGGTTTGTCAGACTCGATCCGCCCCGTGGATACCACACGCCGGGATCGCGTTCCGAGTCGATGTCGCCTCCACCCGATACGAGGGGAAAGTCGGAATCGTCGCTCAGGCTGTCATCCTCGTCCGGATTCACTTGCGGGATCCACCGCTTCTGCGCATCGTTCCAGCCCTGCACCATGAACTGCCCCACCCCCTGGCAAAACACCGCATGGAACGAATCCGGGTCGGAGCGGTCTATCAGCACGCCGCGTGCCGCTTTCTCTGTCGTGCTGAGCGTTCCAACTCCTTCCTGCGCAACGGCGACATCTCCAATCACGGAAAGCATATTGGCCTTCTCGGACAGCGGGATTCGCTTCCATGCTTCCAGCGAGATCTTGTCGATCTGCCGGCGGCTGTTCCAGGTAAGCCAGTCCTCCGTGGTGAAGCCGCTCGTATCAAGCTGCTCATCCGCGTTCTCCGGCGACGGCGGGATGAGAATGTGCTGCGTCCTTGCGAGAGTCCGCTCGTAAGGCTTCTGCATTTGCGGCCAGTTGGGTTCCGTTGCACGGATTGACGGGCCGCGGGCAAGTGTGTAGCAGACCCGAGCCATATTGCCTCGCTTGGGATTCGGACCGTACGTCTGGAAATCGCCGCTCGCGAAGAACATGATCCGATCGAACCGCTCGAATGCAAGGGAGCTGTTGCGATTGGCCCCTGCATAGTCGGCCTTGCGCTGCGCCCCCCAGACGACGAAGATCTCGCCGCCTTTGGAGAGGCCGCGGAAATCCGTATCCAGTTGGTCGGTGAGAACCCGGAGCTTCTGCATGATCTCGGCATTCGCCTGGGCGAGGCGCTGTGAGTCGATGCTGACTCGAAAGATCACTCCGGCGAACGACAGGACCACTGCCAGAATCCCCAGCGCGACAACCAACTCCATGAGGGTGAACGCTTTTCGCATCTTACAGTCCCGGGAATCGAAGGATCTTCTGATATACGGCGACGCCCGGATTCTTTCCCCCGGACGCGGCTGGTGGAACAACCCACACCCAGCCGCCCGCGGCGGAGGTCA
The DNA here is from genome assembly GCA_002327785.1 of Phycisphaerales bacterium UBA2218. GTDB lineage: Bacteria > Planctomycetota > Phycisphaerae > Sedimentisphaerales > Anaerobacaceae > PLanc-01. The sequence continues at coordinate 67,271 of DCUI01000269.1, forward strand.
AGTCGCCACCCTCCCAACCGCGATCCAGCCTGATCGTACCGGGCGCGTCAACGGATCGCTCCAGCACGCGATAGATCTGTCCCGTCGCATCGTCCACGAGAACCGAGCCGTCGCTGACAAACGCACGTTCATCGATTGTATCGGAGGAAACGGCGTCCCTGATCGTGATCTCGTCCCGGTCGGCGGCCACCTCGCGAATGACGTTGATCTGCACGGGACGAGGCCGATCCGACGGCTCGAGTTGCAGGTCGGTCGTGCCGTTCCGGCGCACCCAGTAGAACGAGACGCCACCGGTCTTGCGACTGACAAACACCGTGCACTGGACCAGATCGCTGCCGTCCGCCGTGCGCCGGCAGATTGCCGCCCATGAATACTGTCTGGCCGGCGCTTCGCGGATCGACGGATACAGCCATTCATCCGCGGGAACAGCCGCGAGGTCGTTGTAGTCCACGGCCCCATCCGTCTTGAGGTCCGCGACATTGGGATCGAGGCCAAAGATCTGCATCTTGGCAAACGCTTCTTCGGCGGCCACCGCCGCAATCGTCCGCTCGGTCGAAAACGTCGAAAGATATATCCCCGTTAGAAAGGCCCCGGCGATGAAAGTCAATCCGATCGCCAGCGTCCCGACGGCCATCAGGGTTTCCGTCAGTGAGAATCCTCGCTGTTGTGACTTCCTGGTCATATCTGCACATCAATTCGACGAGATCAGGTTTCCCGTATGCGGGCTCACATAGAAGGCCTTGGCCGCCAGCCGGCTCAGATAGTCGGTCCATGCCGTCTTTCGGTCATACACCGCCCGCAACCGGGGCAGCTCATAGATCACGAAGCTCACGCAACTGGACTCTTCTCCCAGCCCCAGCGCCTGGACCGAATCCCTCGGCGGGTAGTCATCCTGGATGAACATTCCTCGTTTGCGCCGGCAGATCGTATCCGCGACATTGAATATGTCGTCCGTTGACTCACTGGGCGGGACCAAGCCGTTCGCCGGCCGATTCACACCATCCCTGTTGCGGACACGGACATTGCGAACGACCAGACCGCCTGACGGCCCAAACACGATGGAGAACGTGGTGGCGTTGCTCAGCTCGAAGAGCTCATCGATGTCGGCATCGCTCTTGACCATGCTCAGGTCCATCAAGCCCATCGTCGTGGGCAATTTGATCGGCTCCAGCCCCTCCATCGCCCTGAAGCCATCCGCAACGTCGCCGTTGTTCTTCTTCTCTTCGTGCACGATGAAGATCATGTACTGCGGGGCGTCCATCAGGCCCTTGAGAGGGTCGGCCGAGTCGTTCGAGACGCACAGCTTCTGGAAGCGGACGCCCACATACCGCTGGCGGCTCACCGCCATGGTTCGGGCCGAACTCAAAGCCGCGTTCACCATGCTGACGGCCCCCCCTTCGGACTGGAACGAATTGACCAGCGCACGCATGGCCGGCGCCGCGAAGCCCACCATCAGGGCAACCGTCGCGACGACCAGCACCATCTCGATCAGCGTCAAACCGACTGTCCTTCGTGCTCGGCCGTACATGGGTCTCAATCCTTCACTCAGATCTTCCGTCCGCCCTTGCTGCTGATATCATCCGCGGTGCCGAACCGCTTGTCCGGGCCGGCGCTGATCAGCTCGGGAAAACTGTCACCCACACCAGGATCGTAGAAATAATCCAACACGGTTCCCCACGGGTCCCTCAGCTCCGACACCTCGGCGAGGCCCTCCTGGCTCCGGACCAGGCCCGGGTCCAGTTGATCCAGCACGCGGCGGGACTCCGGTACGGATCGAAGCTCTTGCATCATCAATTCGATGTGCGCCAGGGCATTGGCGGAATTTCGCTCCGTCTGCAGCGGAAACTCGCCCCGGAGTTCATAATACTCGCGTAACGACGTGCTCAGCAGCGTAAAGGCGCTGTCCACGGCCTTTTCCTTCGACTGGTTGTCCACGCGGCGCGTCAGCGTGACCACAACGGCGGCCAGCACGGCGATGATGCCCAGCACTACCAGCATCTCGATCAGCGTCACGGCCCTGCGATGGTGACAATCCGCCATATCCCGTATCGGAACTTCGATCCGGACTTCTGGAAAATGGACATTCGGCCTATATTTTTCAAGGAAATCCGTTTCACGATTTCCTTGAAGAATCGGCCTAACATGTCTTGTCAAAGACTTGCCGTTCGAGAGGGGAAAATCGTGAAGCAGATTTTCCTCTCTCAAAGTAGGCCGAATTTCCATTTTCCAGAGGTCCATTTCGATCACTGTCCGAAGTTGCGAATGTCGTCGTCTGTACCGTAAATGCCATCCATTCCCGCCGAGATCAGCAGATAGGAGTCCGGCCGGGACGGCCACCGCCTCGCCTGTACTCGCGGGTCGCGGATGTAGTCGTAGAAGTACTCGAAGCTCGTCGTGCCCGCCATGACCCCCGGCGCCAGCCAGTGCTGGCGGCGCTGGGCCAGCGCCTTCGTCGCATCCACCAGCCTGCCCAGGTTCAGAATCGGTGCGTTGTCGCGCGCATCGTAGATGCAGAGGCTCGTCTGGTCCTGTGAAGGCGGGTCGTGGAGCAGGTTTGCCGGGTTGGCCCTATAATAAAGGATCGGCGTCCCCGGAGTCACCATCTTGCCGTTGGGCATCCGAATCCTTCGCTCACTCACCCCGAACACGTCACAGAGCACGTAGGTACGCGGCGCCAACGGATCGACGTTGGACGGAAACAGCGCATCCACGTCGCCACCGAGCAGGAACACATTGGCGGTGTCCAACTCGACATACCGATCCTTCCGTCTCTGCAGAGTATCCGACGCATGATATACCGTGGCTGCGGCTTTATTCCTGTCGAATCCGTCCGCCCGCCACGCCGACTCCGGGTGGAATCCGAGCAAGTCCCAGCCAACCAGCGCCTCGGCGAGTTTCTGGGCCCCGCAGTAATCCCGCAACTGCCCCGATACGGCACTGGACGGATCCCACCAGTTCGACGGCGGATAGTCCCCGTAGTCGCTCTTGAAGGCCGCCAGACCAAGCTCGATGGCCGTGAATTGCGCCTTCTGCTTGGTCTCCTTGGCCATCCTCTGCACGGTGTGCACGGCCGGCAGCAACAATCCCACGAGGATGGCGATGATGCCGACCACGACCAGGATCTCAATCACTGTCAGGCCCGATCTTTTCGTTTTCACGGGTATCCTCTTTTCATGTCGCCATTACGATCCGATTGCCGCAATCCATGCCCCCAAACGGGGGCGCCTCGACTCCTCTACTCCCGGAACTTCCACTCATAGTTGCAGATGTCGTCGGCCGTGCCGTATTCGTTGTCCCATCCGGCGGAGATCAGGATGTACTCATCCGCCCGAAAAGGCCTTTGGGTCGTGGTGATCTTGTCACTCTGCGTATTCCGGTAGAACCGTAGCGAATCAGCCAGCCTGTGGGGCGTCGCACTGGTCCCCGTCCCCTGCCATGGCTTGCCAAGACCGACCAGGGCATTGTTGTCGAGGTAGTTGTAGATGTTTCCCATACTGTCTCTGGCCGTCATCGATCCCGCGAGATTCGGATCGTGGAACGTGTTGGCGGTATCGGCCTTGTAGTACAGGATCGGCATGCCGGTTTTTTCCCCGGATTGCATCAGACGCTGGTACACGTCGCAAAGCACGAACGACGACCCAAGGAACGAACCCAGGTTGCCGCCGTAGATGTCCCGCATCCGCCAGGCGTTGGCGTTCTCGGCCTGCAGATAGGGTCCCTTTCTCGCCCCGAGGTTCTGAGCGCGGAGCGCGGGAGTCAAGTTGTCAATGTCCGGTGGATACACCACCGCGTTCGAGGCATCCCTGCCATCTGCGCGAAAGATCGAATTGGAATGAAAACCGAGCAGGTCCTGTCCCATGAGGGCCTCGCAGAGCTTCATGGCGCCGCAGTACGGGAGACCCTGCGGATCAAGGGCACTCGAGTCCGGGTAGCCGCCAAACTCGTTGCTGAACAGTTCGATGGCCGCATCCATGCTGTGCAACTGGGCCTTTTGCCTCACATCCGTCGCAAAGCGTTTCACTTTGTTCAACGCCGGGACCAGCAGACCGATGAGGATCACGATGATGCTCATGACGGTCAGCAGTTCCACGATGGTGAACGCCCGTTTCGTTCTAACCTGGTTCATGGTCGGTTTCATGGTCTTCTCCTTTTACTCATGCGCGACAACTTGGATCTTCAATCTTGCAGGCAATCGATTAACTGGCCGCACCCAGGCTGGTAATCACCTGGATGATCGGTAAGAATACGGCCATCACAATCACACCCACGATGCTTCCGAGCCCGATGATCATGATCGGCTCGAGCATCGACATGAGGCCGCCGACGAGCACATCGACCTGCTCGTCGTATTGGTCGGCCACCTTCAGAAGCATTTTGTCCAGATCGCCCGTTTCCTCGCCGACCGCCACCATGTTCGCGACCAGCAGGTCCACGGTCTTGGAGGCCCGCAAGGGTCCGGCGAACGTGTCGCCCTGGCGAATCGAGTTGTGAACGGCCCCGAGCATGTTCGCATACACCTCGTTGCCGGCCGTCTCCCGCGTCACGTTGATGGCGTCGAGAATCGGCACGCCGGCGCTGATGAGAGTCCCGAGGGTCCGCGTCCATCGCGTGATGGAGACTTTGCTCGACAACTGCCCCAGCACCGGGAGCTTCAGTTGGATCGTGTCCAGCACGACGCGAACCGGGCGGAACCGCCGCAGGAATCGAAGGCTGAATATGATCCCGACGGGCACACCGATCATATAGGCCCATCCATATTCCTTGGCGATCCAGGCGCTGATCCGCATTACGGTGGCCGTAATCGGATTGAGCTGCCCGCCGGCCATCTCCGAGATGGTATTCGCGAACGACGGAATCACGAACGTCATCAGGCCCATCACAATCGCCATCGCAGCGATCAGCACCACAACCGGGTAGATCATGGCTCCTTTGACACGACCCTTCAACCGCTCGGCCTTCTCCTTGAAGTCCGCCACACGGGCCAGGATCAGATCGAGCACACCGCCGGCCTCACCGGCCGCGATCATGTTCACGAAAAGCCGATCGAAACAACGCGGATATTTGCTGAACGCTTCCGAGAGCGTCGAGCCGCCTTCGATGTCGTCGGCCACGTACCCGATGATCCGTTTGAAGTTCCCTTTCTTTTGTTGCTCTTCGAGAATTCGCAGGGATCGTAGAATCGGCAGGCCCGCGTCCTGGAGCGTCGAGAGCTGCCTGGCGAACTGCATGATGTGCTTGACCTTGACCTTGGCGCCGGCCCCACGTCGCCTCTTGACCTTGGCCCCAGCGGCCTTGCCTCCCGCTCTCGCCACCGTGGTCTTCGAGCGGACCTTCGTGGGGAAATACCCCATGTTGCGAATCTTGCTGATCGCTTCCTTTTCGCTCAGGGCTTCGATCTCATCCTTGATCTCGACGCCTTGGGAGTCCAGCGCCACGTACTGGAAGACCGGCATACTCCTACCTCACTTTCCCTTGATCCGTTTGCCTATACAGCAATTTGAGCGACCTCGCTATCCCTCGATCATCGTTTCCTTGGCGATCTCATCGATGGTGGTAATCCCATCATAGATCGCAGCCAGGCCGTTCTCGCGCAGCGGTCTCATTCCACCCTTCAGGGCCGCCACACGCAGCACGTTCGTCGAGGCACGGTTCATAATCAGTTCGCGAATCTCATCGTTGAACGTCATGATCTCGAAGACGCCGAGCCGGCCTTTGTATCCGGTGCCGTTGCACCGGCTGCACCCGCGGCCGTAGTAGAACTTCTTGCCTTTGATCTCCTCTTCCGTCAGGCGCAAGTCCTTGAGTTGCGCCTCGCTGGGCTCGAACGCCGTCTTGCAGCTTGGGCATATCTTCCGCACCAGTCTCTGGGCGACGATGCCTTCGATGGTCGCCGTCAGAAGGAACGGCTCGATCCCAAAATCGAGCAAACGAGCTATGGAGCCGGGGGCATCGTTCGTATGCAGGGTCGTGAAGACCAGGTGCCCTGTGAGAGACGACTGGGCCGCAATTTCGGCGGTCTCCAGGTCGCGAATCTCACCGACCAGGATGATGTCCGGGTCCTGACGCAGGATGGAACGCAGACACCGGGCGAACGTCAGGCCGATGTCGGGCTTCATCTGGACCTGAATCATGCCGTCCATATCGTACTCCACCGGGTCCTCGGTGGTGATGATCTTCGTGTCGATCGTGTTCAGCTCGTTCAGGGCGGAATACAGGGTGGTCGTCTTGCCGCAACCGGTGGGGCCCGTGACGATGATGATCCCATTGGGCTTGTTGATCAGCAACTGGAAGGTCTTGATGTCCTCGGAGCGAAGGCCCAGCTTGCTGATATCGAAACTCACCTGGCTTCGATCGAGCACACGCAGTACAACGCTCTCTCCAAACATCGTGGGCAGCACGCTGACACGCAGGTCCACCGGATTCCCCTGCACCGTCAGGGAGATTCTGCCGTCCTGCGGCAAACGCCGCTCCGCGATGTCCAGACTGGCCATGACCTTGATCCGCGAGCTCAGGGCCGCCGCAATGTACTTCGGAGGCGGAATCATCTCATACAGCACGCCGTCGATGCGGTAACGCATCTTGTACTCGCTCTCGAACGGCTCGAAATGAATGTCCGAGGCCTTGTCCCGAATCGCCTGCAGCAGGACGAGGTTCAGCAGCTTCTTGACCGGATTCGACTCGGAGAGCTCTTTCAGCTCGTCAAGGTCGATGCTCGTGTTTCTCCCTTCGAACTCCTGGAGGAAGGCATCCGACTGGATCTCGTCGATCAGTTCGGTGATATTGTCATCCTGCTTGGCCTGATAGTGCTTGTTCAGCATCGCCTCAAGGTTCATGCCGTCGGTCATCTTTGCCGTCACCGTGAACCCCATCAGGGTGCGCAGGTCATCCGTCGCTCGGAAGTTATCGACGTTGTCAAGAACAACGACGAGTTCGTTCTTGTCCTTGCGATAGGAAATGGGCAGAAGGTGATACGTCCTGGCCATCTGGGCCGGCACTTTCTCAATCACGTCGGCGGGGATGTCCAGGCCATCAATACTGATGTACTCAATACCTCGCTGAGCCGCAAGGGCAATCTGGAGACGCGCTTCATCGACCAAGCCCAGCTCAAGGAAAACCTGTCCGAGCCGAATCCCGCCCGCCCGCTTCTTCTGAATCTCGAGGCATTCGTGAACCTTCTCCCGGCTCAGAAGCCCCATCTTCATCAGGATTCTACCGATAGGCCGGCCGCGGAGCTGTTCGACTGGAGGCAGCTTTTCGATTGCGTTTGTCTTACCCATCGCGATAGACCCTTAAAGACCCTATAATCCAGTACGACCATATTGTAGCGAAGTAAACACCTATTGTGAAGAAAATTACGAATCAGACATCTGGTTAACGAGACAAAGCAAAACTCCCCAACTCTCCAGATTTCCACCGAGTCAACAGAGGGGATTGCTGTCGTATCCTTGCCGGGCCACCTGTGCAGCCGGCGCACAACCCCGACCAACATCTGGACCGTTACGTCTTGAGGATCGGACCGAGGTCTTCCAACTCCTTGGCTGCCTCCTCGGCCTTCTTCTTGTGCTTGCCCTTAGCCCCGGCAATCTTGGCCAAAGCCTTCTCCTGCAAGGCACCGGGGGCGCGGGCCTTATCCAGCATCTCCTCCAGGGTGATTTTGCCGATGTCGTAGAGGTTCCACAGGTGTTCATCCAGCAGTTGCATGCCCAGCTTCTTGCCGGTCTGGATGCTCGAATCGATTCGGTAGGTCTTGTTCTCCCGAATCAGGTTGGCGATGGCCGGCGTGACGACCATGAACTCATAGGCTGCTATGCGACCCCGCCCAGTCGCCAGCGGACAAAGGGCTTGGCTCAGCACAGCAATCAGGTTACTGCTCAACTGGATGCGAATCTGCTCCTGCTGATCGGTCGGGAACACATCAATGATCCGGTTGACCGTACCTGCGGCACTGGTTGTGTGGACCGTACTGAACACCAGGTGTCCTGTCTCGGCAGCACGTACGGCCGCTTCAATGGTCTCCAGGTCTCGCAACTCTCCGACAAGGATGACATCCGGGTCCATACGGAGCACTCGCCGCAGCGCCTCGGCAAAGCTCGGCACATCAACGCCAACTTCGCGCTGATTGATGATCGACTTCTTGTGCGGATGGTAGTACTCGATGGGGTCCTCGACCGTTACGATGTGCCGGTCGAANNAACAACCCTCGAGGACGGCGGCACAAGGCCGCACAGATCTTTGGTAGACCCAATTCCTCGAAAGTCAGGATCTTATTGGGAATCTGACGTAACACCATGGAGACGCAGCCCTTCTGCTTGAACACAGAGACACGGAAGCGGGCCGCCGTGCCAAAGGCAAAACCAAAGTCGGTCCCGCCTTCCTCCTGGAGTTCCTGCTGGCCGCGGTCCGGCGTGATACTCTTCATCAGTGCCGCCGTATCATCCGGCTCCAGCACCTTGGTTTCCAGGGAGCGCAGATGCCCATCGATCCTCAGGACCGGCGGTCGACCAACCGAAAGGTGAATGTCGGATCCCCCCTGGCTGACACAAGCCTGGAGGAGTCTGTCCATATTCAGTGTTGCCATCGATGACCCTTTACTACAAGAACAACTGCTTACTCTGCTACGGTCCCTTCGATCTGCGCATTCCGCGAGACCTCTTCGGGAGTGCTTACCCCCTTGAAGACCTTCAGGACCCCATCCTCCGCGAGGGTCCGCATTCCGCTGGCCTTGGCGGCCGTCCGCAACTCACTGGTTGTAGCCCTCTTGTACGCCAGCTCCCTCAACTCAGAGTTCATCTCGATCATCTCAAAGATACCCAATCGGCCCTTGTACCCGGTATTATGGCAGGCGCTGCACCCGGCGCCCTTGTAGACCGGTCGCTTCTTGGTCTCCGCAGGGTCGATACCCAGCAGTCGCAGGTGCTTGGGGTTGGGATTCTCGTCCACCACTTTGCATTTCTTGCAGATGACGCGGATCAGTCGCTGGGCCATGATGGCCTGGATCGAACTGGCCACAAGGAACGGCTTGACCCCCATGTCAATCAAGCGGGTAATGGCGCCGCACGCATCATTGGTGTGCAGGGTGCTGAAGACCAAGTGGCCCGTCAGAGCGGCCTGGATGGCAATATCCGCCACTTCACTATCGCGGATTTCGCCGACGAGGATGATATTCGGCGCCTGGCGCAGCATGGCGCGAAGAATCTTGTCAAACGTCAGCCCGATCTCTTCTTTGACCTGGCACTGGTTCATGCCGGCAAAATTGTACTCGACAGGGTCCTCCGCCGTGATGATCTTCTTGTCCGGCTTGTTCAGTTCCTGAAGGGCAGCGTAGAGTGTAGTGGTTTTTCCACTTCCGGTCGGGCCTGTGACCAGGAAGATCCCGTTCGGACGCTTGATGATCTGCTGGAACTGCTGGTAGTTGTCCGGCTCGAAACCGAGGGACTCGATACCGATGTTGACCGCGTCGGGCCGCAAGATACGCAGCACAACGCTCGGACCATGCACCCCCGGCAGGGAAGAGACACGAAAATCGATGTCTGTGCCTGCGATATTTCGTTTGATCCGGCCGTCCTGGGGGAGTCGCTTCTCGGCAATGTCCATACCCGAGAGAATCTTGAAGCGAGCGACCAGCGGGTTCTGCATATTCTTGGGAATGCAGTCCTTCTCGAGGCAGACGCCATCCACACGGTAGCGGATGCGCACCCGGTCGGCCATCGGCTCGACATGGATATCGCTGGCCCGCATGTGGTAGGCGGTATCGATAATCAGGTTCACCAGGCGGATGATCGGACCTTCGTCGCCATTGTCGCCGGCCTGGGCTCGCATCGCCTCGGCCTGGAGTTCATGGCCTGCTTCGGCCAGTTCTGCCGCCGTCGCATCGATACTGTGCTTGAGCCGGTCGTCTTCGACCGCCGGGGTGCTCTTGTCCACCAGTGACTCTTCGATATAGGCCCGAATCTTCTTCGGATTGGCCACGTAGCACTCCAGCTCCTTGTTGAGCCGAAGCCGGACGGAATCCATCATGTCGAGGTCCATCGGGTCGCTGATAATGAGCTTCAATCGCCCGTTGCTCTCGCTCAAAGGCAGGATATTGTGTCGTTTGATGAGGTCTTCGGGAATGATTTTCGTTGCATCCGGGGGAATGGGGACTTGCTCGACATCCACGTATTTGAGGCCGAACTGCTTGGCAATGGCCTTGGCCAGCGTATCCTCGTTGATCAGGCCCAGATCGATCAGAACCTGTCCGAGCCTCTTGTTGCTGGTCTTGGCCGTCTTGATCGCATTGATCAGGGCTTGCTTCTCTACCAAGCCTGCCTTGAAGAGGATTTCCCCCAAGTGCATACGTTGTTTGGTCATACAAACCTCATGTTGCTGCCGCCAGACCTGTTATTATAGCACTTCGGGCCCAACCTGTCAAATCCTGAACTTCAGGCGCAATATATTCATCGCCGTCTGCGCGGCACGCAGACGCACGGAACTTCGATCAGATGAAAACACAAAGCGGGATGTGTCCACGCCATCGCGGCTGTCCACGGCAATGTATACGAGCCCTACGGGCTTGAGTTCACTGCCGCCGCCGGGACCGGCAATCCCGGTAATCGCGATTGCATAGTCCGCGCCGGATCGCCGCCGGGCCCCCTGGGCCATGGCGCGAGCCACCTGCTCACTGACCGCACCCTGTTTATCGATCATTTCCATGGGCACCTGAAGCTCCGTATTCTTGGCATGATTGCTATAGGTGACCCATCCATGCGTGAAATACCGGCTGGAGCCGGGGATATCCGTGATCAGCGAAGCAAGCAGGCCGCCCGTACAGGACTCCGCCACGGCCAGGGATTGGCCCGTTCGGACCAGGTATTCGCCCACGACCTCCGCCAGGGTCTGGTCTCCTGTGCCATACGCCAAGTCGCCCAGCAGTCCTCGCAGAGATCGCTCTTGCTGCGCGGCCAGGACTTCCGCCGTGCCGGACTCTGCGGCGGTGGCCACAATCTCCAGGGTAATCACCCCCGCGTGCGCCGTGCAGTTGACAAGCGGGTTTCTCCCCCGCAGCATGGCATCGCCGATCATCTCGGCGATTTTCGATTCTCCCGCCCCGAAGCATCGCAGCCTTCTGACCACGATCACCTGGCCGGCGACAAACCGCTGCAATTCCGGCAGGACGAAGGTGTCGAGCATGTGCTGCATCTCGCCGGGCACGCCCGGCATGGCAAACAGCAGCTTGCCGTCGAACTCGGCCCGTATGCCCGGCGCCGTCCCCATCCGGTTCTCGATAGCGGCTGCCCCGCGAGGAATGCAGGCTTGAACCGTGTTCCTCTGGGGCATCTCGACGCCGCGGCAGTCGAAGAACTGACGCAACGTCTTCAGCAACTCCGCTTGAAGAACCAGATCGACGCCCAGAAGGCCCGCGATGGCCTGCCTCGTCAAATCGTCATCGGTCGGTCCCAATCCGCCGGTGATCAGCAGGATATCCGCTTCCTCCAAGGCCAGGGCCAGCTTTCGCCGGATGGCCGGCTCCTCGTCGGCCACGCTGTACGCGCCGACGACGGGCACACCGATTGTCCGCAGTTGTCCGGCGATGTACGCGGCGTTCGTATCGACAGTCTGCCCGTTCAGCAACTCATTGCCGATACTGATGATAGCGGCCTTCCTGTACCCCCTGGTCATAGTGTACTCACCGACCCCGACCTCCGCAAAACCCCACCATTGCGCGACTTGTTCACGAACGTCCTTCACATCTCGATCATCGCCTTGACGACCCCGTCCCGGTACCCCGCGACCAGTTCAAAGGCATCCTGGATCTGGTCGAGCTTGAAGCGATGGGTTACCATGAAGTCCGGCCGGATCTTCCCCGATGCCACGAGTTCGATGGCCTTTTTCGTGCAGCGGTTCTGCCGCCGGATATTGATGATCGTGATCTCCTTGCGGCGAATCTTGTCAATCACAAACGACACCCGGTCCTCCCGGGGAATCCCGACCAGCATGAGCTTGCCGCCCGGCTTGAGCAGCTCAATCCCCTGGTCGATAGTCTCCTGCTGGCCGGCGCACTCGAACGCCACATCGATCCCCAGCGGCTGCTGCTTGAGGATCGCCGCAACGACGTCCTCTTCGCGTGGACTGCCGACCCAGGTTGCGCCGCCCTTCTTGGCCGTTTCCACGCGTTCGTCGATCTTCTCCGTCAAGTAGCAGGCCCGCACACCTTCGGCTTGGGCACAAACCATACAACTGAGCCCGATGGGACCGGCCCCCAGGATCGCCACATCCGTCGTTTGCGACAGGTGGGCCTGCTTGACCGAGTATACTCCAATCGCCAGCGGCTCACAGAGAACGCCCTGCTCGATGGTAATCCCGCCGCGGGTCGGGAGACAGCACTCCTCGGGCATCACGATAAACTCGCTCAGACAGCCGTCGCCCTGACCGGGTGTGCCGAGGAACCGCATGTGAAAACAGGTGTTCTCCCGGCCCTGATTGCACTGATCGCACCGATGGCACGGCACGGCCGGCTCGACGACCACCTGATCCCCCACGTTAACCTGTCGAACGGCTTTGCCCACAGCCGCCACCGTTGCCGCGCACTCGTGCCCGACGATGAAGGGGAACTGCACGACCTGGGACCCAATTCGCCCCGTCTCGAAGTAGTGAACATCCGACCCGCAGACACCCACTTTCTCGATCTTGAGCAGAACATCCGTATCCTTTTCGACCTTCGGATCGGGAACCTCGCGAACCACCATCCGCCGAACCCCGGCCAACACAGCCGCTCTCATAAAATCACAGATCTCCTGTAAATTGTTGACCGCTACACGTTGAACCGGAAGTTGATGATATCGCCGTCTTTCACGACGTACTCTTTTCCTTCGAGTCTCATCTTGCCGGCGGCTTTCACGGCTTTCTCCTCGCCCAATTGCGTGAGGTCGTCGTATGCCATGGTCTCCGCCCGGATAAATCCCCGCTTGATGTCGGAGTGGACCTTGCCCGCCGCATCCCAGGCAATCGTGCCCTTGTGGATGGGCCAGGCCCGCACTTCGTCCGAGCCCACGGTCAGGAAGCTGATCAGACCCAGTGCGGAGTAACATATCTTGACGAATTTCTCCGCTGCCGATTCCGTAATGCCCAAATCGGCTTTGAAGACCGCCCGGCTCTCTTCATCCAACTGGGCCAGCTCATGCTCCAACTTGGCGCACATGCTCACCACAGGCACGGTGCCGCCCATCACCTCGCCCAAATCGAAGGACTTGTCGAGTTGGGTCTCCCCCACGTTGACAACGACAGCCATCGGCTTGAGCGTCAGGAAACCCAGCGACTTGATGATCGCCAGCTCGTCCTCGGTTTGGATGACCGAACTGATGGGCTTCTCGGCTTCGATGGCCTCTTGAAGTCTCTTTTGCAGGGCGAGCTCGACCTTATCCTGGGCAAACGTCTTCGTGGGCCTCATCACCTGCTTTTCCAGCTTCTCGATCCGCGTCGTGACCAACTCCAGGTCGGAGAGCAATAATTCGGTTTGCAATTCCACCAGATCGCGTTTCGGATCGACCTTGTTGCGATACGGCGGGACGGAAGGATCCTCAAACGCCCGGATCACCATGACCAGCATGTCCACGGTGCGGATCTGGCCGATCAGTCGGCGAGCCGCCGTCCGGCCGTGCTCATCCGTAAAGCCAAAGCCCGGCAAATCCAGGACATCAATCGTCGCCCGGACGGTCTTTTGCGGATTGTACAGCTTCTCCAGCCACACCAGCCGCTCATCCGGCACGGGCACGATGGCCTCCTCGATGGCGTTGAGCCCTATGGGCGGGATCGCCTTGCCGCTGATCGCGGAGAAAATCGTGCTCTTGCCCGATTGCACGAGCCCAAGCAACGCGGTTTTCATGTCATGCTCCAGACTGCATTTTTGCCGTTAGCCCATCGTACACACTACCGCCGGTGGCATCATAAGCCACGACAGCAGGGAAATCAACCACCTCCAGTCGCCGAATGGCCTCCGTGCCCAGGTCTTCATATGCAACGATCTCAGCCCGAACGATGTGGCGGCTCAGCAGGGCCCCCGCCCCTCCGAGCGTGGAAAGGTGGACCGCCCCGTACCGTGTGAGCGCCCGGCGGACCTCGTCGCAGCGATAGCCCTTGCCGATCATGGCGCGCAGGCCGTGGGCGATGAGCTTCGGGCTGAACGGGTCCATCCGAGCGGAGGTGGTCGGACCGGCCGCACCGATCACCTTGCCCGGCCGAGCCGGCGTAGGCCCGACGAAGTACAGGGTTGCCCCTTCGAGCACAATGGGCAACTCCCCACCGGCGTCGAGGGTTGCACACAGCCGCCTGTGGGCCATATCGCGGGCCGTGTAGATGGTCCCATCGATGAGGACTTCATCACCCGCCTTCAGCCCTCGGACACCCCCCTCGGCGAGCGGCGCACGCAATCGTATCATGTCGAATCTCCGAAACACCCCATTGCGCATCACAACGCCCGAAGTGTACACCATGCCCGCGGCTTCGCGAAGCCAAATCCAACAATCCAAACACTGTTGAACGCTCGCCCAGCACGGTCGTACAGACTTCAGGACTTACCATTCGTGGGGACCGCCGCAAAAACTGATGTTATGTCAGCGAACCTCCTGGTATAATGAAGCTTATGGCAAAGTATCCCATATTCATAGAGCTTGATGGTCGACGGGTCGTAGTCGTCGGCGGCGGCGCCGTGGCGGTTCGCAAGGCCGGCGCCTTATTAGAAGCCGGCGCCCGATTGGTTGTCGTCGCCCTGAAGCCCGGCGACGCCATGACATCGCTGTGTACAAACCATGGGGCCGAACTGGTTCGGGACCGCTATGCGAAGCAGTACATCGGCCAGGCGGTGCTCGTCATTTCCGCCACGGATGACCACAAGGTCAATGAACAGGTCTATCGGGATTGCCAGGAACTGGAGATTCTCTGCAACGTGGTGGACGATCCCCAGCACTGCGATTTCTTCGTCCCGGCCCTGGTCAAGAGGGGCGATCTTCAAATCGCAATCGGGACCGAGGGCTACTGCCCCGCCTACGCCGGCCACCTGAGACAGCGGCTCGAAGCCATGTTCACCGAAGAGCACGGCCGATTCCTGGCGGAGCTCGAAAGCGTCCGCAAGAAGATCGTGGACGATGTCCCGAGCACAGCCGACCGCAAGGCCCTGCTCGGCAAGCTCGTGGATGACGAATCGTTCGAGTACTTTCGAGCGAATGGGCCGACTGCATGGCGGGAGCGAGCGGACATCATCATCAAGACGCGCACGTAGAAGACGCGGGACTCCACGCCACGCATGGCATCAAGTCACTTTCGCCAACCGGCATTCTCGTACACAAAGACGGGGCCATGAGGCGGTATAATCTCAGCGCATGAGCACAACCATAGAACTACTGGCCCCGGCGAAGGATGGTCCGACCGCACGGGCGGCGATCCTGTGTGGAGCGGATGCTGTCTACCTCGGTGCTCCGCGATTCAGCGCACGCGAGGCCGCGGGGAACTCCGTGTCCGCCATACGGCAGGTCGCGGCGTTCGCACATCAATACTACGCACGGGTCTACGTGGCCCTGAACACGCTGCTGACTGATGACGAACTGCCGGCGGCCCAGAAGATGATTCATCAACTCTGCGAAGCCGGCATCGACGGCCTGATCGTACAGGACGTGGGCCTGCTGGAGCTGGATCTGCCGCCGGTGCCGCTGATCGCCAGCACGCAAATGCACAATTCGACCGTCGAGAAAGTGCAGTTCATGGAACAGGTCGGTTTCTCCCGCGTGATCCTGGCCCGCGAGTTGACACTCGATCAGATTTGCCGGATTCGCAACGAAACGCAGATCGAATTGGAGTGCTTCATCCACGGCGCTTTGTGCGTCGGCGTCAGCGGGCAGTGTTATATGAGCCACGCGTTGGGCGGCCGCAGCGGCAATCGCGGCCAGTGCGCCCAGCCGTGCAGGAGATTGTACCGCCTCAAAGACGAGGCGGGAGAGCAGATCGTCAAGGACCGGCACCTGCTGTCCCTGAAGGACCTGTGTCTCGCCGGCCACCTGGAAGAGCTGATCGACGCAGGGGTCACCTCCTTCAAGATCGAAGGACGACTCAAGGACATCCCCTACGTAGCCAACACGGTGGGCTTCTATCGCCGGAAGCTCGATGAGATTCTGCCCCGGCGGGGCCTGCGCCGCAGCTCGTCCGGCTCAGTGCGATTGGCGTTCGAGCCAAACCTTGAAAAGACCTTCAATCGCGGCTTCACGGACTACGGCTTCACAGGCCGGGATGGCTCTATTGCCTCGATGGACACGCCCAAATCCATCGGCGAGTACGTCGGGACCGTCACACGCGTCGAGAGATCCTGCTTCGTTCTTGACGGCGACCGTGAGTTGCACAATGCGGACGGACTGTGCTTTTTCGACAGCCGGAAGAACCTCGATGGAACAGTCGTCAATCGCGTCGAGGGCCGCAGGGTCTATCCGCAAAAGATGCACGGCATCCGGGCCGGACAGGAGATCTACCGCAACTTCGACTACGCTTTCTCCCGCATGCTTTCCCGACGAGCCGCCGAGCGGAAGATCGGCCTGACGATGTCCCTGCGGGACGGGGCGGATGGCTTGGTGCTTTCCGGGATGGATGAAGACGGAAACCAGGTCAATGTGGCAATCAACGTACAACAGCCGGCCGAGAAGAAAGAGGCCGCCTGGCAGACCACCCTCACTCAACTGACCAGGCTCGGCAACACGATCTTCGAATGCTCCGATGTGCAACTACAAACGCAGGACACGTACTTTGTGCCGGTCTCGCGTCTGAACGCAGCCAGGCGAGAGTCGGCCGCCCGATTGCTGCAAGTCCGCGAGGCGAATCGGCCGCGTGCCGCAGGATGCGTCAGGAAGAACGATGTGCCCTATCCCGGGAGCCATCTGACCTACCTGGGCAATGTCCTCAACGCGAAAGCCCATGCCTTCTACCGGCGGCACGGCGTCGAGACCGTCGAGCCGGCGGCGGAATCCGGCGTAGACCTGTCCAGGAAGGTCCTCATGACGACAAAATACTGCCTGCGGAAGGAGTTGGGCCTGTGTCCCGGTCGTGGCGGGGAGACTCCCGCCGAGCCGATGATGCTGGAGGATCAGGACGGCCGCCGGTATCCGATCCGCTTCCGGTGCGGTCACTGTGGGATGGACATATTTCTGGACGATGCAAAGGGAAACCGATGAGCGATCACGTGACAGAACTGACGACGGGTCTGGCGGGCCTGGATCAGGCCCTCAAAGGCATCCTCCCGGGCGACAATATCGTCTGGCAGGTCGATGCCGTGGAGGACTACATGGCTGTCGTGGCCCCGTACGTCAGCGCGGGCCTGGGATCCGGTCGTAAGGTCATCTATTTCCGGTTCGCGAGCCACCCCCCGGTGATCTTCCAGGGCTGGTCCGTCGAGACGCACGAATTGGACCCCGCCGAGGGCTTCGAGACCTTTATCGCCACGATTCACGCCGTGATCGAGGCCGCCGGCCGAGGGGCCCTGTATGTATTCGACTGCCTGTCCGAGCTGGCCGCCGACTGGTATTCGGATTCCATGCTCGCCAACTTCTTCATGCTCACCTGCCCCTATCTCTACGACCTGGAAACGGTTGCATACTTCGCGCTGTTCCGCAACTCGCATAGCTCCCGGGCCATCCGCCCCATCACCGAGACGACGCAGCTCTTCATCGAGCTCTACCGCCATGCGGGGGCCCTCTACGTCCACCCGCTCAAGGTGCAGTTCCGCTACTCACCCACGATGAACATGCTGCACAAATGGGACGGTGACGAGTTCCGCCCCGTGACATCGAGCGTGCTGATCTCGTCAATCCTGTCGTCGGTGAATTGGTCCGACTTGAACGCCGACACCCGGCCGGGTTACTGGGAGCGGGCTTTTGCCGAGGCCCAGCAGATCCTCGACGCCACAGAGAAAAGCCCCTATCCACCTGAGAAATTGCAGGAAACGTTCGATCATCTCAGCCGAATGGTCATCTCGCGAGACCCCGGCATGTTCAAGCTGGTCTCGCGATACCTCACGCTCGAAGATATCCTGAACATCTGGAAGCGCATGATCGGCTCCGGCCTCATCGGCGGCAAGACGGTCGGCATGCTCGTCGCCCGCAACATCCTCAAGCGGCATTCGACTCACTTCGCCGAGCTGCTGGAGGAGCAGGACTCCTTCTACGTCGGCTCCGACGTGTTCTACACCTACCTGGTCCGCAACGGCGTCTGGTGGTTGCGCCAGAAGCAACGCAACCCCTCCACCTTTCTCGAAGGCGCCGTGCAGGCCCGCCAGCGGATTCTCCAGGGCCAGTTCCCCGATCATATCCTGGAACAGTTCGAGCAGATGCTGGATTACTTCGGCCAGTCGCCGATCATCGTGCGGTCCAGCTCGCTCCTGGAAGACAATTACGGAAACTCCTTCGCCGGGAAATACGAAAGCGTCTTCTGTCCGAACCAGGGTCCTCGCGAGCGTCGCCTGGAGGATTTCCTCTCCGCCGTGCGAACGGTCTACGCCAGCACGATGAGCGAGAAGGCCCTGCGATACCGCGAGCAGCGGGACCTGCTCAACCATGACGAACAGATGGCCCTGCTCGTGATGCGGGTTTCGGGCGAGATGCACGGCCGGTACTACTACCCGCAGGCGGCGGGCGTCGGGTTCTCGTTCAATCCGTACGTCTGGAATGAGAGCATCGATCCACAGGCGGGCGTGCTTCGGCTGGTCTTCGGCCTGGGCACCCGGGCCGTGGACCGCTCCGACGACGACTACACCCGGCTCGTCGCGCTCAACGTACCGGAGAAACGGCCCGAGGCCAATTTCGAGGAGGTCCGCCAGTACGCCCAGAGACGGGTCGATTACCTCGACCTCCAGGCGAATCGCGTCATGTCGGGCCATTTTCTCGACGTCATCAAGGAGAGCACCGACCTGCCCGTGGAGATGTTCGCCTCGGCCGATGAATCACTATCCGCGATGGGTGGGAACACCGGCAAGGTATGGGTGCCGACGTTCGACAATCTGCTGACTGCGACCAGGTTTGTCGGGGACATGCGAGAGATGCTCCACACACTGCAACGGGCCTACGAGTACCCCGTAGACGTTGAATTCACGCTGAATTTCACGGATGGCGATTCCTACAGAATCCACGTCGTCCAATGCCGGCCCCTGCCGGTGAAGGGCACGGAGTCCCCCAGACCGCCCGAGGTCGAGGTCCCCCGGGCCGATGCAATCATCGAGGCCAGCGGCGCAGTCGTCGGCCACAGTCGGCATACGCGGATCAGCCGATTCGTATATGTGACGCCGGCCCTCTACGCCCGGTTGTCCCTCCAGGACCGCTATGAAGTGGCCCGGCTGCTCGGCAAGATCAACCAGGCCTGCGAGTCCCTCGCGGACGGGGCCCTCATGTTCCTGGGACCGGGACGCTGGGGCACGAGCGACCCGTTCCTCGGGATCCCCGTCGCCTTCGCCGAGGTCAACCGGGCCGCCGTGCTGTGCGAGATCGTGCAGATGCACGAGAACCTGGTCCCGGATGTCTCGCTGGGGACGCATT
>DCUI01000141.1 GCA_002327785.1 Phycisphaerales bacterium UBA2218
TGCACGAGATTCCGCGCCTGCTGGTGTTCAACAAGGTCGACCTGGTTCCCGCCGAGGTGGCGGCTGCGCTCTGCCGTCGCTACGAGGCGCTGCCGGTGAGCGCCCTGGACCGCACCAGCTTCGAACCGCTGCTGCGCGAGCTGGAGGAGCGTTTCTGGGGGGGCGAAGCGGGGGGAAATTGACTTTTCACCGGTTGTTGAGGTATTTTCTCGCAGCTGTTTCGACCGGAGGCTCTGTATTTTGTCACGATTGCTTTTGCTGTCAACGCTTGGCGTGCTACTGCTGACCGGCTGCGCTACCGACTTGCGCACGTCAGCGCAGGCCCAGCTCCGTCTCTCGCCGCAAGTGCCCCAAAGCACCGTCCCGGCCAGGGCCGCCGCGCTGAACCCAGCCCAGCCGGCCAGCTCCGCCGCGCTCCTTCCCCCCTCGGCCCCGACCATCCGCTTCGACGCCGCCCCCGGCAGCACCCCGGCCGAGCCGTCGGCCGACGATTCCGACCCGCTCGACGCCGAAGACCAGCTCGCCGGGTACGACGACGAAGAGGAACCGCTCGACCCGGAGACCCTCGAAGACAACGCCGTCCTGCAAGCCGCCGACATCGCCCCCCCCGAGGAAGAAGGGGAGACGGTCTTCCTTCAGGAGAGCGACTTCGACTTCCCCGTGGTCGACAACGAGAAGGTCCGCTACTTCATCAATTACTTCAGCGGCCCGGTGCACAAGACCATGCGGGTCTGGCTGGAGCGTTCGACCCGCTACCTGCCGATGATGCGGGAGGTCTTCGCCGAGACCGGCCTGCCGCAGGACCTCGTCTACCTGGCGATGATCGAATCCGGCTTCAACAACAAGGCCCTCAGCCGGGCCCGCGCCTCCGGGCCCTGGCAGTTCATGGAAGGGACCGGCCGCATGTACGGCCTCACCAACGACTGGTGGTACGACGAGCGGCGCGATCCAGAGAAGGCGACGCGCGCGGCGGCGCGGCACCTGTCCGACCTCTACCAGATGTTCGACGGCGACTGGTACCTGGCCATGGCCGCCTACAACGCCGGCGCCGGCAAGATCCGGCGGGCCATCGAGCGCTACGACACCCGCGACTTCTGGGAGCTCACCCACGGCTCCTACCTGAAGGACGAGACCAAGCACTACGTGCCGAAAATGCTCGCGGCGCTGATGATCGCCAAGAATCCCGAGCGCTACGGCTTCACCGACCTTAACTACCACGAACCGCTGACATACGAACTGGTCGAGGTCGATACGGTCACCGACCTTGACATCATCGCCCGGCTGGCCGGGAGCGACTATGAAACGATCAAGCGGCTCAACCCCGAACTGAAGCGCTGGAGCACCCCACCCGGCCAGAACGGCTACCAGGTTCGGCTCCCGGTCGGCAGCGCAGAAACTTTTGTCGAGCAGTATGCCCAACTGCCGGCGAACCGCCGCGCCAATTTCGTCGCCCACAAGGTCGTCAAGGGGGACACCCCGGCCGCCCTGGCCCGCCGCTACGGGGTCCGTACCGACGATCTGCTGCGCTTCAACAAGGTGCGCGATGCCCGCTCCCTACGTGTCGGCCAGAACCTGCTGATCCCCCTCAACCCCGAGGCCGGCCGGATGGCGCTGGCCGAGCTGCGCGAGGCGTTGCGCGACGATGCCCCGGCGGGGCGCCCCGGCAAGGGGACGGCACAGAGTTATACCGTCCGCCCGGGTGACAGCCTGTGGAAGATCGCCAAGCGCTACGAGGTGACCGAGCAGCAGCTGCGCAGCTGGAATCAGCTCGGCACCAGGTCGGTGCTGCGCGTCGGCCAGAAACTGACGGTCCAGGGCGGCAGCAAGGCTGCCGCTGCCACGGCGGCGTCCAAGTCGAAAGGCACCAGCCAACCGGCAGGGAAGGCGGATTTGAAGAAGGTCGTCTACCAAGTCCGTGCCGGTGACACCCTATGGGGGATCGGCCGGCAGTTCGCCGTCAATACGGCGCAGATCCGCGACTGGAACCGGCTTCCCGCAAACCCGGTGCTGCGTCCCGGCCAGCGACTGACCCTCATGGTCAAGGAGCATTCCCGCAGCTGAGCGTTGTCGCCGCCCCAGCCCTGCAAGCGCCCGGCGCCCCCCTGCGCCGGCACCCCGGTTCTGCCGCAGCCACCCTGCCCGCGCTTTGACATTTGCCGGGCGGATTGCTAAACTCCTCTGCCCATCCCCCGGAAAGGATCCCTGATTCGATGTTCAGCCTGCTGATTTCCCTGGCCGCTGGTGTGGTTGCGACCCTCCTCCTGCTGCTGACCCCGCTGCACTATGCCTTTGCCAGTCTCCTGGGGGCGCTGGTCTTTGCGGGCACCTACGCCATCGTGCTGCGCCAGGTCATGCTCAAGATCAATGCCGCCGTCGAAGGCGCGCAGAAGGATCTTGCCGCCAACCGCACCGAAAAGGCGATCCGCACCATCGAAGAGGTACAGAAGAAGTACGGCCCCTGGCAGTTCTACATCAAGCAGCAGATGAATTCACAGATCGGCTCGATCCACTATCTCAAGCGTGAGTTCGGCAAGGCCTTTGAGTACCTCAGCCAGGGATTCGTCCGCCACTGGGTGGGGACGGCGATGCTGGCGATCTGCTACATGAAGCGCAGCCAGAACGGCAAGATGATCGACACCTTCGAAAAGGCGGTCTCGGTCACGCGCAAGGAGCCGCTGCTGTGGAGCCTGTATGCCTTCTGCCTGGAGAAGGTCGGCGAACGCGACAAGGCGATCAAGGTCATGGAGCGCGGCCTGAAGAAGCTCAAGGGGGACGAGCGCATGCAGGAGAACCTGGAGGCGCTCAGGGAGGGGAAGAAGATGAAGATGCAGGGCTACGGCGACCTCTGGTTCCAGTTCCACCTGGAAAAGACCGGCACCCTGATGCGCCTGCACACCAAGGCCATCCAGGGCCGCCGCAAGATCGTGCGCCGCTGACCGTGCCGCGCCGCAAGCAACCTGACCGCGACCGTTTTGCCCACAGCCCCTTCAAGACCTTGAAGGGGCTGCCGGTTTCCGGGGCGGCGCGGCCGCCGCTCCCCGCGCCCGCGCCGCCGGTGCCGGCGGCCCCCGCCGAGACAGACGAGTGCGGACTCTTCGCCCGGGAGATGGACTGGCTGGCGGTGCGGCCGCTCGCCGGCACCGCCGATCCCCCGCCGCCGGCAGCAGCAACGGACGTGGTGGCGCCGCCGGCGGAAGAGAGTGGCGCCGCCGAATTCCTGGCCGCCGTCGGCCGGCTTGACAAGACCTTCAAGGATGAACTGCCGGCACTCGACCACCCCCGCGCGGCCAGGCCGCGCCGCTTGAAGCAGCTGGAACGCGGCGGGCTCAGGCCCGCCGGGGAACTGGACCTGCACGGGCTCACCCGCGACGAGGCACTGCCCCGCGCCCGCGCCTTTCTGGCCCACGCGGCCCGCCAGCGCTGGCCGCTGGTGCTGATCGTCACCGGCAAGGGGCTGCATTCGCAGGAAGGGCCGGTGCTGCGCCGCGCGCTCGAGCGCCTGCTCGACGATGCCGGCGACCTGGTGCTGGAGTGGGGGGAGGCGCCGCGGCGCTTCGGTGGTGCCGGCGCCCTGGCGGTTTTCCTGCGTACGGCGAGCCCCGGGGAAGCCGGCTAATCCCCTTTGTTCGCGGCGCGCCCCCGGTGTGCCGCCCGCGCTTTCCGGGGCCATCAGCGTCGCCGGCCGGCCAGCCCCCCGCCCGCCGCGCCCCGGGCGCTGTTGCCGGCCGTGGCGAAATCGGCTTGCGCGCTGGTGAAAATTTTGTCATATTCCGCCCGATATTTGTTCACTGCACCGCACTGCCTGCCTCATGTCTGCTCACCGTGAAACAGGAGACCCCATGCCCCGTCGGGACGACATCAAGAAAGTGCTTATCATCGGCTCCGGCCCGATCATCATCGGCCAGGCCTGTGAGTTCGATTACTCAGGTACCCAGGCCTGCAAGGCGCTGAAGGAAGAGGGCTACCGCATCGTCCTGGTGAATTCGAACCCGGCGACGATCATGACGGACCCCGAGCTGGCGGACCGGACGTACATCGAGCCGATTACGCCGGAGATGGTTGAGAAGGTCATCCGCCGGGAGAAGCCCGATAGCCTGCTGCCCACGCTGGGCGGGCAGACCGGCCTGAACACCGCCGTGGCGCTGGCCGAGAGCGGCGTGTTGAAGAAGTATGGCGTCAAGCTGCTTGGTGCCAATCTCCGCGCGATCAAGAAAGCCGAGGAACGCGACCTGTTCAAGAAAACGATCCTCGACATCGGTCTGCAGGTGCCTCGCAGCGGGTACGCACAATCCTGGGAAGAGGCCAAAGAGATCGTCAAGGAAACCGGTTTTCCCGCCATCATCCGACCCTCGTACACCCTGGGCGGCACCGGCGGCAACATTGCCTACAACGCCGAGGAGTATGAGCGGTACATCCACTGGGGCCTGGCCCTCAGTCCCAAGCACCAGGTCCTCGTCGAGGAGTCCGTCATCGGGTGGAAGGAATACGANNCTGGAGGTGATGCGGGACCGCAAGGACAACGTCGTCATCGTCTGCTCCATCGAGAACCTCGACCCGATGGGCATTCACACGGGCGACAGTATCACCGTCGCCCCCGCCCAGACCCTTTCCGACAAAGAATACCAGATCATGCGGGATGCGTCGCTGAAGATCATCCGGGCCATCGGCGTCGAGACGGGCGGCTCGAACATCCAGTTCGCCGTCAACCCCGCCACCGGCAAGCTCTCCGTGATCGAGATGAACCCTCGCGTCTCACGCAGCTCGGCCCTGGCCTCGAAGGCAACGGGTTTTCCCATCGCCAAGATCGCCTCGCTGCTGGCGGTGGGCTACACGCTCGATGAGATCCCCAACGACATTACGAAGAAGACGCCCGCCTGCTTCGAGCCGACGATCGACTACTGCGTCGTGAAGTGGCCGCGGTTCACGTTCGAGAAGTTCCCGCAGACGTCGCCGGAGCTGACGATTCAGATGAAATCGGTCGGCGAGGCGATGGCCATCGGCCGGACTTTCAAAGAGGCAATGCACAAGGCGATCCGCTCGCTGGAAATCAACCGCTATGCCCTGGCCGACAAGCACATCGATAAATCGCTGTCCGCGGAGCAGTTCAAGGAGAAGCTGCGACGAAACTGTTGGGACAAGCTCTGGTACGTGGCCGAGGCCCTTCGGTGGGACATGCCCGTTGAGGAAATCTTCGCCTTGACCAAGATCGACCCGTGGTTCCTGAACAACATCAAGGACATCGTTTCGCTCGAAACGAAGCTCCTGGCCGATAAGGGCAAGCTGCCCGAGCAGGATCTGCTGGAACAGGCCAAGCAGTACGGCTTCAGCGACAAGTACATGGCCTCGATTGCCGATGTGTCCGAGCTTCAGTTCCGCAAGCACCGCCAGTCGCTGGGCATCGACCCTGTCTTCAAGAGGGTCGATACCTGCGGGGCCGAGTTCGAGGCCGCCACGCCGTACTTGTACTCGACCTACGAGAGTGAGTGCGAGGCCAATCCCACGAGCCGGCGCAAGATCGTGATCCTGGGCGGCGGGCCCAACCGCATCGGGCAGGGCATCGAGTTCGACTACTGCTGCTGCCACGCCGCTTTCGCCCTGAAGGAAATCGGCGTCGAATCGATCATGGTCAACTGCAATCCCGAGACGGTCAGCACGGACTACGACACGTCCGACCGGCTGTACTTCGAGCCGCTGACGTTCGAGGACGTAATGTCGGTTGTGGACAAGGAAAAGCCCGACGGCGTGATCGTCCAGTTCGGCGGCCAGACGCCCCTGAAGCTGGCCGTGCCTTTGGAGAAGGCGGGTGTCAAGATCGTCGGCACCTCGCCCGACAGCATCGACCTGGCTGAGGACCGTGAGCGGTTCAACAAGCTCGTCGCGAAGCTCGGATTGCTTCAGCCGGAAAGCGACACGGCGACCAGCTATGAACAGACGCTGGAGATCGCCCACAAGCTCGGGTTCCCGCTGCTGATCCGACCGTCGTTCGTCCTGGGGGGACGCGCGATGCGGGTCGTTCACGACGAAAGCGCCCTGAAAGCCTGCGTCCAAGAGGCCATCGAGGCATCCGAAGAGCACCCGATCCTCATCGACAAGTTCCTCGGCGACGCGACGGAGCTCGATGTCGATGCGATCAGCGACGGCCAAATCGTTGTCATTGGCGGCATCATGGAGCACATCGAAGAGGCCGGCGTCCACTCGGGCGACAGCGCCTGCTCAATTCCGCCCGTCAACCTCAAGAAGGAGCTTATCGCCGAAGTCATGCGACAGACGAAGCTCCTGGCAATGAACCTGCACGTCAAGGGGCTGATGAACGTCCAGTACGCGATCAAAGACGACCGCATCTATATCCTCGAAGTGAACCCGCGGGCTTCGCGAACGGTGCCATTTGTGAGCAAGGCCATCGGCGTGCCGCTGGCGAAACTGGCCGCCAAGGTGATGGCGGGTGTGACGCTGGAGGAACTCGGATTCACACAGGAGGTCCTGCCGACCTACTACGCCGTCAAAGAAGCGGTGTTCCCGTTCCTGAAGTTCCCGGGCACGGACGTGCTGCTCGGCCCCGAGATGCTCTCGACGGGCGAAGTCATGGGCATCTCCGACGACTTCGGCACGGCGTACGCCAAGTCGCAAATCGCGGCGGGCAACAGCCTCCCGATGAGCGGCAGCGTGCTCTTCAGTGTCAATGACCGCGACAAGCCCAAGGCCGTGGCGCTGGCCCGTCGGCTGCGTGCTCTCGGCTTCAAGATCGTCGCCACCAAAGGTACCTGCATCGAGTTCATCAAGAACAACATCGCGTCCGAGTTCGCGTTGAAGATGACCGAAGGCCGGCCGCACATCGTTGATGCGATCATCAACAAGCAGATCGACCTGATCGTCAACACGGCGGTTGGCACACAGGCCATCGCCGACTCGTTCCTGATCCGCCGAAGCGCGGTCGATCGGCAGGTCCCCTACGTCACGACCATGCGGGGGGCCGAGGCGGTCGTCAAGGCGATTGAAGCCCTCAAGGGAAAGAAGATCAGCGTCAAGCCGATCCAGTTGTACTATCGATGAGAATATCAAGAATCAAAGATCAAACATCAAAACCACAAATCAAAATGCAAAGATACTGTCGCCAAAGGCGATTCCGCAATTTTGATCTTTGCCTTTTGATGTTTGATTTGACCCTGGGGCGCCAGCCATGAAGGCAGTCTTGTTGTTGGAAGATGGTATAGCATTTGAGGGCCGGGCATTCGGGGCTCGGGCCGAGAAGTGTGGCGAGGTCGTGTTCAATACGAGCATGTCCGGGTACCAGGAGATCCTCACCGATCCCTCGTACCACGAGCAGATCATCACGATGACCTACCCGCTCATCGGCAACTACGGCACGAATCCCGAGGACTGGGAGTCGCGAAAGAGCTTCGTCAGCGGGTTTGTGGTCAAGGAGAACTGCCCCTATCCAAGCAACTGGCGCAACGGCTCGACGCTCGATGAATACCTCGCGAAGAACGGCATTGTCGGCATCGAGGGCATCGACACGCGAAAGCTCGTGCGGCACATCCGCACCCAGGGCGCCATGCGAGGCATCCTCTCCGCCATCGAGACGGCCCCGCAGAAGCTCGCAGAGAAGCTCCAGAAGTATCCGGGCCTCGTCGGCCGCGACATCGTCAAGGACGTGACGGTGGACAAGCCCTACGCATGGAAGGAGGGCGTCGTCGACGTCCTGAACCCTGGCTCAAAGCCGCCGCAGGCGAAGTACAAAGTGGTCGCCATCGATTGCGGCATGAAGCAGAATATCCTTCGCCTGTTGGTCTCGCATGGTTGCGACGTGACGGCCGTCCCCGCGCAAACGACGGCGGAGGACATCCTTGCTCGCAAGCCCGACGGCGTATTCCTGAGCAATGGCCCTGGCGACCCCGCCGCGGTTACCTACACGATCCAGACGGTCAAATCGCTGTTGGGCAAGGTCCCTATCTTCGGCATCTGCCTGGGCCATCAGATCCTCGGTCTGGCGCTGGGCGGCACGACGTACAAGCTCAAGTTCGGCCATCGCGGCGCCAACCACCCGGTCAAGAACCTCCGAACCGGCAAGATCGAGATCACCAGCCAAAACCACGGCTTCTGTGTGGACCTCGATTCGCTCGCCGACAAGGACATCGAGCTGACGCACATGAACCTCAACGACAACACACTCGAAGGCCTCCGCTGCGAAAAACTGGCAGCGTTCTCCGTCCAGTACCATCCCGAAGCCTCCCCCGGTCCCCACGACGCCCGCTACCTCTTCGACGATTTCATCGAACTGATGGAGACGAGAAGGTAACGACCGCTTCTTGCGTTCCGATGGTGTTCTCCGCTCCCTTGGTTTCACGCGGGCACAAGCACCTTGCTGCCCCAGTGGTCATGGTACAATATGCTGTGGTTGAGCCTGCCCAAGGGCAAGTGTGGACGAGATCGAAAGGGCGAGAGATGTACAAGGGAATCCTCAATTCGAACCCCCTGCCGATGCGAAAAGCAAAATCTGGCGATACATGACGTTGAAGAGGCTTACTAATCTTCTCATAATTATCT
>DCUI01000287.1:0-30099 GCA_002327785.1 Phycisphaerales bacterium UBA2218
AGAAAATCGGTTACAGTAGAAATAGGGTGCCTCGGTACAGAACGCCGCTGTGCGTCGGGCCCGCTCGTCTTAAGAGTATCGTGCGGGGATGCACGACCTACGAAGAGGCATCAGTTCTGACCTGAGGCCAGCCATTGGGAGGCCAGGATCGCCAGATCGGCGAAATCCACGATGCAATCGCCGTTGAGATCGGCGGCGAGCTTGACCGGGCAGCCGGCGGGAACATCGTAGCTCCACGGCCATCGAGGTTCATAAACGGCGGGGCCCCATGGATTGGGCGTCCGCCGCTCCATCCAGGTGGCCGTGACATGCAGACCGTCGATCTCCACGAGGACGTAGCCGTACTGCTCGGCGTGGTAGACCGGCGTTACGAGAAACGTGCCATTGTCGCCATCATAGGGAGGGACCCACGTGTATCCCGGAGCCCCCGCCGTCGCGATGACGAGTTGGTGGACATCGTTGTCGGGATTCCCGTCGCCGTCATCGACCTGTGCGTGGTTGTAGAAATGGTCGTGGCCGCAGAAGTACATCCGCGTCCCCGCCGCTTGGAGACTGCGCCAGAACTCGTCCCGCCGGGCCGGGTGGTCGTCCAGGCAGTC
This sequence comes from Phycisphaerales bacterium UBA2218, assembly GCA_002327785.1. Lineage (GTDB taxonomy): Bacteria > Planctomycetota > Phycisphaerae > Sedimentisphaerales > Anaerobacaceae > PLanc-01. Next base: position 600 of record DCUI01000287.1, read on the forward strand.
CGGGTGCACCACCTTGAAGGCGGGTTCGTGACCGAAGACAAAAACATGCGGCTTGGTGTTGGACTTCAATTGGGAGTCGAGCCACCCCTGGTCCACCCGGTGCGCAAGCCAATGCTTCGCTCCGCCGTACTGGTCCACCGCTACAATCAGGGCGTTCTTGTGCAGAACGGAATAGGACATGTACCTGGCGTCGGCAGGGCCATTGTCCGGCAGGATCTGGTGCGGATAGTCACGATTGCCGAATACATGAAGCCATCTCAGGGAGTAGTTGTCCATCGGATCGGGCAACTGGTTCGGCTCGGCGTCCCACATNNTAGACGGGCTTCATGGCTCGAACCCATTTCCGCAACTGGTTCTCGAAGGATTCAGGGACGATCCGGCCGCCATAGACCAGGTCGCCTGGGTAGAGCAGGAAATCCGCGTTCTGCCGCACGACTTCCCAGGCGATCTCGGAGAGGATCGCTTCGTTGACACCAGTCAGGACATCGCCCCGGCTGTCGCACGTCACGACGAATCGCCACCGCTCGGCCGCCGGACAAATCGCGGTTACGGCAAACGAAAGAAACAGACTGGCAATCAACAGGCGGGGGAAATCCACGGGCCGTGCTCATCTCCAGAAACAGAAGATCATAAACCTCGGGCAACCAGCAAAAACCGGCGGCCTAATTCATCGTGCTGTCGGTGGTGCGCCAGTCTGCTTTTCTATCGCGGTTCGCCAGGATCGTTTGCTCATCGGCTGCGTCGATTACACCATCCATCGTAATGTCGCCGACCGCATACGCCTGCGCGGATTTGCGCCCGGTGAAATTGTTCGCCAGGATCGCCAAGTCCAACTCGTCCACAATCCCATCGGCGTTCAGATCGTACCAGAGGATGCTCTCGTCGGGCTGTTTTTCATCCAGACTCCAGGCCAGCGCGTATCGCTCACCGGCTGACAATACCGGCTTGGCACTGAGATTGCTGTATGAAACTACAATTTCATACACGGTGTATCCGGGCACGGTCTCGACGTGGATATGCTCCACATTGTCCACCTTGCTGTCGGAATAGTCCAACAACAGAGGAGCGCTCGGATTCGCAGGGTCAATGGCCCAGACCTCGAGCCGAAGATCGCTGTCGATTTCCGGCAAGTGCTTGAAGGGTCGCTCCGCACGGTAGTGACGGTTCCAAACGAGCGTCGCACTGAGCATCTTCGAGATGGGCTCCTCCAACGCGATGCGATAGACCTGCTGAAGGGCTTGTCCCTGATAGACCTGGTTCAGGTCCCATCCGGTCGCCGGAATGTCGCCGGGTCTGCTTCGCCCCGCCGTTAGAAGCTCGTGCGCACGAACGGCGTTCACCATCCCTGCGCCCTGGACATAGTCGAGCGGCACTTCATGGTCGTCCTCGGCGCCCAGCCGGCCCTTGTGCCAGTAAGGCAGCTTCGTCGCGGAGTTCATCAGGATCGCCTTGAGAACGCAGTTGCCGCCCTCCGGCGACACGGCAGGGCTCAGATCGGCGTTCTGTTTGGCCGTCTGGATCAGAAGCCCCACGATCCCGGCCGCCACGGGAGTCGAGAAGCTGGACCAGTTGCCCGCCGTCATATAGCCCTGGTCCGCATCCGTTTCCGCCACAAGACAACTGCCCGGTGCGATGACATCGGGCTTGCAGCGACCGTCTTCGGTCGGACCTGCGCTCGATTCCTCCGGGTAAGCCAGGGCAAATTGCGAGAGCCTCGTCGCCATGTCCGCGGCGTTCACCGAACTGACCAGGCCCACGCCGATCACGTTGGGCCCGGCCCCTGGATAGAACAAAGGATCGGAGGCGTTCAGCCCATTGCCTATGCTGGCGATGAACACGAGGCCCGTGTGCTCAACCAGGGCTTCGATGCCTCGCGTCCATCCGTCTTCCAGCGGCTGTCCAAAACTCGCGGAGGCCAGATCGACCTGAGGTTTCTCCTGTCCGTACACGTACTTCTTGACAAAATGCCAGAATTCGTAGATGTGCCCCTCAGATTCCGGCACGACTCCCCGATACCGGAACGGATCCAAGGAAGCGGCCGTTCCCTCCGGGTCCCGCCCGAACAGGATGGAGCAAATCGCCGTCGCATGACTCGATGTGCCCGGTTCCCTGGCAAGACTGCTGTGGAAGCTCAGTTCGGCATCCTGGAAGCAGGCGTGTTTGAGGTTTGGCTGGTAGTCGTTCTGCGGCTCGAGGCCGGCGTCGTAAGTGAAGCTGCGGCAGACGACGCCAAAACGCACGCCCGATCCCGTCAGGTTCGGATCGGACTGGGCCAAAGCCTGGATGCCGGCCCACTGAAGGGCCTGGGGCTGGATGGTGAGATCCTGGCCCAGGGCCGTACCGGCAGCGGAAAGCCCCATAACCAGGGCTACGACCCATAATCTACGACCCCAGATTGTTCCTTTTCCGCCCATGCTTTCGTACCACATTCGCAAAAAACGGTACAGGTGCCCCCCATGGCACGCTGTCGTCCCCCACCCATCAGCCTTCATGGCTGATGGAATCCGTCCTCCAAACAACTGGCCTTATCATAGCAGAAAAACGCCGCTCAATCAAGTGAATTCCACATCAGGGCTGCAAGATACCGCAATTCCCAGCGTTAGGAAAGTGGATTTTGCCGAACCTTGCGATGGGGGCTTGCCACGCCGCATGCGAGGTGGTATAGTGGTCTCAAAGTTGCCGAAGGATCGCAAAAACTCCCAAATGCGGCCTGTTCCATTTGGGAACCAGATTGGATCATGCTCTATGAAGGTAATCTTGGACGCCGGGCAGATCGACCGGACAATCGACCATCTGGCCGACGAGATCGCGGGGCAATCATCGCCCGATAACGAGTCCGCAATCATAGGCGTGCGCAGCCGGGGCGAAATCCTCGCCGAGCGGCTTGCCAACCGGCTCTCGCAGAAGCTCGGACGCGCCATCCCCTGTGGTACGCTGGACATCACCCTGTACCGCGACGACCTCAATGCCCCTCACGGCGGCAGCCAACCCTTCGTCCGCACAACCGAAATCGGTTTCGATATCGATAGCAAGACGATCATCCTGGTGGACGATGTGCTGTACACGGGCCGCTCAACGAGGGCGGCCATGGATGCCCTGATCGACCTGGGGCGGCCCAAGGCCATCCGGCTGGCCGTCCTCATCGAGCGGGCCGGACGCGAACTGCCCATTCAGGCAGACTATGCCGGCTACAAGGCCGAGGTCGGGCCCGAACAGTCGGTTCAGGTCAATTTCGTGGAGTCCGATGGAAAGGACGAAGTGATCGTGGCCTAAAACCCGAAGCGGAATAAGTTCTATAGGTCCTGCACATCCTATAGCCCTCACAATCCGCTTCACCAGATCGGCAGGGGTATATGAGTCGCATCCTGGACATTGTGGAGAGGCACACGTCCGGCAGGACGGGAAGGCGGCACGGCACAACTATGGCAATTATTCGCAGAGGCGGCAAACCGTTCAAGTGGGAGCGAAAGCACCTGCTCGGCCTGCGGGACCTGAGCGCCGAGGAGATCGACTACATCCTCGATACGGCCACGGGCTTCGAGCAGATCAGCACGCGATCGGTCAAAAAGGCCCCCCCGCTGCGGGGCAAGGTCGTCGTCAACCTGTTCTTCGAGGACAGCACGCGAACCCGCGCGAGCTTCTCGCTGGCCGCGAGCCGGCTCAGCGCCGATGTCATGGAGTTCACCCAAAAGGCCAGTTCCGTCAGCAAGGGCGAGACCCTGCTCGACACCGCCCGCAACCTGGAGGCGATGGGCATCGATATCGTCGTGATCCGCCACAGCGCCGCCGGCGTCCCGACGCTCCTGAGCCGGAGCATCAAGGCTTGCGTCGTCAATGCAGGCGACGGCTACTGCGAGCATCCCACCCAGGGCTTGCTCGACGCCTACACGATCCGCAAGATCAAGGGATCGCTGGAAGGACTCAAGATCGCCATCGTCGGCGACATCGCCCACTCCCGCGTTGCCCGCAGCGATATGTGGGCCATGACCAAGCTCGGGGCCGAGGTGACGTTCGTCGGGCCGCCGACGCTGATGCCCGCCGAGGTCGGCCGCCTGCCGGTGAAGATCAGTTACTCGCTGGATAAGGTGATCGAAGAGGTGGACGTGGTCAACATGCTGCGAATCCAGTTCGAGCGGATCGGCGGCAACCTCTTCCCCTCAATCCGCGAGTACTCCCGCTATTTCGGCCTGACGGTTGAGCGGGTCAAGCGGGCCAAGCCGGACATTCTCGTGATGCACCCCGGCCCGATCAATCGCGGCCTGGAGATGGAAAGCGAGGTCGCCGACGGCCAAAACAGTGTGATTCTGCAACAAGTCACCAACGGCTTAGCCGTCCGCATGGCCGTCCTGTTCCTGGTAAACCAAGCCGCCGCCGAAACCGCCGGCTGACATGCCCCACGGAGAGCTGCCTTGCATCTTCAACAAACCAAAGACAAAAGCAGAACATCGGGAGGTCCGCAGTATTTCTTCCATGGACTGACAGACCCGGTGAAGGAGTTTCTCCGAAAACGCGGAGCATGTCCAGTTGTGCTGCAGACTCCCTATGGCATAGCAGGCAGTCCCTTTATGGCTGTGGACAAAGACCACAAGCTCTCCCAGGACGGGGAAGTAATCGATGGGAAGGTGGGCCACGATCGAATTCAGCAGGCTGGAAGCAGTCAGTCCATAGGAGAGGCAATCCGATACTGGTATGGAATCCGAGCAGGACGAGATTTTGAGAAGATCGAGGTTGAGGTGTCCATTCATCCTGATGGGCATTTCATACTCATTCCGACCTCGGTGGTGTTGAGGGAGACAGCTCGCCCGAAAGTCCTGGAGAAAGTGTCTGCGCCGTTGTCCTTCCATCGCGACTATCAGAGTAAACTCTGGAGGCAACAGATTGACCTGAAACGAAGGGAATCGCCCTCCGATGTCATCTGGGCCGCATCGCAGATCGGCCGTGTGGTGTCTGACCACCAAGCCCCCCAGGCCAAGAACATTCTGGAATCAGACCTTCTGCGAACAGTAGGTGCACTCAGTAGGCTTGGTTTGGACTTGGGCGCCTACCTCGGCACGGGATATGACTGTCTGGATAGCAGGTTCCAATTCCTCAGTTTCCCGATGTACACCTGTCCGGTGGAGGTCAAGACTCAATCCAAAGGATTCAATTACCAAGTGACCCGATACCCAAAGCTTCCTCGCGCCGTGGTCCTGTGCATGACGCACAATTTCGTCAATCCGCCGGAACACATTGACTTCATTGATCTGCCTGTCCTGGCAGAGTACCTGGATCGCTGAATGAACCGTGCCAACATCCACCCTGTTCTTGAAGCTATTCCCGCCGCCCGGCAGCAGGACGCTCGGCATTATGGCGTCCATCCGTATTTCACACGGCCACCGCCGAATGTCGTGCGTGCCTATATCGAACGGTATTCACAGGAAGGCGACGTGGTCTTGGACCCCTTTGGCGGAACAGGGGTGACCGCGATTGAGGCAATGCTGCTGGGCCGGCGTGCAATCCACAACGATCTGAACCCTTTTGCCAATTTCATAGCACGGAACATCGGGGACACCACCCTTTCCTCCACGCTCCCACTGCGTGAGGCGTTCCATCGCATCCATCAGCAATGTGCGCAGCCCCTCGTAGAAATCGAGAAGGATGAGGACGTTGCCAAGCGTTGGCTGGAGCGTCTTCCGCTGCCGGCGAACATCCGATTGCCAAGAACATCCGACGCGGAGTTCTTTCACGATATGTTCACGCCTCGTCAGCTTGCAGGACTGGCTCTGATCAAACGGGCAATTGACTCAGAACCGGATACCATTGTTCGTGATCTATTGCTGCTGGCATGGTCGGCATCGGTGGCGAAGCTCAATAAGACCTTTCTCTCCGCCAAAGGCCGCGCTCCCAGCCGTGGGGGCTCAAGTATCTTCAGTATCTATCGCTACAAGCTTGCTTCTCAATGCGTGGAGTTGCCAGTCTGGGAGACCTTCCATGGTCGATTCCTGAACGTATTGACCGCCAAGGAAGAGATACTGCAAGCACAGAGTTACTGGCAGGCACTCGCCAAAGGCTCACGAACACTGGACAGCCACCGTGACCTTCAGGTCATGGCTCACGATGCGGTCGATCTTGAGCGGATACTCAAACCAAACAGCGTGGACTACATCTTCACCGACCCGCCATATGGGGCCTTCATAAGCTATCTGGATCTGTCGGTTCTCTGGAACCATTGGCTTGGTTTCCCGATTAGCGATGAGATACGCGAACGTGAGACTATCGTTGGGGGCGAACTCGGCCACACAGAAAGTCACTACAGACAGAGTCTGGCGGACAGCATCAAGACCTGCTTGCGGCTGCTGCGTCCAGACCGGTGGTTTTCTGTCGTATTTCAGCACTGGGACGTCAGCTACTTCGCCACGATTCTGGAGACTGCCGACGAGTGCGGTGCGGAGCTGAAGGCGGCAATCACACAGACGGGCGATGTCATCTGGTCCATGCACAAGAAGAAGAACTCCGAGAGTGTTCTTGCGGGAGAAATGATCATTACTTTCTATAAGCCCGCCAGAGTTGCGAGGAAGCGGCAACCAGTCAGTCAGACTCCCAATAGCGAGTCGGCCGATGTACTTTCGGAGGTCTTTGAAGTCTGCCTCAGCAACGGCAACACCACTTTCACGAGCGAGGCTTTGTTCAACCGCTTGGTAATCGAAATGTGGCGACGTCGCGCCCTCGGATGCCTCACACTGGATCGCCGCGAATTCGCCAGTCGTTTGAGGGAACGTGGCTGGAGCTACAACACACATACCCACCTGTGGACAAAGGGCGAGGAAACGCCAGGCAGTCGGAAGCAATCAGAGTTGTTCGACACGTTGGTATCATAACACTTGTCAATCTGCCGCCCTTCGAGCGAGACCGATAATACGGGGTCTGAGTGTCTTGACTCGGCCGGGACCGGTTGTATACTGGCGGGACGATTCCATAGGGCGCTTTCAAAAGAGGTCATGATGCAGCTTGTTTCCAGGAAATCCCGGCTCAAAGGCACCGTTTCGATCCCCGCGTCGAAGTCGCATACGATCCGCGCCGTGGCCATCGCCTCGCTGGCCGCCGGCGACAGCGTCATTCGCAACCCGCTCTGGTCCGGCGATACCGAGGCGGCGGTCCTTTGCTACCGGGCCTTCGGGGCTCGGATCGACACGAGCGACGATAAGGCGTGGAAAGTGACCGGCCTCGACGGGAAGGTCACGCCTCCCCGAGAGACCATCGACGTGCTCAACTCCGGCACGACGCTCCGCGTGGCGATGGGGTCGGCCGCTTTGGCCGAGCCCGGCGCAACGACGACCTTCACGGGCGACGAACAGATCCAAAGCCGGCCCATCGCCCCGCTGATGCAGTCCCTGGAAGAGCTGGGGGCCAAGTGCGTCAGCCTGAAGAACAACGGCAAGGCCCCCGTCCGGGTCTCGGGCGGGCTTCGGGGCGGGCGGACCTCCATTGCCGCCTTCACGAGCCAGTACCTCTCCAGCCTGCTCTTGTGCACACCGCTGGCGTCGGCCGATACGGATATCGAGGTCACCCTGCTCAACGAGCCCGGCTACGTCCAAATGACGCTCGACTGGCTCGACAAGCAAAGCATCCAGTACGAGAGCGACGGACTCCGACGGTTTCACATGCGAGGTGGCCAGAGCTACCAGGCGTACGACCTGCCCGTGCCCGCGGACTTCTCCAGCGCGACGTTCTTCCTTTGTGCAGCCGCCCTGTTCGGCGACGGAGTCACCCTGCAAGGCCTCGATTTCTCCGACAGCCAGCCGGACAAGGCGGTCGTCGATTACCTCCGCGCCATGGGCGCCGAGATCGTCACCGGCCCCGCCGGTATCACCGTGAAAGCCTCCTCGCTCAAGGGCGTGACCATCGACATGAACGCCACGCCGGACGCCCTGCCGGCGATGGCCGTCACCGCAGCCTTCGCCGAGGGCACGACCCGGCTCGTCAACGTGCCCCAGGCCCGGAGCAAGGAGACCGACCGGATCAAGTGCATGGCCGAGGAACTGGCGAAAATGGGGGCACAGGTCGAAGAACTGCCTGACGGGATCGTCGTACACAACAGCAGGCTCAAGGCGGCGCGCCTGGACGGCCGGGGCGATCATCGGATCGTCATGGCCCTGTCGCTGGCGGCCATGGGGCTCGATGAGCCCTGCACCATCGGAACCGCCGAGGCGATCAAGGTAACCTTCCCCGAGTTCGTCGGCCTGATGCGAACGCTTGGGGCGCAGATGGAACTCGGAGGCTCCTAAGCTTTGCCTGTTCAATAGCAGAGATGCGACGCGGCGCGGCATCGTCCAAGGTGCAGCGCAGGCAGATGGCTCACTGTGTCGCGGGCATCTGGCCCGCGATTCGAGGGCAGGACGCTCTCGACACGGCGCGGCCAGGATGGCCGCGACACGACCATTGGCAAGCCGGCGCTTGCCGTTGCCACCCGGAGTTGAGTCTCCATGATTTCGATATATGGGGTCGATAGGAATGAAGATCATACTGGCAGGACCGAAAGGCGCGGGGAAAAGCTCCGTGGCCGCCAGGCTGGCCGAATTGACCGGCCTGGAGGCAATTGAGACGGATCGCCTGATCGAGCAGTGCTTCGAGCGGGACACGGGCGAGAAGCACACCTGCCGGGAGATCTTCATTGAGCACGGCGAGCAGGAGTTTCGGGCGGTCGAGAGGAAGGTCGCAGTCGAGCTGGCCGAGACGGACTGGAAACTGATCGTCTGCGGCGGATCGAGCCTGCTGGACCCCGCCAGCCGGCGAGCCCTTCGCAAGAACGCGATCCTGATCTACCTGACGGCCGACCCAGGGACGCTCTGGAATCGCATCGCCAAGGACGGCGTCCCGCCCTGGTTGCGAGGACCCGATGCCCGGGCCCAGCTCGACAAGAACGTCACCTACCGCGAGGAACTGCTCGGGCCCTACGCCGATGCCGTGATCGACACCACGGACAGGACGCCGGAGCAGATCGCCGAGATTGCGATGCAGCACATCATCGAGGAGCTGACCATCCGCAGCCGGGCGGCCAACACCTACGGCGACATCATCCGCGTCACGACATTCGGCGAAAGTCACGGCCCGGCCATCGGCGCGGTACTCGACGGCGTCAAGCCGGGGATCGAGTTCTCGGCGCAGGACATTCAGGCCCAACTGAACCGCCGCCGTCCCGGCCAGAGCGCTGTGACGACGCCCCGCGACGAGAAGGATCAGGTCGAGGTCCTATCGGGCGTGTTCCAGGGCAAAACCACGGGCGCCCCGATCGCGATGGCGATCTTCAACCGTGACCACGATTCCTCCAAATACGAGGGGATCAAAGACCTGTTCCGGCCGGGGCACGCGGACTTCACCTATTACCGCAAGTACGGAATCCGCGACTATCGCGGCGGCGGGCGGTCCTCGGGCCGCGAGACGGCCGGCCGGGTCCTGGGCGGCGCGTTCGCCCGGCAGGAACTGGCCAGACGGGGCGTGCGGATCGTCGCCCACGCCGTAGAGATCGCGGGGATCGCCGCAAACAAGTGCAACTATGAGGTGATTGAATCAAACGCGGTCCGCTGCGCCGATCCGGAGGCAGCCGAGCGGATGGTCCAGGCAATTCTCGCCGCGAAGGACGACAACGACTCCGTCGGCGGCGTCGTGCAGCTCGAGATCCACGGCCTGCCCGCGGGCCTGGGCGACCCGGTGTTCCAGAAGCTCGACGCCCGGCTCACCGCGGCGATCATGACCATCGGCGCGATCAAGGGGCTCGAAGTAGGCAAGGGCTTCGCCCTGACCCGAATGCGGGGCAGCCGGTCCAACGACGGCATGGCCGACGGCGGCTTCACCGGTAATAACGCCGGCGGCGTCACCGGCGGCATCTCCACCGGCCAGCCTGTCATCCTGCGCGTGGCGGTGAAGCCCACGTCCTCGATTGCCAGGCCGCAGCGAACACTGGACACTGACCTGCAAAACAAGACCATCGAGACCCACGGCCGGCACGACCCGTGCATCGTGCCCCGCGTGATCCCGGTGATCGAGAGCATGGCGGCCCTGGTCCTGCTCGACGCATGGGAAGTCCAGGACCGCCTCCGCCCCGGCTGGAACCGGCGGTAGTCCGCTGACGACGGACGCATGTCGTGGACGGGGTGGACGGCAGGGACACAGTGGACGCAGTGGACGGAGCCGGACGCGGATGGGTTCATGGCGTCCATGAAGCCAAGGATTTGCTTGCAAACCGCAAGGGTTTCCTCTAAAAATCAACCATCAGAAATCGGGCTTCTTAGAGGAGAATAACCTGTGCTTGGATGTCATCTTGGGCGCTGTTTTCAAGTCACCGTCGCCGGCGGCTCGTATCAGGAAGGTCTCACCAGCGTGCTGCAGGGCGTCCCGCCGGGGGTCCTGCTGACCGAGCAGGAAATCTACGGCGACCTGCTGCTGCGAAAACCCGGGGCCGACGAGCTGTCCAGCCCGCGTAAGGAGCCGGACCTGCCGGTGATCTATACGGGCGTCAACGCCGCCGACACGATCGAGAACGCCGGCAACCGGAACCACACGAACGGCACCCCTCTGACGATCCTGATCCCGAACCTGGACCGTCACTCCGTTCACATCAAGCAGTACCAGGACACGAATCGCACGCCGAGGCCGGGCCACGCCTCCTACGCGAGTTTCGTGAAGTACGGCCCGGACGACGACGCCATCGGCGCGGGCATCTTCAGCGGCCGATACACATCCACCATCGTGGCAGCCGGCTGCGTGGCCAAAAAGATCCTCAAGAAGTGCGGCATCGATGTGTTCGCCTACGCCAAGGAGATTGCGGGGGTCCGTTGCCCCGACGTGCCTCACAAGGCGGCCCTGCGCTACACGGACGACTACAAGACCATGCGGCACGACCTTGACCCGTTCTACCAGGAGCTCTACGTCAAGGGCCGGCTCCATATGGACATGCGGTTCCTGGAGAAGGCCGCAGTGCTGGCCCGGGTGGAAAACGAGATCGATGAAATCCGCGACAAAGCCCCGCAGATGCCGCCCGATGAGGTCCGCGAGCGGTACGGCGTACACCCGGTCCTCAACTGCCCTGATATCGAGGCTGCCCAGGCGATGGTCGATGCCTGCACGCGAATCTGCCAGATGGGCGATTCCGCCGGCGGCGTCGTGGAAGTCATCGTGAGGGGCGTCCCGGTCGGCTTGGGCGAACCGGTGTTCTGCAAGCTCGACGCGGAGCTCGGCAGGATGCTCGGCATCGGGGCCGTCAAAGGAGTCGAGGTCGGGGCAGGATTCGCGGTCAAGGACATGACCGGCTACCAGGACAACGACCAGATGCACGCGGTCGATGGCAAAGTGGCGTTCCTGTCCAACAACGCCGGCGGCATCACGGGCGGCCTGACCACCGGCCAGCCCATCGTGGTTCGCCTGGCGATCAAGCCCACGCCGACCATCGCCAAGCCGCAACAGACGGTCGATAAGTACACGATGGAGAACAAGGCCCTGGCGGCTATCACGCGGCGAGACCCGACGATCGTAGCCCGAATCTGGCCGGTCGCGGAGAACTATACCGCCCTGGTCATCCTCGACCACCTCATGATGCACTACGGCTACCAGACAATCCGAAGCAGGATCGAGCAGGCATAGCAGCCCCGCCACCGCCTTCACACACTTCGAGCGCAAAACTCAGCCCCGGAGATGCTCCCGGGGCCAAGTCTTTGCTCTTACATTCTACCGCCAGGCTGCACGTCCCGGCAGACCATACTCATCGTATCCGATTGATGAGGATCATCGGCGCCCAAGGCGACCACCCGGTCTCGTTGTTATAGATGTCGCGAGCCTTGACATGGAACTCAAGATACTGGTTCTGTCTGCCAACAAGGACCGTCCAGGTCGGTACGTCAATCCAGCCGCTGTTGAGACCTTTGTCACTGCACTCGAAGTAGTACTGGACGCCGCCGCTGGCATCGGTCGCCGTGACTGCCGTCATCTCGGCGTAGAAGTCCTGCCAACCGCCGCCGCCGTCGATCTCAGTCGGCAGGCCGTTCGGGTCGAACTGCATCGGGTTCGGTTGCGGCGGATCGGATTCCGGCGGCGTCTGGGTCGCAAGGCAGATCCAGTCGGACCATTCGGTCACATTGAGCCGCGCGGAGAGGTCTCGGGCCCTGACGCGATAGCAGTACGTGGTCGCCGGGGCCAGATTCACATCGGTATAGATCGGGACATCGATCCAGCCGCTGTCGTGGCCGCTCGGCGTGTTCGTATCGAAGAAGTACTGCACGCCGCTGGGATCAGACGCGGTCCTGGCCGTCATGGTGATCTGGGTCGGGGAATCCGCGACGATCGACTGGATGTACGGTTCCGGGGTCGGTGGCGCCAGATCAGCTACTCCGGCGAACCGGGTCTCGGACCACCTGGTCTCGTTGCCCAGCGCGTCGCGGGCCTTGACGCGGTAGCCGTACTCCATACCCTTGGCCAGGCCGACATCGACGTACACTCTGCCCTTGATCCAGCCGCTGTCGTGGCCTTCACCGTGGACGCATTCGAAGTAGTACTCGACGTCCCAGCCCCAGGCATCGACGGCCTCGACAGCCACCATCTGAGCCGCGGTGCTGCTGGCCATGTATGGCTCGACGTCCCACTCGGACGGGTCCGGCATCGGCGGGGTCGTATCTCTCACCAGCCAGCAATCCGCAAAGAAGGCCAAATCGAACGCATCAACCGCAGAGTCGAACGTGAAGTCGGCCCCGTTGCACCAGCCGTCGGTCGCGGAGCACCCTTCGCTGAGCCACCCGGCGGCAAACTTCGCGAAGTCCTCGAACGTGATCGCACCGTCGTAGACGAGGTCGCAGAACTTGCAGGGCTCCAGGATCGCATGATGGAAGCCGATATCGACCCTTCCGGTATCGGGTTCGCTGTCCGTCCGCGTCGTGTAGCGCGACATGCCCAGCGTGCTCGCCGAGCTGCTGCCGGCATCGACGCACGGACTGGTGTAGCTCTGGCCGGCGTTGCGGTTGCTCAGATAGAAGTTGCCGAGCGGACCGGCGACGAATCGCGGGTCCTTGTGGAAGATGCCGTCGCCGTAGTTCAGCGTGCAGCCGGTATCCACAAACACATCGTTCGGGCCGGCGAAGATGTCGCTGAACGACACGTGAAGCGTGCCGCACTGACGATCGAGCTCGAACCCGGTGCCGACAGCCAGTTCGGTCCCGAGGCGGGCGCCGTTTTGCCAGAAGATGCTGTCGATGACCTGTGCGTCGCTGTAGTAACCGCAGAACAAGCCGCCGCCGAAACCGGTGGCTGCGTTATTGGGGTCGCCGGCATGGTTGCCGTAGAATGTGCAGTTCCTGATCGTCGGGGTGGCGTACCAATTCGTCGAGATGCCGCCGCCGTCGCGGATCGCCAGGTTGCCCCGGATCAGGCAGTTGATGATCGACGAGCTGTTCTCGCCACGCAGGTAGATGCCGCCGCCGGAGCCGCCGGAGGAGTTGCCCGCGATGTTGCAATCCTGGATATGGGCGGTCGCGGACGAGAAGAGGATGCCCGCACCCATGGCCACGATGTCGTCATCCCCGGCCACGTCCCCGGCATAGATCGTGGCGGTGTTGTTCTTCACCTCGCACCCAGCGACGCTGACATCGCCGCCCACGCCAGCCATGCCGGCGCCGCGAATCGCGGTGTTCGTTACGAGTCGGGTGTCGATGAGCGTCGCCACGGCGTCGCCCAAGTAGATGCCGCCACCGGTGTCGGCCTCGTTATCGACGAAGTTGCAGTCCACGAACAGGACGCTGGCCGTGTTCTCAGCCGCGACGCCACCGCCGTAGCCGATGTACGGGTCCACTCGGAAGTTCGTGGCCTGGGTGTCCGAGGCGGTGTTGTTCTCGAAGTTGCAGCCCCGGAACGTCACCATCGTATCGGCCGCGCAGTAGACGCCACCGCCGTAGGTGGGCACTTCGAACGCGATCAACGGCTCGGTCGGCCTGCCGAGCGGCGGCTGGGCGCCGCCCTGACCCGTCAAGCCGCCCAGCGTGCGGTTGCCGCGAATCGTGCACTCGACGAACTCGGCCTTGCTTGCAGCGTCGATGAAGACGCCGCCGCCGTAGCCGGAATACCAGCGATAGTCGCCGACGTACGGGCCACCGCCCAGAGGCACGTTGCTCACGTCAAGGGAAACCCCCTGGGACCCGAACGCCATCTGGATGTACGTGGCGTAATCCCATTCCCAGACCTTCCACAACTCGTTGGTGACGGCTGTCGCTCCGATCCGGTCGGGATCGATGTTGACCAGCAGGGGCGGCGTGTAGTTGCCGCCATAGTTGGCCAGACCGCCGCCATCGACACCCGCACCACCGTTGCCGCCATTGCCGCCTTGGGCGTAGTTGTTCTCGATGGTGCAGTTGACGAACACCGGACTGGTGTCCGTCGCACAATAGATCGCGCCGCCTCGCGCCCAGCCGCCCCAGCCGCCGCGACCGGCGTTCTGAGTCGCCGTCGCCGCGACGCCGTTGCCGCCGTTGCCTGCGACGGCGGAGTTATTGCGGATCACGCAGTTCTTGATCGTCGGGCTCGCGCCGGGCAGCAGGATCATGGCAGCACCGTGAATCGGTGCGCCGTCCTCGCCGTTGGGATGGCCGTTGCCCCGGTCTCCGTCGTCGCCGTCGCTGGCGGTGCCGCCAAAGTTCTCGATCGTGAACCCGCTGAGCACGGTGTTCCGCCTAGAGGCCGCGGTGAACACGACGCCGAGGCGGCTGAACTGGTTGCCGCCGATGTTGCCGGGGCCGCTGATCACCGTCGTCGCCACCGTGCGCGGATCGTCCGGGTTGCGGGATGTGACGACGATCTCTTTGGCCATGACCAGGCCGAGCTCACCGTACCCGCTGTAGTAGGTGCCCGGATCAACCACGATCGTATCGCCGTCCTCGGCAGCCGTCACGGCCCCCTGGATGGTCGAGAAGTCGCCCGGCACGGTGACGACGCGGGCGGTGCGCTTGTCGAGCAGCACCGTCACGCGGGTGTCCCCGGCGAGCGTCACGTAGTTGACCAGACTGGTGGCGCGATCGTTGTCGGTGCCCGTCCACTTCTTGACCCGCCAGCCCTCTTCCGCTTTCACTTCGAGGCGGATGACGTTGTCGGTCGAGCCCTCATAGACCACGGCCAGGGCCGGCGT
Organism: Phycisphaerales bacterium UBA2218; assembly: GCA_002327785.1. Taxonomy (GTDB): domain Bacteria; phylum Planctomycetota; class Phycisphaerae; order Sedimentisphaerales; family Anaerobacaceae; genus PLanc-01. The sequence goes on from DCUI01000287.1 coordinate 15,736, forward strand.
CACAACGCCATGCACCAGACCGTCGATCGGATCGGGCAGGACTTGCGCGGTCAGCGTATAGAGTGTCACCCCCTGGGCGTAGTGGTACCCCATGTCCACCGTACCGGCGTCGGCGACGCCGTCGGCGCGGGTGGTCCGAGCGTCCAGGCCGCCGATCGCGTCGACCGGACCGCTTCCGGCGTCGACTGCCGGGCTTTGCCGCGACTGGCCGGCGTCCATCTGGCTCAGATAGTAGCCGGCGATGAGGAACGGATCGGCCTCGATGTTGTGAGCGTTCGCGTCCCATGCCTGCGCGGCGGGGTCCCAGCCGGCCAACGTCGAGCCGCCGGCCACATAGATCGACAATCCGGCCTTCGTGGCCGGCAGGATGCCGTTCACCACGGCCGCAACCGCCTCCGTCATATCGTTGGCGTCCGGCGCCTGCACCGCGATACCGTCGGTCAGATCTGCCAGGGCGCGATAGTATGCCTCGACGTCATTGGCTTCGCCGATCTGCAGCGTATGAATCCGCTTGCTTGCCCCTCTCGACATGGCCTCCACGACATCGCTGAGCCGATAGCCGAAGACCAGCTCGGGATTGTGCGGAACGCCATCGCCGATCAGCAGGATGACACGAGCCACGTTTCCGCTGCGCCATTCGTTGAGGTCGTTGCCGTCGGCCGTACGGGTCAAAGCATAGTAGACCGATTCGGCCAGATCGTCGCCTCCGGCGCCGGTCAGCGCGGTGACCGAGTTGATCGCGCTGGCGACGACATCGGCGTCCTCGGTGAATGGCGTCACCATGCGGAACGGGTAGTCCGTCGCGACGCCGCCGGCGCGGTCCGTATCATTGAAATCGCGGAAGTCCACGACCGCCATGCGATAGTCGGAGACCTCGTCTGCGATCGATCGCGCGATCTGGGCCGCCGCCGCTCTCACGTAGCTCATGGAAGCGACCATGCTGTCGGTCGAATCGACCACGAAGACCAGGTCCAGGGCCGCAGCCGAGGCGTTGGGATCGCCGCTGGGTTCGATATCGCTATAAGTGACCTGCAAGATAGACCCACCCGACGGCTCGCCCGTCACGGCAAGCTGTGAGCCCTTGTCGTTGCTGATGTTGTCCCAGATGATGGAGTCTATGACCACCACGTTCGACTCGTATCCGACGTACAGACCGGCGCCGAGGGCCTCTCCCAGCAGGCTTCTCACGGCGTTGTTACCGATCGTGCAGTTGGCAACTCGGACATTCGCCTGCCAACTGCAGGAGGCGCCGCCGCCGTCCCGGCCGGCCGAGTTGTCGGTGATAAGGCAGTTCCTCACCGTCCGAACGTCGTACTCCCCGGCCATCAGGTACAAGCCGCCGCCCGAGGTGGCCGCCGAGTTGAAGCTGATCTGGCAATCGGCGATCAGCATCGGACCGGCGAAGGCGTAGATGCCGCCGCCCTGGGCGACCGCGCGCCCGCCGCGCACGTCTTCCACAACCAGGTTCGTATCGCCCGCGATGAAGTTCGGATCGGTCGGCGAAATCGGGGCGGACGTTCCGTCCTGCGGCAGGAAGTACTGCCGCCGCACCCCGATGACCTCGTTGTGTTTGATCGAAGAACGCAGGATCTTCGAACCCGGCGTGTCGTGGCAGTACAAACCGCCGCCACGATGGGCCATGTTGTAGGCCACGTTGCAGTCGGCGATTTCCACACTGCAACCCGCCATGTAGATGGCGCCGCCGGCCTCGTTCACGTCATTGTGAGTCAGCACGCTGCGGCTGACCGAACCCTCGCAGAGGTTGCTGAGGTACACAGCCCCGCCGCTCACGGTGGCGATGTTCTCGGTGAACTGGCAGTCGTTCACATCCACGTCGCAGTCCTGGCCATAGAACACAGCGCCGCCCAGCAGGTCCGTCGCGTTCTCCAGGAAAGTGCACTGCACGAACTTCGAGGCCGCTCCGGGCGCGTGATAGACCGCACCGCCGCGATCGTTGGCGTCATTGGCAGTGAACCGGCAATTCGTGAACTGAGCCAGGCCGTCCGGACCGCAATACACCGCGCCGCCAAAACCGAGGGCGGTGCAATTTGTGAACGCACAATCGGTAAACGTCGGCCTGCTCCGCATGTGGATATAGACCGCCCCGGCGTTGCCGCGGCCGAACGGCGTCCCCGTGGCCGGATCGTTCGGGTCCGTCCGACGTATCGCGCTAAACGCATGGCAGTTGTCGATCTGGACATTGGTGAACGTCGGATTGCTGTTCATACCGATGTAGATCGCGCCGCCGCTGGACAACGAGACGCTCGAGTTGCTGATCTGGACGTTGATGAAGGTCGGGCTGCAACCCGTGCCGATGTAGACGGCGCCGCCGGGCTCCGTCAACGTGGCGCCGTTCATGATCGTGATGCCGCAGATGATCGTATCCGGACCTTCACCATGGTTGAAGATCAGCGCCCGGCCCCGGCTCGTGCAGTCGATGACCGTCTGGGCCACGACCTCCGGATCGTCAGGGTTCGCGCCGGTCAGGCGGATCTGCTTGCCCTGCAGATTGATGCTGCCGTCGTAGACGCCGGGACCTACGACGATCGTATCGCCGTTCTGGGCCGTATTGACGGCCTGCTGAATCCCCGTGGCGTTGTCGCCGCTGACCACGATCTTCTGAGGCAGGCGGAACCGAACCCGCAGGACCTGGTTCGAGTCCATGACGACCTCGAACTCCGGTCGATTGGAGATGAGGGTGTCGTTCGCGTCGTACCAGCCCTCGATGAAGTAACCCGCCGCCGGCTGGGCCTTCAGCACAAGCTCGGTGCCTTCCAGATAGGAGCCCTCGCCAGGCTGCACGGCACCGTGTATCAAGCCGTCGTTTGCGCCGGGCACGACGGTCACGGTCAACTGATAGACCGGCACGGCCTGGGCATAGTGATAGCCCATGTCCACCCGGTTCGCGTCGGAGACGCCGTCGATTCGCGTCGTATGATCCGCCAGGCCGACCGCATCCGCCGAGGCGCTGCCGGCATCGACCGCCGGGCTTTGCACGGCCTGTCCGGCCGCCGTCTGGCTCAGGTAGTACCCGGAGACAAACTGCGGGTCAGCCACGATCACTTCAGCGTCGAGGCCCCACAGCGTCGGGTCCCACGTCGGATACGTGGCGGTTGCCGGCGCCCGCCAACCGTTGAGCATGCAGTTGGCGCCGATATAGATCGGCGGACCGCTGGGAAGCGTCAGGGCCGCCCCGAGGTTCACCCGAGGCTTGGTGATCGCTACCTTGGTGTCGGTCACCGGATCGCCCGTGGTAACCAGGAGTTCCTTGACCTCCGCAGGGGTGAGGAACCTTCCGATTCGCTCCTTCGCCGCGCTCTGAATCGAGGCCACACAGCCGGCCACGAACGGAGTGGCCGACGAGGTGCCGTTGAAGAACCCGTAGTAGTCGCCGACACCATAGCCGGCGACGCCGACCATATCCGTCGTGTAAACCGGGTCGGCAGGCGCCAGGATGTCCAGGTTCTCACCGGCATTGGAGTACTCCGTCACCATGCCGGTCGTATCGTACAGGGCACCCACGGAGATGACATTGGACATGGCCGACGGCCAGTCAATGCCCTGCCCGGCGACCGCTTCATTGCCCGAGGCCGCCACGATGGTGATGCCCAGGCTCGTCGCCGTCTCGGCCAAGGCCGTCATGCTCGGCGAATAGGCGTCGGCCGCGTTGGGGTCGGCGAACGGGAAGGGGAAGACCCAGCTATTGCTCATGACCTTGATCGGATACTGCGGATCGTCGTTGCGGTGGGTAATGCACCAGTCCCAGGCCCGCAAGGCCGCATCGGTCGGTATCGCCCCCGCGTCCGTTCCGATCTTGAGGGCGTACAACTTGGCGCCGTATGCAACGCCGCCGATATAGTCCTCGACCGTGCCGAGGTTTCCGGCCGCAATGCCGGCACAGGCCGTTCCGTGCGCCTCCACGACCGGCATTGGATCGGGATCGTTCTCGCCGAAGTCGTAGCCGCCGATCACCTTCGTGTTGGGGAAGCTGCTCGTGGCGGCCACGCCGGTGCCGCCGAGTCTCGGGTGCGTGTAATCGACACCCGAGTCCACGATGGCGATAGAGACGCCTTGGCCGTTGTAGGTGTTGCGGATCTCGCGGGCGTTGCCCAACGACAGGGCCTGCCGCAATGCGAGCTTGGCGTAGCGGACCGGCTCGATGTGCCGGACCAGCGGATTCGCCGCCAGCCGCGCCAATCCGTCGCGAGTGACCTCGCCCGAGAAAGCCGCCACGTTCTCACAGACCTGACGTGAGGTGAAATCGCTGGATGCAAGCGTAGACGTCACGGCCGCCCGCCGGTTGGCAAGCTGCGCCTGGAACTGCGTCACCGACGCGGCGCTGCTCCAATCGACCGATTCGCGCAGGCCCGCCGGCTCGGTAAGCGTCACGATGACGGGAACCGTCCGGAGGCCCGAGTCGAACCGTCGGTAGATCTCCGCGGAGTCGATCAGGACGGGCCCGCCGGCGTTGACGCCGACGGATACTTCCGGCAGGACGCCGGCCTTCGAGACCGCCACGAGCGGATCGGCCATCTGGTTCGGATCGAACCGAGGCCCGATGTCGCTGTACGTGATGGTCACACCCGACTGCCTGGGCGTATTCGCGACGCTGTTGCCGACGGCGACCTGAGCGCCCTCGACGCCGAGGTTGCCCCAGAGAATCGAGTCGATCACGGTCGCAGAGCTGTTGTAGGAGACGTAGAGACCGCCGCCGAAGCCGGATTCTTCGCCCAGCGCGCCGGTGACCTTGTTCTCAGTAATGGTGCAGTTCGAAATCGTGGGATCGGCATACCACTTGGCGGAGATGCCGCCGCCGTCGCGACCGGCCTTGTTGGCGGTCACGAGCGAGTTGTGCAGGAGCGGCTCCGCGGCGCCGCCGAAGTAGAGGCCGCCGCCGGAGGCGCTGGCCTCGTTCTCGCGGAAGATGCTGCTCAGAATCTGGACGGGCGATGTGATACCGAAATACGCCCCGCCGTTGCCGAACATCGTGCCCACGTCGTAGACATTGACATCGATGACATCGTTCATGTCGTTGGGCTCGTACTCCGCGGTATTTCGCAAGAACGTCGTGCTGTCGATCGTACCGGTTGCCTCAGCGAGGTAGAGGGCCCCACCGTGATAGGCGGTGTTCGTCGCCAGGTTGCAGTCGGTCAGCCCGAGGTCGGAATGCGACGCGTAGATTGCGCCGCCGATCGTGGCGTTGCAGTCGGTGATCGAGCAATTGAACATCTTCAAGGAACTGTACTCTTCAAAGGCGACAGCACCGCCGTAGCCGAGGTATGGATCGTCCGGCCAGAGCAGGTTCCCTGCGTCGATGACCGTTCCGCCCGGCACAGTATTCGGATCGGGTTCCCGCTCTGCCCAGCACCCGCTGAACGTGCAATTCTCCAGATCAAGACTGCTGCCATAAGCTGCGTACAGAGCGCCACCGAAGCTCTCGATGTTGACCGGCTGCTCCGGCATTCGGAAGGTCAAGGGATCATTCGCGTTGCCGCCGACGCCGCTGAGGCCGCCGAGGGCGTAGTTGTTCTCGAACGCGCAGTTCACGAACCTGATCGAGCTGGCGGACTCACAGTAGACGGCGCCGCCATACCCGCTGTACTTCCAGTAGTCGAGATAAGGACCATACAGCCAGTCGCCGTTCCACCCCGTGAGAAGGGCATATTCGGCCTCCGCGGCATCAGATCCGATGTAGCCACCGCCCCGTCCGGGGGGGGCGTTCTCAATGCCGTCGCCTCCGTTGCCGCCAATGCCACCCTCGGCATAGCAGTTCTCAAAGCGACAATTCGTGAACGTCGGACTGCCGGCCGCACAGTAGACAGCGCCACCGTAGCCGGCGCCGGGCCAGCCGCCGTCGAATCCCATTGCATGACCATCGATGCCGCCGTCGCCGTCGCCTGCGATGCCGCCTGTGGCGGAGCAGTCGCTGAAGGTGCATCCCACGATGGTTGGCGAGCCACTCAGGATATAGATAGCACCACCCGTGACGCTGGAGGCATTGGGGCCGTCATCCGCTGCTTGCGTGGCGTTCTCAATCTCACCGCCCTCCCAGTTGCACTCCGTAAAGACGCAGTTTCGCAGGGTGGGCGAGCAACCCAGGATCCCCATGTTGCTGTTGGTAATCGTGAAGCCCTCGATGGTCGCCTCCGCATCCGTGGTGGCGACCGTGAACATGACGGCCTGGATGACGGTGGCCGCGACGCAATCCGGATCGTCCGGACTCTCGCTGGTCAGCGTGATGCCTTTCTCGATCACGATCGGGGCAATGACAGTACCCATATAGTGCGGGCTGTACATACCCGTCGGCACCACGACGGTATCGCCTTCCTCCGCGTCTTCAATCGCCCGCTGGATGCTCCCGCGGTAGGCGCTGTCGTCCACCCGGATGACCCGCGCCTTGCCGAACGTGACGGTCACCGTGCGATCGGACCACATCATGACGGGGTTCACCATCGACGTGCCTGCGTCGTCATCCGTGCCTGTCCAGTGTGCGAACGTGTAGTTCGCCACCGGCGTCGCGGTCAGCACGACCAGCGTGCCTGCATAGTACGTCCCGCTCGTGGGCGCAACGGTCCCGTTGCCGTCTCCGACGCTCGCGGTCAGGGTGTATTGAGGCATCTCCGTGGAATCGAGATAGTGGTAGCCGAGGTCGGCATTACCGCTGTCCAGACCGTTGTCGGTTCGGGTCGTATACGTATCGAGCCCGAGGTCGGCCGCCGCCTCTGCGCCCTTGTCCAGGGCCGCGCTGTCTGCCGGCTGGCCGGCCGCGACCTGGCTGAGGTAGTAGCTGCCCAGGGGACCCGCCGTGAACAACGGATCGCCGGCCAGGTTCGTCGCGTCCAGATCGACACCCGCCACCCGGCTGGTCTGACCCGTCACGCTGTCATACAACCCGTAGTCGCCGTCCGGGTTGTTGTGGAACAGATTGTAGGTGATCACGTTCTTGTCGTCGAAGTCCACCGACCCGATGCTCCGGCTGTCGTTGGCCTGGAAGATCGAGCCGCTGACCAAGATGTCGGAAGTCCAGTCGGCATACATCGCACCGCCCAGGATCTCGGCAGTGTTCTCAACGAACGTGCAGTAGCGAACCTTGGGCGTCGCGTAGGCTGTGCAGGAGATCGCGCCGCCGTATCGGCCCGAGGAGTTTCCGGTGAATAGACAGTTGTTGACCGCATGGTCGATGAATCCGCCGTAGAAGCTGATCGCGCCGCCGGTGGCGTCAGCGCCCTGGACCACGTTCTCACTGAACGTGCTGTCCGTGACGGTGGCGACCGTGTCCGCGAAGAACAAACCGCCGCCCATGTCGCCGCTGCTGCTGGCGCCGATGGCCGTGTTGCCATGGACTACTGCACAGGTCAATGTCACTGTACAGCCGATGGCGGTCAGGCCGCCGCCGTTGCGGGCCCGGTTGTTCGCGAAGCTGCAATCGGTAAACGTGCCGCTGACATCCTTGAGATAGACGCCGCCGCCCCAGGCGTCAGCACCTCGGTATGCCTGGTTGCCCGTGAAGGCGCATCGTTCAAAGCTCAGCGTCAGGATCACGCTGTCCGTCGGATACCCGCTTTGATAGTAGGCATCAACCGCGCCGCCGGTGTTCCCGGCCTCGTTGCCGCCGAACAGGCAATTCTTGACCGTGGCGCCGGACAGAGTGCGAACGGCGCCGCCGCGGTCGTCGACAGCGTTGCCGAAGAATCGGGAATTCGTCAGGTTGACGCGAGGACAGCCGACGCCCAGGTAAATGGCGCCGCCCTCGTAGGTCGTCGAGGTATCGGTGCTCGTCCCCTGGCTCAGGACAATCAGAGACGATGTGGGGGTGTATCCGCTGTAGTCGGTCAGGGTGCGGTCCTGCCGTGCGTTGCCGCTGAACAGGCAGTCGTTCATATCCACCGCGGACCGGCCGACCATATACACGGCGCCGCCGTTGTGAGATGTGAACTGGCATCTCTCCAGATCAACGACGCAACCGGACGTGAAGTAGATGGCGCCGCCTCTCGTATCGACCCGGATCTCCGAGTACGTGCCGCCTGCAAGGGTGGCGAGGACGGCGGTAAAGGCCTGGTTCTCCGAGAAGTCCGCATCCACAATGTCTGCGCTACTCTGGGAGTCATAGTAGATCGCGCCGCCGGCGACCACACCGTATGTAATCGTGAGGCCATCGCTGCCGTCCTGGGCAGGCCCAAACGGGGCATCCAGCCCGTTGCCGGTGCCCTTCGCGCCGCCCAGACCGGGGACGCCCGTGCGGGCGACATTGTTCAGGAACTGGCAGTCCCGAATGACCGGAACGCTGCCGCTGGCACAATAGATGGCGCCGCCGCGACCGTCGCCCACGGCGTTGCCGGCATCGCCACCCCAGCTCTCGTCGCCGCTGCCGTTGCCACCATCGCCGCCGTCGCCGCCCATGCCACCATAGGCGCTGTTGTTCAAGAACCTGCAGTTGAGAAGGATGGGATTGCTGCCGCCCAGACAGGCCAGGCCGCCGCCGTGGCCGTTGCCTGTGCCTGTGCCGCCACGGCCGCCCCACTGCCCATCGCCGGTGGTCTGCTCGGTGGGATCCTGGTTCTCCGCGGTCGCCGGAGGCAAATAGGTCCAATCCGTGGGATAGTCCGGCTGTGGCGTGGTGGTTTGGCCTTGCGCGCCGGTGCCGCCATGACCGCCGGTCGTGATGCAACCCGTAATCACGCAATTGCGGAAGGTGGGCGAACTGCCGTTTTCACACAGGATGCCGCCGCCGTAGGAGTCGCCGGTCCCATCTTCGCCACGCTCAGCGCGGGGCCTCAGCGGATCATAGAGATCGAGTGGCAGGGCATCTTCTATGTAATGGTTGGGCTGAATGACGCCGAACCGGCCATTCGCCCCCCGTTCGCCGCGGACGTAACCACCAGTGATGGTGACGCCGGTGATGATGCTGTTGGCGTCCTCTCCGCTATGGAAGTAGAACGCTCGCCGCGGACTCAACGCGCTGCCGGCGGCGTCGATGATCGTGCTGGCGACGACAGCCGGATCGTTCGGATCGGCGGATGTAATGACGATCGTCTTGCCCTCGAAATCAATGCCGTCCGGGGAGGAGACGGTGTGGATACCCTTGGAAAGCACGATCTTTGTTCCGCCCGGTCCGGCCGCCTCGACTGCATCTTCAATCGTCGCATAGTACGTGGGCACGAGCAATTCGTTGATGATATCCCGCTCGAACTCGACGCTCACGTTCTTGCCGGCGCCGGTGTCCATCGTCACGGTATTGGTGTTGCGATTCCACGCCGGACTGCTGTCGGCGCCGATCCACTGCTTGACGCGATAGCCCGGCTCGGGAATCGCCACGAGCGTGACGACCTGGAATTCATGGTACTGTCCGCCCAGGGGCTGGACGGTGCCGTGCCCGCCGATGACGGTGACCGTCAGTTGATACGGGCCCTCGCCGACATAGTGGAAGCCCATGTCCACCTGGCCTGCGTCGGCGACGTTGTCAATTCGCGTGGTGTACGCGTTGAGACCGAGCTGGATCGCCAGGGCGCTTCCGGCATCGACCGCCGGGCTGGTCTGCGCTTGGCCCGCCGCAATCTGGCTCAGGTAGTACGACGCCGTGAACAGCGGATCGGCACTCAGGTTGCCTTGGAGCCAGTTGAGCGTGCGCCCCGCTTCGACATGGATGCCCTGCTGGTCGCCCTGGATATCGCTGAACCGCACGGTCAGCCCCGCCGGTCGCTGCAGGTACGTCGGCTCGTCCTTGCTGCCGATGGCGATCTGATCGCCGAACCGGGCATCGTTGCCCCAAAGAATACTGTTGACCAGGTTCGTCTGGCTCTGATAGGAGCAGAACAGACCGCCGCCGTATCCACGACTTGAGTCGTTCGGGTCGGAGGCCTCGTTGTTCACGATGGTGCAGTTCGTGATCATCGGCGCCGCGGACCAGTGAGAGGCGAGGCCGCCGCCGCCAATCCATGCGGAGTTGTTGTTGACCAAGCAGTTCTTCAGGGTGGGCGTGCCGTCGACGAAGTAGATGCCGCCGCCGACGCCACGGGCCACGTTCTCGCTGATGAAGGAGTTCTCGATCAGGGCCTCGGAGGACAGGCAGTACAGACCGCCGCCGGTGCCGCAATCCGCATCGCCGGCCACGGTGATCGGCTCAGGCGTGTAACTCGGATCGAGGATGGAGTTCACGTCGCCCGGAATGGGCCATTCGCTTATAGGCGGCCAGGTGGTCGGATCGTTCGGATCGATTGCCGGGGCCGGAACAGTGGTCGACACCGACCCGCCGAGGGCCATGTTGCCCCGGATGATGCAGTTGCCGATCGTGGGGGCGCCGTCGCTCCAGTACAAACCGCCGCCGTGGTAGGCGGTGTTGTCGCGGAACGTGCTGTCGGTGATGCTGATGTCGGCCTCATTGCCGTACCAGTACATGCCGCCGCCGAAGGCCGCATAGTTGCTCTCGAACCGGCTCTTTCGCACGCGGATCGTGCCGCCGTTGAAATACGTCAGGGAGCTGCCCTGCAGAATGCCGCCGCCATAGATCGCGCCGCCCACACTGGTTGTCGCGGTCGTGGCCTGATTGTCCGTGAATGTCGAGTCGCTTACGTCGAGATCGCAATCATACCAGAGGTAGATGCCGCCGCCGTCGCCCTCAGCCGTATTGCTCAGATAGCTGCACCCGACGATGGTGGCCGAGCAGGCGGTCCCGAAGGCCTGGCCGCCGCCGTCGAGACCGGCGCTGTTGCCGCTGATGCTGCACCGCTCCAGCACGGTGGTGCAGTTGTCGGAATAGTACTCGCCGCCGCCGCTGTCCTGGACGGCCGTGTTGTCGCTCAGCGTGCAGTTGATCAGCTTCACGGAGCAGCCGGTGCTGTAGAAGATGCCGCCGCCAAAGTTGGTGAGCGGGCTGTCGCCGGCCGTAAGGCCGTTGCCGCCATTGCCGCCGGCGCTGCCCTGGTTGCCGCCTGCGCCGCCGGTCCCGCCCACGCCGGCCGGGTCGCCGGCGCCGCCATTGCCGCCCGCGCCGCCGTTGCCGCCATCGCTGCCGCCCGCGCCGCCGTTGCCGCCGTTGCCGCCGGCATACCGTGCGGTGTCGACGTCGATCCGGGCCTGGCTCCCGCTGATGACGCTGTCTGAAATCTCCGCCTGGCAATTTTCACCGAAGAAAATGGCGCCGCCATAGGAGCGTCCACCGTTGGCGCCCATGCTGCCGCCGTGACCGGCGTCGCCGCCGTTGCCGCCCGCGCCCGCCGCGCCGTCCTGGCCGGCTTCACCGGCCGGCTCGCCATCGCCGCCTTCGCCGCCGGCACCGCCCGCGCCGCCATTGCCGCCCGCGCCGCCATTGCCGCCCGCGCCGGCCAGGGCTCCTATGCCCTGACGGGTGAAAGCACCCTGGATTGTCGTGTACTTGATCGTGGGCCGGCAGTTGGGTCCGAAGTAGATGGCGCCGCCGAGCGCTTCACCACCGTCGCCGCCGTTGCCGCCATTGCCGCCCTTGCCACCTGCGCCGCCGTTGCCGCCGGCGCCGCCATTGCCGCCCGCGCCGCCCGCACCTTGTGGACCGTCGTCGATTCCCTCGCCGCCGTCCTGGCCCTGCTGACCCCCTTGGCCGCCCTGGCCGTCCTGGCCGTCCTGACCATCCTGACCCTGGCCGCCGAAGCCCCCGCTGCCGCCTATGGCGTTGCAGTCAATGATCGTACAGCTCAGAATGATCGGGGCGCTGTTGGCGTCGAAATACAGGGCGCCGCCGTAGCCGTGCCCGGCACGACCACCATCGTTGGCGTTCAGCCCGGGCGCACCATCCATGCCCGCCGCTCCGTCTACGCCATTGGCGCCCGCCTGTCCCGGCATACCGGCATTCGGGTCCGCGGGGGCGCCGACGTCGGGCGGGGCATCCGGGTTACGCGGGTCCGGAGCGGGCAGTTGCTCCGCCGGCTCCGGCGGGTCCGCCGGCGCCGACGGGGGCGTGGGCGCGCTCGGAGGAGTGCTCGCATCCGCGCCGTTCTGGCCTTGGGCCCGGCAATTGCGGATAATCAGGTTGGACAGCGTCGGACTGCTGCCGTTGAAGCAGGCGATGGCGCCGCCGAATGCATCGGCGCCGCCGGCCCCTGCGCCGCCGCCGGGAGACGTGTTCGGATCGATGATGGTCAGATCAGAGTCGTGGCCATTGCCATTTTGAATCGTGAAGCCGTCGATGACCGAATCGTGCCCTTCCCCGCTGTCGAACCGAAACGCCCGGCCAAGGTTGTTGCAGTCGATGATGGTCGCGGCCACACACGTCGGGTCGTCCGGGCTGTCACTGGTCAGCGTGATCGCCTTGCCACGGAAATTGAGCGAATGGGTGCGGCTATAAGTGCCCCGTTTGACGATGATCGTGTCGCCATGAGTCCGGGCCGCACCGATCGCGGAGGCAATGTCGGGATACTGACCGGGAACCTCCAGGGTTCTGGGCAGCGTAAAGCTGACGGTCACCTCTTTATCCGAGGTGATCGTCACGGTATTTGTGACGGACCAGGACGCATCGTTATCCGTTCCGTTCCACCGATCCACGATGTACGGGCCAACCAGGACGGCCGTGAGAGTCACGACCTCCCCGTCGCGATAGAGTGCTCCCCTGCTGTGGCTCGGCTGGATTGCGCAACTTTCGTCGCTGCCTTCGACCTTCGCCCGGCCCTCGACGCGGGTGATCAGTCGGAACAACGGGACCTCCTCGAACTCGACCTGGAGGTTGATGGGACCGCTGACCGTGAACGTCAGGCTCGGGTCCTTTTTCGTGTCGTCCGCAGTGCCCACCCACCGCTTGATCCGATACCCATCTTTGGGCTGGGCCGTGATCTGGACCACCTCGAACCGGCGGAACGATCCACTGTTCGGATCGACCGTGCCGCCCGCGCTATTGGGGTCCACCGGATTGCCGTCGGCGTCGATGATCGTGACGGTCAGCGGATAATACACGGTCTCGAATGCGGCGTAATGCGCGCCGACATCGATCGCGCCGGCATCGGCGACACCGTCGGTGCGAGTGGTCATCGCCGCCAGTTTCGCGGCGATGGATGCCTCGGTATTCGGGTCGCCGGCATCGACACACAAGCTGCCGGAAACCTGTCCGGCAGCCGTCTGGCTCAGGAAGTACACGCCGCCGGGGCCCTGCGTGAAGCCGGGCTGCGTGTGAATGTTGCCCTCGCCGCCGTCTGCGTCCTCGATGCAGGAGTAGGTGGCTGAGCAGCCGAACAGGTCGTCGCCGTTGCCCCAGAGAATGCAGTTCGTGATGATCGGATTGGAGCCGCTGAAGGCCCAAATGCCGCCGTCTCGGGAGGGCGTGTCGTCCTCGACGAGGATCGTGCAGTTCGCGATCGTCGGCGAAGAGGCGTCCAGGTCGATCTGACCGCTGCCGCCCTCCGCCGAGTTGTTCAATAGGAAGCAATTGACAATCGTACCCGAGGCATTCGAGAAGGCAATGCCGCCACCGGCGCCCAGGGAGGAATTATTGCGAATGATACAATCGAAAATCGTGGGCGAGGCATCTTCGAAGTTCATGCCGCCGCCGAACGCCGTTGCGCTGAATGCCACATTGTCGCTGATGACGCAGTTGACGATCTCGGGCGAGCCGCCGAGACAGTCGATGCCGCCGCCGAAGGAGCGGGCGTGGTTGTCGCGGATGATGCAGTGGCGGATCGTGGGCGAGGCGTCCTCGATGCTGATGCCGCCGCCGTTCTCCGCGACGCCCCAACCAATCGTAAATCCCATCAGGACCGTGTCGCGGCCTTCCCCGTTGGCAAAGGTCACCACGGACCCGTCTTGCGTGAGACTGAGAATGACCGTGGTCTCGGGGTAGAGAGTCGGGTCCGATGGGTTGGTCACGTCACCGCTTCGCACGGTGATCGCCTTGCCTTTGAAGTCGATCCGCTCTCGAAAGAGCTTGTTGCCGGTCTTTCCGCCCTCGGCAATCAGGGTGTCACCGTCGTTTGCGTCGTCAATGGCGTCCTGGAGCGTTGTGTAGAAGCTCGCGGAATCGTTCGGATCGTCGCGGGTGTTGAGCACCAGGCCCCGCGTGCCGGTCGGGATGGCGGCCAGTGCCGTGGCCACGTTGACGCGGCCGTGCGACTGGCACAACCCCGGCACGACCTTATCCGCCGTCTGCATCAGGATGTGCTTGACCTGGTGATACGAGAGATCGGCGGACTTGGACCACAGCAGCGCACAGGCGCCCGAGACATGGGGCGCGGCCACGGACGAGCCGGTGATCGTGCCGTATTCCGGCGTCACGCCGGCTGCGGTCATCGCCTCCGTCTCCGTCTTCGGCGTCGTGCTCAGGACCCCCTCGCCGGGCTCGGCGAGGTCCACCGTCCTGACGCCGTAGTTCGACGTCGAGGCCATCTTGTCCCGGTTGTTGGTTGCCAT
>DCUI01000287.1:30159-40449 GCA_002327785.1 Phycisphaerales bacterium UBA2218
AGGAGGCGTTGATGATCTTGGCGCCTGAGACCGTGGCGTACTGGACCGCCGCCACCGCGGCATCCAGGTTCACGCCGTCGGCGTCGCCAACCTTGCAGATCATCAGACTGACGTTCCAGCAGACGCCGGAGATGCCGATCATGTTGTTTCCGAACGCACCGATGATGCCCGCCACATAGGTCCCATGGTAGACATCATCCACAGGGTCGGCCGTGTTGTTGATGAAATCATAACCGTAGAAGTCGTCGATATAGCCGTTGCCGTCGTCGTCGGTATCCGGCTTGCCGTTCACCTCCTGGCGATTGTTCCAGAGGTTGAGTGCCACGTCCGCGTTGGTGGCGTCGATGCCCGTGTCCAGAACGGCCACGAGCAGATCCTTGTTCCCGGTGATGATATCCCAGGCCTCCGGCGCATCGATATCGGCGTCCACGAGCCCACCGGCCTGGCCCGTATTGTTCAGGGCCCATTGGTCGCCGAATTTCTCGTCGTTGGGCGTACGATTGAGCTGGTACTTGTAGTTCGGCTCGGCATATAGGACGTCCGGGCACGCCGTGAACTTCATCACCGCCTCGGCGGTCGAGGTCCCCTTCGGCAGCGTCACGAGGGTCAACCCCGGCACGACCTCGTCATACTGGCGCTCGATGCCGGAGCCCTCAACGATTCGGCCCGAGATGGTTGCACGCCTGGCCCGCTGCGTGCGAGGTCCCACCAGGTCCGGACAACTCACGGGAACAGCGCCCCCGTCCACAAAACGCACGAGCAGGGCGCCGGCCTCATCCAAAGCCGTTCCCTGCAACGCGATTGTGTCCGATAAAGAAAAAAGGGAGAGTTCACCCGCCGCTCCCAGGCCCGCCTGAGCGCAGAGGATTAGCATGGAGCTAATCAGCAGCCGCCAGGCGCCGGGTCGCTCCTGAATCTGCTCTTTCATAATGCCTACTTCCATTCAACTGTGCTCAAGTCCGTACAATGACCGTATAGAAGTACCCCTCGCGTGCAGATTATCGTCAAACACACGACTGTGCTGAACTACCGCCGCAGCGAGTTGAGGATCGGTTCCTCCATCGCCGCAATCGCCTCCTGCTCGGCCTCTTCCTGCAGAATGATCGTTGGCTTGACCAGGATCAGAAGGACCTTCTGGTCGCGAACCATGCTGCGGTTGCTGAACAGTAGCGGCCCGAGAATCGGGATCTTGCTCAGAACCGGCACGCCGGTCTCCTTCGCCACTTGCTGCGCCAGCTTGTGGCCGCCCAACAGCAACGTTCCACGGTCCGGCACGCTCACACGCGTCGTGACGGTGGAGGTCTCCGTTTCCGGAACCTGCACGTGCGTCACGGTGACATCATTCTCATCGGCGGTATCGCCGGTATCCGTGTCGTCATTCTGTTGTTCAATCGCGTGCCGGGCGAACCCGAGCAGGTCGGTCTGCTGTGTCTGAATGTTCAGCAGAACGTATTTCTTATCCTTGGTGATTGTCGGCGTGATGTACAGGTAGCTGCCGACATACGTGGAGTACACGTTCTGGTACGTCCCTTGCGTCGTGCCCGTCGTAGTGCCCGACGACGAAGTCACATATCCTTGCGTCTCGGTCGGCGGCAAGGCATAGGAAACCTGATCGTACAAAGAGAACGACGCGGGCTCGCCGCTGATGACCGTCACCTTCGGTGCCGCCAGGGCCTTCGAATCCTGCCTCGCCTGAGTGGCCCGCAACAGGAAAGCGACCTGCAGATCGTCCAGGATCGAGCCGTACCCGCCCGCGATACTCATGCCCGGGTTCTCGCTCGTGATGTTGCCCAGGTTGCCCGCGATACCCGTGCCGACCGACGGCGCGCTCACAACAGAGGACCCCTGGTTGAATGTGGCAACACCGAATTTGCCACCGAAGTTGTAGCTGAAGTCCAAGTCCAGTCCGATATCATCAAGGAAGTTTTCCGTGACCGAGAGGAACCGTGCCTCGATCGAGACCTGATGCCCGAGGGCCTTACGGAGTTCATCCAACAGCTTCTCGATCTGCTGGTGTACCTCCGGGGTCGTGCTGATGGCCAGCTTCTTGGGGGATTCCTGAGGGTAGATCGTGATCGTGCCTTCGCCCGTCTCAGAGAGGTCATACCAGCTATCCGGCTCGATGCTCTGCTCGATCATATCCCGCAGGCCGTAGGCCATCGACATGCTCTGATAGGAGCTCATGCCGCCCCCCATGCCCATGCCGCCCATCATGCCACCCATGCCGCCCATGCCGCCCATCATCCCGCCACCCATGCCTCCCATGCCGCCCATACCACCACTCATGCCACCACCATATCCGCCCATCCCTCCACCCATGCCCCCCATACCCCCACCCATACCTCCCATGCCGCCCATACCGCCACCATAGCCGCCCATTCCACTCATGCCACCCATGCCCATGCCACCCATGCTCCCACCCATCATGCCGCCGCCGCCATAGCCGCCCATGCCTCCCATTCCGCCCATTCCACTCATGCCCCCCATTCCGCCCATGCCACCACCATAACTACCCATGCCTCCCATTCCCATTCCCATGCCACCCATCATCCCCATTCCGGTAGACGGCGGGTTGACCAAGTCACTGACGTCGTAGACACGGGTTTCCAGCTTCTTCCGTGGCAACCCGATGCGGGTCGCGACCGTGACAACGCCCTTGTTTACGACGTAGTCAACGCGGTAATCGTCGCTGGTCGCCAGAGGGTCGGTCAAAGCACTGCACACATTCTCCAATGCCGTGCCAAGCCGGACGCTCGCCGGCCCGTCGAACTGCACCGCGCTGGACGGCTCGATCGTGGCGTTCTCGTACAGATCGCGCCACAGCACCACGAGGTTCAGAGGGGGCTGAACGGAATTACGCAGAATCTCAAACACCTCGCTGGCCGGCGTCTGCTGCGTGATCGCCGACAGATCCACGGTTTGCTCGAGCTGCTCATAGGTCTGCGCGTTCGCCGGGTCCAACTGGAACGGCGCCTCCGGCTTACGCTTCTCGGCGATCTCACGCCAGTTCTTCGGGTACGTGATCTCGTCGGCGTAGGGAATGGTCGCTTCGTCCGTGCTCAGCTTGATATCGGCAGTCTGCCGGCGGTCGAGCTTCTGCTGCTCGATCTGCTTGCGGAAGTAGATCATGTCCTCGACCATGTCCTTCAGCGTCAGGGCCTCATCGTTAAGGGGATCGATGTGCAAAAGGGCATCGAGTTGTCCCTGGGCTGCTTCGAACTGCTGCTGTTTCCAGTAAGCTTTCGCCCGTTCCATCAGCTCGTCGATTCGACGCTGGCGGTCTTGTTCGGCCTGTGTCCTGTACTGGCGTTGCGCATCAGCAGCCTCCTGGCGTTTCTGCTCGGCCAGTTGCTTGTCCTTCTCGGCCTGAGCCTCACGGATGCGGTCCGAGGTCCCATTCAGACGCTGTGTGTGCTGCTTGTATAGCTCGTCGCCGAGATACAACTGATACTCATTGACGACGCGGATCGCATTCTCCACACGGTCCCGCGCGGACGCAAAGTCGCCCTGGGCCATGAATTTCTGGGCCTGCTCAATGGAATCGTTCACGATATTCTCGGCGTATGAGCGGATCGTGTTCCTGCGACGATTGATCTCCTCCACGAACCCGCCCTCTCCCGCGGCCGGTTGCGCAGAAAGCGGCGTTACGCCCGGCTCCCGCGTCGGCACAAGCACCATGGGGATCACCGGCGCCGCCTGAGGCGACAGGGACGGCGCTGCCTGAGAGGCCAGTTGCTCATTGATCTGGGCAACATAGTCCTCCGGACGCAGTCCCGGAGGCGCCGAGATCAGGCCGCTGCGAGCGACTTCCTCGAAGCCCTGGCGGGCGGCAGCCAATTCGCCCTGGATGTAGAGCTCCCGACTGCGGTTGTACAGGTTCTGGATACGCTCCCTTTCGCCCTGTCCGGCGGATGTGTTCTGTGCACGGAGATTCGCCGGGGCATTGGCCGGGGTCAGGGCGCCGATCTCCGGCATTGCCTGGGCCGAAACGTCAGCGAGCGCCACGGGGCGTCGCACGCCGCCGGTCTGGGCGGCCTCGATATCCGCAAGATAACCACGGATCGAATCGGCCATCGCAACCGGCATCAACCCGCTCTGGAGAACCCTGGTAAAACCCTCTTTGGCGGCCGTCAGGTCGCGGGTCTGGTAAGCCGCCATGCTCTTGTAGTACGTCTCGGCAATGCTGCTCTTGTACCGTTCCAGGGCATCTCCGGCAACCGGCGGGACTTCCTTCGGTGCATCCGCCCGCGTCGCCACGACGGGCCCCGAAACGGGTGACGCCGTGTCGCTTGGTACGGGCGCAGTAACGCTGGCAACGACAGGAACGGGGGACGGACTGGCGCCACGGAGCAGGTTTGTGATCTCCTGACGCTCCTTGGCGGTCAGGAACTCACTGTCCTTGACGCTCTCGATCCGCGCCCGCGCAGCAAGAATATCCCCCTTACGGCTCAGTTCATCCGCAGCCAGCCTGGCCTCTTCGATACGCTTACGCTCCGTGGCAGCCTTGCCGGCCCTGGCGAGAAGCGACTCCAACCGGCGTTGCTCGATGGGATCGAGGTGCTGGGCATACTCCTGGGCCTTCAGGAGGGTCTTCTGCGCCTCGATGTAGGAGCCACGGTCATACTGCTGCTGCCCGACGCTCACGATGTACTGAACCATCTGACGCATCCTGGCGTCATCATCTCCCGGCGCTGCCGGTGACGGAGTCACGTGCACAAGGCATGCTGCGGCCAGCAAGACCAATACCGAAATTGTCGAAGCGGTCCCCTTCCGCACAGACTTAGCGTACCCACTTGGCCTGTCCAAAACCTAACCTCCTGCCTATAATGTCGTCACCCTCTTATGGAAAACCTGTTACCGTAGCTGGTTATTTACAACCTCCATTGGAAGGATGTAGGACAGAGTTACGACTTCAATCTATTAAAATAGTCAATTTTTTGCAAGGGAAAAATCACCCCCCAGCTTCTTTGACCGATAAAATCAGAATCACCTCAAATAGAATCGCCCATCGCTGGCCGACTGCGGGGAAATTGAGTCTGCAAAAATGGGCGCCTTTAGCGGCAAGGATGACGGCAATATGGATAAGCAGGATAAAACGACAAATACCCACTTTTCGCCGCTCGTTCTGGCAGTCGAAACCTCCAGTAGGATCGGCTCGGTCGCGCTGGCCATCGGGGACCGATTGATCGAGGAATCGACCTTCTCGAGCCCTATGCAGCACAGTGCCGAGATCTTCCCGGAGATCGAAGGCATGCTGATCCGACATGGCCTCACGCCCCAGAATATCGACCAAATCCATATCGCCATCGGGCCCGGGAGTTTCACAGGCCTGCGGATCGCCGCGACCCTGGCCAAGACCATGCACCTCGCCCAGGCGGTCCGGATCGTTACAGTCGGCTCCCTGGATATCGTCGCCGCCAATCTGGCCGGGGCGTCCGGGGACAATCAGGCCGAGCCGGGGCCGGACCCTCTTCCCGATAGAATCGCCACCCTGTTCGACGCCAAACGCGGGCAATTCTATGTGAGCGTCTACGATCTCGCCCCGGCCGATGCAAACTCGCTCCAGCGTGCGGGGGAGGAAGACCCCGGCTACCGGATCCCTGCTCCAGGCGGCGCTGTCTGGCGGAAGATCCATCGCGATTCCCTGATGACGACCGCCGAGATCGCGGATGGATTCGCCGGGAACGGGCTTCTCGGCGTGCTCGGGGACGGGCTGCTGTACCATCGCGAGGAGTTCGCGATGGCGAATGTAACGATCCTTCACGAGCGGTATTGGCCCCCCCGTGCGGCCAACGTTCACCGCCTCGGACGCCAAAAGGCCCTGGCCGGCCGATTCGCGGACCCGCTGTCCCTGACCCCGTTCTATCTGCGTGGCCCCCAGGTTACTCTCCGAACAAGGCCGTAGGCCGCCGCCAATCCTCCCCCGGCAAGGGGCTTCTGCCGGCAAAAACGCCATAGATTTGCTCCAAAAATTCTGGGATGGCTATTCCCCTGCCTCTCATATTCTGGTATAGCATTAGGCAGACGACGGGCATCGAGATATGCCTACGCGGTGAAACGTTGATCTGTGTAGCCGGTATGCCCTCCATATAAGGACCCCTACGGAAAGGAAGGTAGGTCAATGAACATCTACATCGGGAATCTTGCCGCCGACACCACCGAGGACGAAGTGCGCGAAGCCTTCGCTCCTTTTGGCGATGTCGCGTCGGTCAAGATCATTCGGGACGGCGCCACCGGCGAATCTCGAGGGTTCGGCTTCGTGGAAATGCCGAACGAAGACCAGGCCAAGACCGCAATCAATGACATGAACGGCAAGGAACTCAAGGGTAGTCCGATCCACGTCGAGATGGGCCGCACCAAGCCGGCCGCCTCAGGTTTTGGCGGCGGCAGACGGCCGGGCGGCCATGACCGCGGACCGCGCGGCGGCGGCGGAAGGCCAGGCGGGCGACCCGGCGGCGGGTATCGCGGCGGCGGTGGCGGCGGCGGGCGGGATCGCGGTCCCCGCAGTGGCGGTGGCGGCGGCGGAAGACCCCGCTACTGATCGGTTCCGCGGCCAGGCACAGCTTGTAGAGATCGGTTCCCATTGGCATGGTCGGGGCGATGTGTTTGTACTCCATCCCGACATTTCTACGTTGTGTATATAGAGTCTATGTCTGTCGCAGGTGGCGAATCACTGCTGAGTGGATCGCCACCTGCGATTCCTTTTTGTGCATATCACCGTGAGGGTCACGGGTCCCCACGGGGTGGGAGTTATGTCTGCGAAGAGTGCCGGACTGCTGATGTTCAGGAGGCGGCAGGGACAGATCGAGGTGTTTCTCGTCCATCCGGGCGGACCCTTCTGGGCGAGAAAGGACCTCGGTGCATGGTCTATCCCCAAAGGCGAGTTCACGGACGAAGCCCCCCTGGATGCCGCCAAACGGGAATTCCAGGAAGAGACGGGATTCACGGCCTGCGGTGACTTCCATCCTCTCGAATTCATCCGGCAAGCCGGCGGCAAGATCGTCCACGCCTGGGCAATCGAGGGCGATTGCGACGCCGAAGCGGCCAGGAGCAACACCTTCACGATGGAATACCCCCCTCGCTCCGGCCGGCAGTGCTCTTTCCCCGAGGCAGACCGCGCCGCTTGGTTCCCCCTCTCCGAGGCCCGAGACAAGATCCTCAAGAGCCAACTCCCCTTGCTCGACCAGCTCGAACGGATGCTCAGCCAGAAACACCAAACGGGCTGATCGCGCTTCGCGCCCGGGGAACATCCACACCGGAAGGAAACACCCGTGAGGAGAAAAGGAAATGGGCGGCAGAGGACTTGAACCTCTGACCCCCAGCGTGTCGAGCTGGTGCTCTAGCCAACTGAGCTAGCCGCCCATGACAAAGGTCGTGGTGATAGTATGCCTCGCCCACATGGAAAAAGCAAACAATTATTTGCGGGCTGATGCGGATTTATGAGCCGAGGTTCCGGCGAACCACCGCTGCCCCTGAAAGGGTGCGGCTGACGCTGCGATTGTCGTTGCCGCTCCGAACGGTCAGCGAGATCTGCACCCCCGTGGCGTCCACGCCGTTCTTGGATATGGTCGTAAATGTCGCGGCGGTGACTCCGTCGCACAGGACATACTCCGGACTCGTGCTCGTGTTTCCTTTCACGAGGTACAGCTTGTTGTTCGTGCGGTACTCGAATCGAATGATCTCCATGTTTCCGGATTCGTCCGCCTTGTATAGCGTGCAGGAGGGCCCGGGCGACGTGAGATGGGGAACCCCATAGACAACGCCATTGGGATCGACGTACCCGGCCGTGCGGAGTTGGGCGGTCATTCTGGCCATCGCCTGCCTGGCGTTGTTGATCGCGCGGAACATGTCCTCGTTTTCGCCGTAGCTGACGATGGAGGCGTTGAAAGCCGTGGCGACCGCCGCCAACAGCATCGCCGAAATGGCCAGGCCGATCAGGCACTCCACCAGCGTGAAACCCTGACGGCGGATCGGAGGATTACGACATTCCCATGTGCGGATCATAAATGTTGCCTCAATACCTCGCCCGAATCCAGCTCGCAGATACGACTTGTCGCCCGTTTTGGAGAACGCGGACGGTGACCCGCACGAAAGCGCTGTCAAACGTATCGGCAACCACCAGATCGAGGTTCGATGGACTCACCTTGTCGACCGTCACCTGTTGGCTGAATGCGGCGAACTCCGTCAACACCGTCTTGTTGGCGCCGATGGGCGGTGAGAAGGACGCCCCATCGAAATCATCCACATCGTCATACGTAGCCAAGATTTCGCCGCTTTCCGGGCCCAGCACCGTCACGCGAGTCCCGGCAGCCACGGCCGGGTCCACCACCGGCAGCAGAGTCGTCAGTTCCCGGATCTGCTCGACCAGGAACTCGGCAGTCGACAGGTCGGTCCCCGCGCCGTTGGCCATGGTGAACGAGCTGTTCGCACCGACCAACGCCGCGATGGACAGGCCGACCAGGATGGTCGCGATCAACACTTCAATCAGGGTAAATCCCTGGCATGCCGTCTTATGAGCCATTGCTGTCATCCTCCCCGGGATTGCGCGAGACTATTTGCCCGAGACCAGACTCGACATCTTGAAGATCGGCAGGATGATGCTCATGGCGATGAAGCCGACGAGGCATCCCATGCAGACGATCATGATCGGCTCGATCATCGAGGTCACCGCCTTGATGACGGTCCGAAGCTCGCGTGCGTAGAAGTTGGAGACATCTCTCAAAACGTCAGCCATGTTGCCGGAGTCCTCGCCGCTGCGAATCATCTGCACCACGCTGCTGGGCATCAGTCTGGACTGCGCCAGGGCCGAGGCCACCTTCTTGCCCTGCCGGACCTCCTCATAGACGTAGAGCCACATGTCCTTATAGAGGATATTGCCCGAGATGTGGGCGGTGATCGACAGCGTGTTGAGAATCGGCACACCGGCCCGGGTCAGCACACCCATGGTGTGCAAACCACGCGTGATGTAGAGACTCCGACACAACGTGCGAATCAGCGGGAGCACCAGCTTGGTCTTGTCCCACCACAAGCGTCCCACCGTCGTATTGATGAAGAAGTAGAAACCCCACATGGCGGCGCCGATCGACGGAATGATCACGTACCACCAGTTGCGAAGGAACGCGCTGCTCGCCATGAGTATGATGGTCGGCATGGGCAACAGATGCTCCTTGCCCCGGAAGATGGCCGTGAATCGCGGCAACACGAAGCACAACAGGAAGACCGTCACGCTGACCGCCATCACGGCGATGATGACCGGATAGACCATCGCACTCTTGACCTGCGAACGCGTTTCGGCTTCCTCGTCGAGGTATTCGGCGAGCTTCTGCAGCATGTCGCTGAGCGAGCCGGAGGCTTCGGCCGCCGCCACCATGTTGATGTAGAGATTCGAGAAGACCTGCGGATGCTCCGCGAGCGACTGCGAGAAGCTGTTGCCCTCTTCGATGCGCATCTTCAGGTCGCGAATGACGGCCTTGAACTTCTGGTTGTCCTGTTGGCTGGAAATCCCCTCCAGAGCGTCCTGGAGGCTGATGCCGGCGCGAATCATGACGGCCAATTGGCTGGTGAAATGGAGAATATCCTTGCGGCTGGGCCCGAACTCCACACGGAACCCACGGAGCTTGCCCATGACGGATGCGTCGTGGCCGCTTGCCCCTTCCGCCTGGCCGTGGCTGCGGCCGCTGTCCGTGGAACTACGATGATTCGCGCCTTGCCAGCTTTCAGAAGCGGAAGCTTCTTCCTGCCGGGAAATCGTCTGTGTTGCCATGCCTATTCTCCGTTACCGTGCCGTTCCGATGGGAGCCGCCTGGGACGCGTCGTTGAGCTTGCCGGCGGCCACCAGTGTCTTTTCCATTTTCCCCGGGTTGCTGGACCGCACGATGGCCTCGTCACGGTCGATGAACCCCTTAAAGTACATCTCGGCGATGCTGTTGTCCATGCTCTGCATGCCCAGCCGTCGAGAGGTCTCGATGATGTTGGGAATCTCGTAGATCCGGTTCTCGCGGATGCAGTTTCGCGTCGCGGAGGTACACAGCAGGATCTCCGTGCAGGGCACCATGCCCGGCTGATCGACCCGTTTGAACAGGGTCTGGGAGATGACCGCCTGCAGCGTGTTGGCCAACATGGTCCGGATCTGGTTTTGCTGTCCCGCCGGGTAGATATCGACGATACGCTCGATGCTCTGCGACGCGTTGATCGTGTGCAGCGTGCTGAACACCAGGTGGCCGGTCTCGGCGGCCGTGATCGTAAAGCTCGTCGTTTCAAGGTCGCGCATTTCGCCGACCATGATGATGT
>DCUI01000304.1 GCA_002327785.1 Phycisphaerales bacterium UBA2218
GCCAGGAGCAAGCCTGATTCCAGGGCGGATCAAAAGCTTGTTTCTGGCTTGTTTTTTGCGATGGAAATCGACCCTGGCCTGAGGACGATTGTTAACCGGTGGCCAGAGATTTCACCCGAGCTGCGACTGGCTCTTGTGAAGATGGTATCGAACACGAGCGTCGAACCCAACGGTTATCCACCCACCGGGTAGATTATCGTGGAGTGACTCACCGGTGAGTTGCACCTCAAGGCTATCGCTGCCACTCGGCACGCAGCCACTGATGCAAATCTCGCCCTCCAACCATGTCCGCCGCTGGAAGACCTGGTAATCAACCGGTGAGTGCAGTGTCAGGGGGACGGGCGGGGAAACACTCAGCGGTTTACCATCTACGAACTCGTCCCGGGCTGGCGAATCCAATTCCAGCTTGACCACGGTGTCGGTCTTGTCCTGCTGGGAGGCCGGCAGAACGACGGTCAGACCTTCGGCGGTCTGTTCCAGTTCGATTACGCCGCCCGTCAACACGGCGGCATGCAGGACCTTGGCCTGCAACGGGGGCAGTTGAAACGTGTCGCCGGCCCATTGGAACACGTGGAGATAGAGTGTGCGGTCCCTGTGGCAGCTCCCGCCCCAGCCACCGTTGTGATAGGGGCCGCCTCGCGTGCCGTAGATGCTCTCGCCGTATTTGCGGAGCCACTGGCCCATCCCCTGGAGATTGGCGATTTCCTGCGGCTGGAATCGGCCGGTGGGCAGGGGACCGATGTTCAGCAGGAGGTTCCCATCGCCGGTGACGGTGCTGACCAGCATCTGAATGCATTCGTCGAGACTGCGAGTGCGCCCGTCCGGCCGATAGGACCAGCCGCCGCCATCGTCGCAGTGAGTCATGGTCACGCAGGATTCCCACGCACGTCCGTATTGAAAGGTGCCGATGCGCTGCTCCGGCGTGTCGTAGTCGCCCGCCACCAGTCGATTGCTCCCATCCGAGGGGACATCCGGTAGTCCTGCCGCGGCGCGGTTGTTCACCAGAAGGTCGCCCTGGAGGCCTATGACTACTACCTCCGCGGCGATGCATATATGGAGCGAGGATGCATTCAGGAAGAGAATGCTCGTTTTGCCATCCAGATGTATCAGAACGCCGCGGACCTTGATCCTCAGTTTGCGCTCGCGCATGCCACGTTGGCCGAAGCACATCTCGCCATGTACTTCCACGGACATGACCGCAGTGAGGCGCGTCTGGGCCTGGCCAGACAGGCGGTGGACATGGCCGTAAGCCTCGCACCCGATCTGCCTGAGGTACATAGAACGCTGGGGATATATTACTATTGGGGCCTTCTCGACTACGATCGAGCCTTGCAGGAATTGGCCATTGTGGTGAAGAGCAGACCGAATGATAGTCTCCTCGCCATCTTCCTGGGGGCCGTACAGAGACGCCAGGGAAAATGGGGTCAGGCGTTGGGCAATTTCGAGAAGGCGGCGAAGCTTGACCCTCGCTCGTCCCTTTCTATGCAATGCCTGGCCGACACGTCCGCCATACTGCGGGACTATCCACAAGCAGATGGCTACTACCAACGCGTGGTCTCATTGAGTCCGGATCTGACCAATCCCTATGCCCGACACATCAAGACGCTACTTGATTGGCAGGGTGACACACAAGCGGCCCGTGAGGTATTGAACCAGGCGAGCCAGCACGTTGACCTGCACAAAGACGGCTTTCTCGCCTACTATGTAGTCCTTCTCGACATTCTCGACGGTGATTACGCGGCGGCGCGAGAGTTCCTCGCGATGCATGAAGCAGCGCTTTTGAAGACGCAGTTCTTCTCCATACCCAAAGCCCAACTTGAGGCACAGATTGCCCTGCTCGAAGGCAATCACCGACTTGCACAGGAGTCATACGATGCGGCTCGGATTCTGCTGGAGGAGGAAATCCAGAAACAGCCGCAAGACGCCTCTCTGCACAGTGCCCTTGGCATCGCCTACGCCGGGCTCGGTCGCAACGACGACGCGATACACGAAGGTCGCATGGCCGTGAATCTGTTGCCGGTGACGAAAGAGGCATGGGTAGGCCTGTGGCGACTCGAGGATCTGGCACGCATCTACACGATGGTGGGCGAACACGATGCCGCCATCGATCAGATCGAGTATCTGGTGCAAAACCCCGGCGAACTCTCCATTCCTCTGCTCCGCATCGATCCTACCTGGGCCCCCCTGTGGGAACAGGCTCGTTTCAAGAGGCTGGTGGGAATGAAAGAATAGGGTCAACGCCCGGCAAGTGTATCTCACATACCGTGAACAAAGGGCCGGCGGTCCGTCTGCCACCAGCCCTTGAGAATTCGGTGCGTGGGCCGTTCTCATTACGGCTTCACCACCCGGTTGTAGATGCGGACATCGTCAATGAGGCCGGTCCAGAAGGTGCCAAGTGTCACCCAGCCGATACTATGAATTCAGAAGAAGGGCTGCTAATGCCGAAGACCAGCAGCCCTTCTGAGGACGTTCCCATTGCAGACCGTCTGTATTGAACACACGGCAGCTATCGAGACCGCTCAAGGCATTGGCTCCGGCACGCAAACGGGCATCAATGGCACCCGCTTCGAGACACCTTCCATAGGACCGAGACACACATCCGGCTCCGCGCCCTCGTCTGGATATCCGTCTGCAGGGTCGACATCTTTGTCTGGGCTATAGACCGACAAATAGATATCAGAACCTTCCATCGTGTCATGATTGATTGCCGTGAGAGTGCCGCTGTTCACCCAAATATATTGGATTTTGCCACGATTTCCCGGCTGTGACTGTACCCCATAGCCTATTACTGTGTAGTCGTAGGTATTGCGTCCTGTCCTCACGGCCTCTCCAACAAGATCGCTACAGGAATCAGCTTCCGGATACATGCCCATCATGGTAGGGTCTCCGTTAAGCCACTGCTCTCGATAACTCAATCTTTCTCCTGTCGGATCGAGTGGTGTGTAGGTCTCCTGAATAATAGCCGGTTCGGTAAGAGGCCCAAAGGGACCTGCCCAGCTAATCCAGGTTCCAGCAGCCGGCCAGCCACACCAGGGTTCCTCGCCGTCCTGGGCCCAGCTCTTCTCGACGACAACGCTCAGGAAAGCTGTAGGCAGCAGGGCTGTGAGCGCGACAATGGCCAGAAGGGTGGTATTCCTTTTGATGCTTCTTCTTGTGTTCATGGTCACTTCTCCTTCCTCGTCTCATTGGACGAGAGCATGTCTTTGAACTCAGTTCATGATGCCTCGAGGCCCTTCATCCGCTGCGCCCGGTGATCCGGATATCCGGCGGTCCTATACGTAAGAACGGAAAGGGGCCACCAACTTCACGCCTCCGTTGACATTTATTTGTGGAATCGATACAATCTGGCTGTCTGTTTGGCACCTGAACCGCGGTCTTTGACACGAGAAACAAGCCTTCGTGGTGCCGCAAAGCATTGCGATGGCGTCTCGGGGGGGGGCGGGATCGCTTCTTCGCGGCCGCGAACGCCGATTGAACCGGCGAGCAGATGCGAGTCTACTTCATACCGAGGTATAGTTCAGGGTCAGCAAACGTTGATGTGCGTCAATAGTGATAGAACTCAATATTTGGTGGCTTTGGCCAAGGCGGGAGACCAGGTGGCTCTGGACCGACTTTGCGGGATCTATGCCGAACGCATACGGCGAATTGTCCGGCTTCGCATCGACCAGCAGCTCCGATCCAAGCTCGATTCCGTGGACGTGGTCCAAGATGTGCTCGTCCTGGCTTTGGACGGCCTGAAGGACTTCACCTACGAAAACGAAGGGGACTTCCTGAGGTGGCTGTCGAGGATCGCCGAGAACAAGCTGCGAGACCATCTGGACAGATTCTTTGCCGAGAAGCGTGATGTGCGCCGGGAGATTCCGTTTTACAGGAAGGGGGAGACTACTGCCGGAGGGTATGTCGAACCTGACGGCCTGGTGGATGAAACGACGCCAAGCGTCGTCGTATCCAAAAAGGAACAGTTGGACCGACTTGAAAAGGCAATGGATCAACTGAAGCCGGAGCAGCGACAAGTCGTTGTACTGAGCAGAATCGAAGGATTGTCGCACGCAGAAGTCGCCGAGAGACTGGGCAAGAGCACAGGGGCCGTCGCCATGCTCCTGTCTCGGGCCCTCGTGGCACTGACGATCGCCTACGAGAGCATCTAATGGTTGGACGCACAGACGACAATCAGGGCCCCATTCTGGACGAGGCATTGACGCGGTTCGTTGACGCGTACGTGCGAGGCGAGCGGCCCGACATAGACGAATTCGCCTCGCAATACACCAAGTATGAAGTTCAGATCAGGCAGAGACTACGAAACTTGCGGGAAATCGAGACCTTGTTCGATTCTCTTGTTCACGCCGATGAGAGCGATTTCGAAGGTGCTCTGAGTGGGCATGATCTCGTCGGGCAGAAGCTCGGCAATTTCCAGATCGAGGAGGTGATCGGCCGAGGAGGCATGGGGGTGGTCTACCTGGCTTGCGACACCAAACTGGACCGCCATGTCGCCATCAAGTGCATGCCAGTCGAATCCCTTGGCAATCCGACGGCGCGGGCGCGCTTCCAACGCGAGGCCAAGCTCCTGGCTTCTCTGAATCATCCCAATATTGCCGTGATTCATGACGTCCTCGAACACAACGACCGTACAGTCTACTTGGTGCTTGAATACGTCCCGGGTGAGACTCTGGCGGCACGCATAGCTCGTGGCCCCATCCCGCTGGAGGAGGCTCTGTCGATCGGCCAGCAGGTTGCCGAGGCTATTTCGGCAGCCCATGAGAAGAACGTCGTTCATCGTGATCTCAAGCCCGGCAATATCAAGATCACGCCGGATCATAGGGTGAAGGTGCTGGACTTCGGCTTGGCCAAGGCCCCAGCAAGCGAAGGCAAGAACAGCGATATCACCGCGACTGGCCCCGACCGACTCATCGGCACGCCCGCCTACATGAGTCCGGAACAGGTTCGCGGCGGACCTGTCGATCACCGCACCGACATCTGGTCCTTTGGCTGCATTTTCTACGAGATGCTCACAGGCCGGCACCCCTTCGAGGGCGAGACCGTCTCCGATACGATGGCGCGTACGCTCGAACGCGAACCCGATTGGGGGTCGCTGCCCTCGCAGACTCCGGGGAATCTGCGGGGCCTT
Source organism: Phycisphaerales bacterium UBA2218 (assembly GCA_002327785.1). GTDB lineage: Bacteria > Planctomycetota > Phycisphaerae > Sedimentisphaerales > Anaerobacaceae > PLanc-01. The sequence continues at coordinate 5,126 of DCUI01000304.1, forward strand.
ATTCGCCGCTGTCTGGAGAAGGATCCTCAAAAACGACTTCAACAGATGGGTAACGCCGTTGCCGACATGAGACTGACACGCCCTTCAACGGCGACCGGGGCAAGACCCTGGCGGTCCATGGCGGTCGGGCTCGCCGCCGTCCTCGTCGTCGCCTTTACCCTGTTTGTTCTCTCCCTCTGGCATGAAGCATCGGGACCTGTTATCGGGGAGAAGAGATTGGTCGTGCTTCCCTTCGAGAATCTCGGGCCGCCAGAGGACGAAGATCTCGCCGACGGGCTCACCAGCACCATCACCGCACGGCTGGCGGGCATTCACGGCCTGGCGCCAATCTCGTACCACACCGCTATGCGATACAACAGTGAAGGGAAGACCACCAGGGAAATAGGCAAAGAGCTGCGCGTAGACTATATTCTGGAAGGCACGATCCAATATGAGCAGCCATCAGGCGCGACAAGACAACTGAGAATCATACCCCAGCTTGTCAGGGCATCTGACGACAGGCCCATCTGGGCAGACACGTACGACAGCAATCTGACTGGCGTGTTTCGCGTGCAATCTGATCTGTCCGAACGCGTTGCGCAGGCGCTGGGTATTACTCTGCTTGAGCCGGAACGCCAGGCCCTGCACGTTCAGCCCACTGACAACCCTGAGGCCCATGAATACTATCTGCGCGGCATTGCCTATCTGGAACGGGGTTGTTTTGATGAGGAGAACCGGCGCATCGCCGTGCGGATGTTTCAGAAGGCCGTCGAGTGGGATCCTCGGTTCGCATCGGCCTACGCCTGTCTCGCCCAGTCTCACCTTATGTTGTATTGGTACCGCAACGACCGCAGTCCCCCACGTCTTGCCATGGCAGAACAAGCGATGGACAAGCTACTGGAACTCGATCCCGATGGTCCGGAGACACACCTCACGCTCGGCACATACCAGTATTGGGGCCGCCTGGAATATGACCGAGCCCTGGAAGAGTTCGCCATTGTCCGCAAGAGCGCGCCCCATGACGGCCTGCTTCTTGCATTCATCGGAGCCGTCAAGAGGCGCCAAGGGAAACTGGAGGAGGCTTTGGCAGATTTCAAGGAAGCATACAAGCTCGATCCACGTTCCCCGCTGTCGGTCCTGGTCCTGGGGCAAACCTGTGCCCTGTTGCGCGACTATCCGCAAGCCGAGCATTACTGTAGCCGCGTGATCACTTTGAATCCGGAGTTGGTCCTGCCATACGGGCACATGATCAGGGTGCTGCTGAGTTGGAAGGGCAAGACGGAAAGGGCACGGGCCGTAATAGACCAGGCCCTCGAGAACGTTGACATTAACGACGACGATTTCTTGGCTCACCAGGCCGTTCTCCTCGAGATCTACGACGGAAACTACCAGAAGGCCCAGGAGATGCTCTCCGATGATTCTTCTGAGTTTTTCGACACAGAACAGTATTCTGTGCCCAAAGCGTTGCTCCGGGCTCAGGTCAGCGGATTGATGGGAGACCGAGAAGGGGAACTTGCACACTACGATTCCGCGAGACTGACGCTGGAAGCCAAGATCCAGGAACAGCCGCAAGATCCGCAGTTCCACAGTGCGCTGGGCATCGCCTACGCAGGGCTCGGTCGTAAAACCGACGCCATCCGAGAGGGTCAATTCGCAGTTGAGCTTCTCCCTGTGGCCAAGGAGGCGTGGGGTGGTCTCTTTCTCGTCGAGAACCTGGCCCGCATCTACGCAATGGTCGACGAGCATGATCTGGCCATCGATCAGATCATGCGCCTGTTGCGCATCCCTGGCGAACTGTCCGTTCCTCTGCTTCGCATTGATCCGGTCTGGGACCCCTTGCGCGATCATCTTCGCTTCAGAGCACTCGTCGAAAAAGAACAGTAGTCCGAGGCTACTCATGGAGCGAAGCGTGGCCAGGTAGTCCTAAGATCGGGAGACGCCGCGAGCTGACAGCCTAATGCCCCGTCAGCTCGCAGCGTATGACTGCATCGTCGCCGCGTGGTGATCTTCTGCGGCCACCGCATCACAGCAGGATCGGCCGTGGCGCAGGTTTGGACACGTGCGAGAACGGGACCTGCATGATGGGCTCCTCGCCCTCGTCAGGCAGGCCATCGTCATCGAGGTCCTGATCGTGCAAGGGGAACGGCACATCCGGCGCCCAGGGAAACGTGAAGTCCAAATTATCGATCCCACTGTAGAGTGAGAGCATCAGATCGTGCTCCAGATGATCGCCGTCGGTGCATGTCGCCGAGCCGCTCAGGATCCAGATCCATTGGACCTGACCACGGTCTGCCCACGCCACATCGTCCAGGACGGGCTTCCTGACTCCGTACCCGATGACGCTGAGTTCGTACGTCTCGGGCCCGGTCCGGACCGCTTCACCAACCAAGTCGGAGACCAGATTGGTTTCCGGGAACATGCCCGTGAAGGTGAAGTCCGAATTCAGCATTCGCATCACACAGGCAAGCCTGTCACCCGTCGGGTCAAGTGGTGTGAGCGTCTCCGTTACGAGCAAGGGGATTTGGTACGGTGAGTTCTCGATGGGGAACTTGCCAAGCCACGTCCCGGCCATATCACAGGGCGCCATGCCGGCCGCCAGGGAGACCTCGTTGTTACTACCCAGCAGTTGGCCGGCGATCACGCAGAACAGCAAGCAACTTGCCAAGTATACGAGGGTCGTCATTCTCTTTCCATTCATGATTGTCTCTCCTTCATCCATCGTACATTCTGTTTGTCTGTCCTGGCAAGCATAGGTCACCTGCCACTAGGGTGTAACCGCGCGGCTATAGATGCGGACGTCATCAATCAGGCCGGAGAAGAAGCTGCCCGGCTCCAAGGCCTTTCCGGCCCCGATATACAAACCCGCAGACGTTCCTGCGAGATTGCCCTGTACATCCCCGGCGACTTCGACATCGTCGACGTACAGGATTCTGGCGGCGCCCTCCCAGACCAGGCCAACCCGGTGCCAGCTGTCATCTGTAATCACGGTCTCTGAGCACAGTGTTTGGCTTGACCGACCTGAACTGCGTAGTCCAGTCATCAAAAAGCCCTGTGAACTGTCTGCCATCAACCAGTTGGCCCCGTCGGCCTGCGAGAGGATCACCTGGCCCGGCGCGCCGCCCTTGATCCAGGCGAAGACACTGAACGGACCATCCGATGGGTTCAGAACCGGGCCCGCGACAACCGAAGTCATCCCGTTGAATTCCAGCGCCCCGTCGATCGCACCGCCAGCAGGCTGCCAGACGGCATCCCCCACCACGACGGCATCGTTCTCGCCGACGCTGTCGTAGGCCACATCCCCTTCGGCCTCATCCAGTTTCCAGCAGGCCTCCAGCGTGGGGTCGGCCACTTCCTGCCCCCAACAATTCATCAGGACCTCCAGGTCTGCCGCGTCTATTACACCATCGCCAAAGGGTGCTGGGGCAATATCCAGAGATGGATCATGCTGTCCCCACGATTCAATGACTCTCAGGAGATCCTTGATATCGACCGTGCCATTGCCATTGAAGTCAGGCGATGGGGTGGCCAGTCCCGTATCATATTCTTCGACGGTGGAGATGACGACGTTACCCCAGGTTCGTCCACCAATAACATAGATCTTCCCGCCCACCGCACTCGCGCCGAAGTTGGATCGTGCCGTCGGTATGTTGGCTTTGTACTCCCACGTGTCCGTGGCTACGTCGTACGCCTCTACGGTGGAAAGATATGTTGTGAAAGGCGTCCCGGCGAAGGCGTAGATCCTCCCCCCTACCGCACAGGCAGCAAAGGCAGCCCTCGGGGTCTGCATAGGGGTCCTCGCTGTCCAAGAGTCAGTGGCGGGATCGTACTCTTCCATAGTGCTGTAGATGCCCGTGCCTTCACCTACTATGCCTGTGAATCCGCCGATGGCATAGATCCTCTCGTTCACGACACTGGTGCAGGGTCCCGATCGCGCGGTGGGCATGTCGCTCCTCCTTGTCCACGTATCGGTCGCAGGGTCGTACTCCTCCACGACGGAAAGATCTTCGCCATAGTCTTCAATCCCCCCAATGACCGCTCCTCGCCCGCCAATCGCGTAGATCTTCCCGTTGACCGCGCTGACGCTACACCTTCTTGCAGTTGGCATGTCGGCTCTTCTTGTCCACTTGTCCGTTGCAGGATCATACTCCTCTACTGTTGAGAGCGGATCGCCCGCGGGGCCTTGTCGGCCGCCAATGGCATAGATCTTCCCGTTCAGAGCACAGGCACCAAGCAACATCCTCGGCGTTGGCATATCCGTTCTCGACGTCCAAGTATCCGTTGCGGGATCGTACTCTTCCACGGTCGAGATCGCAGCGGAACTGGTGGTTGCCCTGCCACCGATAGCATAGACCTTTCCCCCCACAGTAGCGGTGGACAGGGCGGATCTTGCCGTGGGCATATTAGCCTTCCTAGTCCAGGTGTCCTCAGCTGCCGAACTGATTGCAGCAAGGCCTAGGGCCAGGAAAAGCACAAGGGAAGCCCTTGCTTCCATCCTCACACCCAGGGCGGGATTGTGCACACTCGCTGGCCGATATACACCGGCAGCCCAGCCGACTCCTATTGCCAGCCACCTTCTTAGATTCATCTCAGTGTCCATTGTTGGCCTCCCTATTGTCTTGTGGTTCCTGACATATCCTGGTTCTGACTGGTCCTATTCTTGAGAACGAAAAAGCAACGGTGGCCTGGCGGATGGATTGTGGTCTTCGGCAGAAATTGGTAAGATCTTGATGAAACCGATGATCGTTGGAGTGAACACAAATGAGTCCCGGCGGCATCGACAGGACGCAACAGCTGGTGGCGCTCGCCCAGCAAGGGGATCCATCCGCCCTGAGTCAACTCTGCGATATCTACGGCGAGAGAGTGCGACGAATCATCCGGCTTCGCATCGACCGGCGACTCCGGCCCAAGCTCGACTCTGTAGACGTGGTTCAAGATGCGCTCATGCTGGCGCTCGGAGGCCTGGAGGATTTCACCTACCAGAACGAGGGGGACTTCTTGCGCTGGTTGTCAAAGATCGCCGAGAACCGGCTCCGCGATATTCTGGACAAATTTCACGCGGCCAAACGCGACATCCGCAGAGAAATCCCGTTTAAGAAGAAGGGAGAGAGCACGGAATGCGGGTCTGTTGGGACCGTAGATCCCGCGGGTACGACGACCCCAAGTACGGTCGTTGCCAGAAAAGAGGAGTTCGATGCGCTCGAGAAGGCGATGGATGCGTTGAACCCTGAACTCAGAGAAGTGATTGTCCTGACGAGGATCGATGGGCTCTCGTACCGACAGGCAGGCGAGAAACTCGGCAGGAGCCCTGACGCGGTGCGGCGGCTTGTCTCGCGGGCCATGGCGGCCCTGACCAGCACATTCGAGGATACCCGATGAATGGCTCGGACAACGACAACGATGTCCAGGTGCTTGAGAAAGCTGTAGAACAGTTCGTCGATTCCTGGCTCGACGGCCAGGAGCCGGACGTCGATGAGTTCGTAAGACAATACCCCGGGCACGAGCAGCAGGTCAGGGAGCGTATACAGAAGTTGCAGCGGATCGATGGGTTGCTCGACACCCTCCTTCATTCAGACGATTCCGCCTTCCAGGGTATGGGCACCCTGCCGGACCTGGTGGGAAAGAAGCTGGGATGCTTTGAGGTTGAGCGGGTGATCGGACGTGGTGGAATGGGGGTCGTCTATCTGGCGCGCGACACCAAGCTGGATCGGCCCGTAGCCATCAAGAGCATGCCGCACGAACTGTTGGCCAATGCCACAGTTCAGATGCGATTCAGACGCGAGGCCAAGCTGCTCGCTTCGCTGAGTCATCCGAATATCGCTGTGATCCACGACATCATCGAGAGCGATAGTGGAGCCGCCTATCTGATTCTCGAATATGTGCCCGGCTGCACCTTGGCAGAGCAGATCGCAGAGGGACCGGTAGACCTGGGAGCGGCTTTGTCCATCGCCCTGCAGATCGCCGAAGCCGTCTCGGCAGCACACAACAAGGGCGTCGTACATCGAGACCTCAAGCCCGGCAATGTGAGGATCACCGCGGACAACCGCGTGAAGGTGCTCGACTTCGGTCTCGCTAAGGCGATCCGGCACGAGGATGCGGCCGGCGCCACCACCGCCACGCATCCCGGCCGAATGATGGGGACACCAGCCTACATGAGTCCCGAGCAGATTCGCGGCAAGACGGTCGATCACCGCACAGATATCTGGTCCCTTGGTTGCATCCTCTTCGAAATGCTAACAGGACAACGCCCGTTCGAGGGGGAGACGATCTCCGACACGATCGCATGTACGCTGGAGCGTGAACCCGCTTGGGAGTGCCTGCCGCCACAGACTCCAGAGAACATTCGTGTGTTGATACACCGCTGCCTGCGGAAGGACCCGCATGATCGGGTGCAACACGCTGGCGATGTCGCTATGGAGATCCGCGAGGCGCTGGGTTCGTCCGCAACCAGACCATCGACTTCGGCCAGTTCGTCCGGCCTGCTCGGCGCTATGAGACTTGTTCGAGGCATGTCGCTAAGAGCGAGGATCGCTTTGGCCGTAGGTATTCTGGCTCCTGTTCTCGTCTTGGCCGTATGGCGCCCCTGGTATCAAGGACACGCGGTTCGGCCGCAGGACGTACCGCTGATCGTCTTGCCGTTCGAGCATTCGGGAACGGACGACGACAACCTCATTGCCACCGGCGTCACGGAAGCGGTCCAAGCCCGTTTGTCCGGCATGTACGGCCTCGGCGTCATCTCGCCACAGATCCCACGGAACGGTCAGGACATCGGCAAGACTGCTCAGGCCATTGGCCGGGAAGCAGGAGCGGACTACGTGTTGGAAGGAACGATCCGCCGAGAACGGCCGTCCGATCCAGGGAGCCGCTTGAGAATCACCCCAACACTCATCAGAGCATCCGACGGCCGGCGAATCTGGTCACAGCCCTATGACAGCAATGCCGTGGAGGCATTCCAGGTCGAATCGGACTTCTCGGAGCATGTGGCACGGGCCATCGATACCAAACTGCTCGCCCCACTGCGACAGGCGCACGCAGGCCGGACGACAAGGAATCGAGAAGCCTACGACTCGTACCTTCGCGGGAATGAATACCTCCGAAGGGGCTGCTATCAGGAGGAGAACGCGAGGATCGCGCTACAGATGTTTCAGAAGGCAGTTGCGCTGGACCCCACTTTCGCGGAGGCATGGGCGGCACTGTCGACGGTCCACATCAACATGTACTGGCTCGCGCACGACCGTACGGATGCCCGCCGAAGCCTGGCCTGGGCCGCCGTGGACAGAGCACGCCAACTCGCTCCCGATCTGCCGGACACGCACTATGCACTCTGCGTTTACCATTATTGGGGCCACCTGGAGTACGAGCGGGCCCTGGAGCACTGCAACATCGCGTTACGAAGCTGGCCTAATAGTTGGCTCCTCTACATCTATTCCGGCTCGATCAAACGACGCCAGGGTCACTTTGACGAAGCTCTGGCCGACTTTGAAACGGCATACAAGTTGGATCCACAGATCTATGTGGCACCCGATGCCTTGGGAGAGACGTATGGCCTGTTACGCGATTATCCACGGGCAGAGCACTACAGCCAGCGTGCGATCGCACTCAGCCCCGAGGCGGCCAGGATTTACGGGCGCTACATCAAGATCCTGCTGAGTTGGCATGGCAGTACCGAGATCGCGAGGAAGGCGTTGACGCAGGCGAGTGAGAACGTCGACGTCGAGGATGATCCCGTGCTGGCCTACCATGCAGTTCTGCTGGAGATCCTCGACGGAGACTATGCCAAGGCACGCCAATACCTCGATGCATACCCTCATGACGTGTTCACCACCGAGATGCTGTTCTACGTTCCCAAGGCACAGCTTCACGCTCATATCTGCGGTCTCGAAGGAGACCATGAACGAGAGGCTGAGTACTGGGACGCTGCTCGCACCCTGCTGGAGGCCCGGCTCGAGCAACAACCGAGTGATGCGCTGCTGCACAGTGCGCTGGGCGTTGCCTACGCCGGACTTGGGTGCAACGAAGACGCCATTCGTGAGGGTCTGCTCGGCGTCGAGCTTCTTCCGGTGACGAAGGAGGCGTGGGGAGGCCTTCAACGGGTCGAAGACTTGGCCCGCATCTATGCCATGGTCGGCGCATACGATGCAGCCATCGACCAAATCGAGTATCTGGTGCAAAACCCCGGCGAACTCTCAATTCCTCTGCTCCGCATCGACCCCACCTGGGCCCCCCTGCGCGACCAGGCTCGCTTCAAGAAGTTGGTGGGAATGAAGGAATAGTGTCGACGCCCGGGACGTGTTCTCGCACACCGTGAACGAAGGGCCGGCGGCCCATTTACCGCCGGCCCTTGAGGATTACCCAGTGGCTATTTCATGCTACGGTTCCACCGCACGGTTATAGAGGCGGACATCGTCAATCAGGCCGGCGAAGAAGCTGCTTGGCTCCAGGGCCTTTCCGGCACCGATATGTAGCCCAGCATATGTCCCCACCAGACTGCTCTGTGTGTCTCGGGCGACTTCGACATCATCGACGTACAGGATTCTGTGGGAGCCATCCCAGACCAGGCCTACACGGTGCCAGGCGCCGTCCGTGATCATGGTCTGCGAGCACAACGCCCGGCTGAGCCGCCCGGCGTCTTTCAGTTCCGTCATGAGCAGACCCTGCGCAGGATCGGCCATCAGCCAGTTGGCCCCGTTGGTCTGCGAGACAATGGCCTGTCCGGGCGCACCGCCTTTCACCCAGGCAAAGACACTGAACGGGCCGTCCGACGGGTCCAGGACAAACTCGGTCACAACGGAACACGCCCCGTCCAGTTCCAGAGCGCCACGTACCTGGCCGCCATCGGCCCGCCACAGGGGCACGCCTGTCACGATACCATCGTTGCCCCCTATGCTGTCGAAGGCCACGATCCCTTGGGTCTCATCCAGCTTCCAGTGGGCAATCAGGTCGGGACTGGGAATCTCTTGGCCCCAGTAGCTCATCAGCACTTCGAGGTCGAGGGCATCGACCAGGCCATCACCAAACGGCGGCGGCGCGATGTCCACAGCGGGGTCGTCCTGCCCCCAGGATTCGATGAGTCGCAGCAGATCGCCAATATCGACAAAGCCACTGCCGTCGAAATCGGGGCATGGGACACCGAGTCCTGTATCGTATTCCTCCATCGTCGCGAGGAACGTCTCCTGCGGGATTATGTAGACTCCTCCAATCGCATATATCTTGTCTTCGATCGCACATACAAAAGCCCCATTTCGCTTCTGCTGCATGGGGGCTTCCGCCGTCCAGGTATCAGTCATGGGATCATAGACCTCGTTGGCTGCGCAAACATCGCCACCCAACCGCCCGCCGATTGCATAGATCTTTCCCTCAATTGCGCAGGTACCCAGCCCCCATCGTGGTGTCGGCATGTCTGCTTTTCGCATCCACGTATCTGTTGAGGGATCGTAGACTTCGACACGCTGGTAGGAAAAGGACGTCCAATCCTCTCGGGCTCCTCCGATAGCATAGATTTGCCCGTCTATGGCGCAAGCGGAGAGGGCACCGCGAGCTGTGGGCATGTCAGCCTTCCGTGTCCAAGTGTCCGCCAGAGGATCGTAGGCCAGGACCGTGGAGACAGGCGGACTCGACACACTGAGCATCCCACCGACAAGATAGATCGTGCCATCCACAGCCGCGACACCACACCACGCGTTGGGATAGGGCATATCACGCTTCTGAGCCCAGGTGTTCGCTATCGGATCGTAGACGAAGACGCTTTTCGTGCCGGTTGCGTATGCGCTCGGATGGGTTCCTCCAAAGACGTAAACCTTCCCGTCGTGAGATATGGTGCCAGGCCCTACGCGTCCCGCTGGCATACTTGCCCTGCTGGTCCACGCATCGACTGTCGGATCGTACATCTCCGCTGTTGTTGCGGCGGTGTAGTTTCCCAGAGATCCACCGATTACGTAGATTCTCCCGTTCACGACGCCACCGCCAGCCATTACCCTCTTGGTTGGCATGTCCGTCTTATACGTCCACACGCCGCCCTCTGCCCGACGCGTTCCGGCACTACCCATCAGCACCACGACGACCAGGATCCGAGCAGAATGGCTGATCTTCGCACATGTTGCGGTTTCCATGATTCATTGGCCTTTCCGCCCTGCGAGGGCACCTGTACAGCGACCACTGAGCACTATTGTTGCATCGGCGTTGGCACACAACCCGGCATGGCCGTCAGGCGTCGGGCCGACCACTGCCACGGATAGCATAGGACAGGCTGCTCGCCTTCATCGGGGAAACCGTTCTGATCGGTGTCCTGGGCAGCCATGTAATAGGCGCCCGTGCCCATGCCGAGGGCCTGATCGGGGCCTGTGAGCCGAACGGTGCCGCTGACGATGGCGATTCCGACGATTTCCTCATGACCGGGGCCTGGGCGACTGGTAAAGTACTCCAGCGCGGTCATCTCGTACTCGTTCACAACGGTCTTCGTCGCCAGGGCGCCGGCGAACTTGACCGCCTCCATGTCGGGGTAGAGGTCCGTGAGCAACGGAAACACGTTGATCTGCTCGAACTCGCCCGTGAAGCGGGTCTTGGCCTCGTCCTGGGCGATCCACGTTCCTTTGACGAGCATGTTGCCCATGGGTGTCGGAAGGCTCGTGATCCAGGGCCCCTCTATGGACCATTCCGGCATTGTGAGTTGCTGCATCATGCCCAATGCATCATATGACCACCAACTCTCGACGATCTTGCCGTCGGCAATTCGATAGGTGGTCATCCCAGTCCACCGTATCTTCCTGCCGGTAGCCGTTATGCCCATGAAGTCCGTCTGGTGAGTGGCCGTGACCGTGCGACGGACCGCCACGGTGTCGCCCTCCGCGATCATGTCATCCGTCTTCACGTGGAAATCCGGAAAAGCAGTGTGGGTTAGAAGGATGAATCCTTTGAGGCTCTCCAGATCAACGACGTCGGGAAGGGCCGGATCATGATTGACGAAGTCGGCCGCGAAGACTTCACCCGCGAGGGCCACATCGCCTGTGTTCCAGATTTCCTCAGACTGTTCCACGATGCTCTTATTTGTTGACGGATCGCCGGGAGCGCCGGTTACCGTGGACGCCTCACCCCACGTGTAGCTCTCGCGGGTGGCGGGAATCGCCCCCAGTTGCTCCTGAACGCCGAGAAGATCGTATTGCCACCACTCCTCCGCGATCTTGCCATCGGCGAAGCGAAAGAAGATGATCCACGTATTCGTGTACGGCACGCCGGCCGGCGGCATCTTGCCGCCCGCAGTGAAGCGGCCCACGACCGTGTCGCCGTCGGCCAGCAGGTCCTCCAGAACGACCTGCCAGTCGGCCAGAATGGCCGCGGCGTTGATCACCTCGACCCGGTAGCCGGCTAGAGTGCTGGCCTGCGGGTAGTGGGGTGCGTGGCAGGTGAAGCCGGGGGCGAAGATCTCGTCGGCTATGGCCTGATCCGCCGTCTGCATCATCGGCAGCCAGCGGTCTCGAATCAGGGCCTTGTTCGCCTCCGAATCGGCGGTGGCCGTCTGGAGAGCGCCGCCGAACATCATGTTGACCAGGCACACAGCGAGTGCGCTTCTATATAAGCGAATCATGGTTGACCTCCTTACAGAATCGTACGTTCACTTGGTTTCCTCGATTTGTCTGACAGAGTCCCTGGATGCTCCGGCCATATTTCCGTTGGGAGTCCGGGTTTCTTGCGCAGAATCTGCATTATTTTTGGCCCTGAAGGTGTGAGAACCGCCTCCGGCAGGTAAAATAGGGGAGCAACGGAGCATATGCATGCGAAAATCAGACGGGGCCATGCGATATCGCGATCAAACAGATATGGGCGGGCCGGGAGACGAGTTCCTGACGACGCATTGGTCGCTCATTGGCGGTGCGGCGAAGGATCAGGAAAAAAATCGTGCCTTAATTGCCATCCTGATCCAGCGGTACTGGAAACCGGTCTACTGCTACCTCCGGCGAAAAGAATATCCAAACGAAGAGGCCAAGGACCTCACGCAAAGCTTCTTCCACGAGATCGTACTGAACCGCCGTCTACTGGAGCGGGCGGACCCTTCGCGCGGTCGTTTCCGCACCTTCCTGCTGCATGCAATCGACCAGTTCCTAATCGACCAGAGACGCAAGGAAGCCGTCCGGAGGCAGATTCCCAAGGATAAGCTCGTCCCGCTCGACGTGGCAGGTCTGCCCGAACTGCCTGGGGTCGCTATGCAGGGAAGCGACGCCGATTGTTTCACCTACGTATGGAAGAGCACCCTCATCGATCAGACGGTGTCGGAGGTCAGGGCCGCCTGCGGGAAGCAGGGGCTACAGACCCACTGGCGTGTATTCGAGGAGAGGATCTTGGGGCCCATCTACGACAATGCCGAACCCCCGTCGATGCGCGAAGTCTGCGCTCGCTGCGGCATCGAGAGTGAGTCTATTGCATCCAATATGCTGGTGGCCGTCAAACGCCGCTTCCGCGAGGCCCTGCGAAGAAACCTGCGTCTCACCGTGCTCGCGGCAGATGACGTGGACGCAGAATTCCAGGAAATGCTGAATCTCTTTGGAAAAAGTACGCAAGAAAGGGCCGATTTGCTCGGATAGAGGGTAAACCGCCGTTTGCCGAGAGAGAGCACACCTGCAGCAAGAGACACAGGAAACGAAGATGAGCATGCAAGGACCCAACGACCGGCCATCATCCGTCTTTGGCATGGATTCCAGGCAGCTCGACCGCATCCTTGTCCTCGGACTGAAGGATCCCGGCGAAGACGAATCCGGTACGTCCACCCTGCCCTTGCACCCTCTCCTGGAACAACCGGGGGCACAGATTGGTCGGTACCGACTGCTGCGGGTGCTGGGCGAGGGCGGCATGGGGATCGTCTACCTGGCCGAACAGCGGGAGCCCGTCAAGCGAGAGGTGGCCCTGAAGGTCATCAAGCCGGGCATGGATTCCCAACGGGTCATCGCCCGCTTCGAGGCCGAACAGCAGGCGCTGGCGCTGATGGAGCATCCGCATATCGCCCGCGTCTACGACGCCGGACTGGCCCCCAGCGGCAGACCCTTCTTTGTGATGGAGTATGTCCGGGGCATCCCCATCACCGAACACTGCGACAAGTACAAACTGACGATTGAAGAGCGGCTGCGGCTGTTCCTGCACGTCTGCAAGGCCGTCCAGCATGCCCATCAGAAGGGGATCATTCATCGGGACCTCAAACCGTCCAATATCCTCGTCGTGATCCAGGACGAAGAGATGATCCCCAAGGTCATCGACTTCGGCGTCGCCCGCGCCATCAGCCAACCGCTGACCGAGCGAACGCTGTACACCGAGCAAGGGCAACTGATCGGCACACCCGAGTACATGAGCCCCGAGCAGGCGGACCCGAGCAATCAGGACATCGACACGCGGACGGACATCTACTCCCTCGGCATCGTGCTGTACGAATTACTGGCGGGCGTATTGCCATTTGATCCCGGGACATTCCGCACCGGAGGGATCGACCACATCCGAAAGATCATCTGCGAGGAGGACCCGAGAACGCCGAGTACGCGGCTGAGCAAGACCACTCCGGAGGAATCCAGGGAGTCGGCCCGTTGTCGGCGAACCAATCCACAGGCTCTGCAACGCAAACTCCAGGGAGATCTGGATTGGATCACGCTGCGAGCCATGGAGAAGGAGCGTACCCGCCGGTACGCCACCGTGGATGCCTTGGCGGCGGACATTCGCAACTATCTGCACCATGAGCCGGTCAGTGCGGCCCCGCCTGCCTTTTGGTACCGAGCCGGCAAGTTCGTCCACCGACATCGTCCGGCCCTCGCCACCGTTGGCGTTGCTCTCGTACTGTCCCTCATTCTGCTTGGGGCTGTCCAAACGCGTATCCAGGCCGGCAGAGAGCACGCCCGTACCCGAGAACTCGAAGATGAGCGTGCCTTGACGGAAGCTCGGAAACTCCTTGAAACCCATGGTATGCCGGCAATGGGGGCCGCGAATTCTCCCGCGGATGCCTTGATCCTTGTCAAGCCTCTTACTGCCAGCCGGTACGTCGGGCCCCAGGCCCGCCTCCTGTCGGCCAGCATTCTGGTTGAGGATCGCCGCTACGAGGAGGCGGCGGCCCAACTGGAAGACCTTTGCCTACTATCTGATCGGCCGGAAGTCGCCGGAGCGGCCCACGCGCTGCTGGCCCGAGTTATCTGGGAGAGCCAGTCCCTCGGTTCCCAAAAACTCAAGAGACTCGAAGAGCACCAACAGCAGGCTGAACGGTTGCTTCCCAGGACAGCGGAGGCCTACTACCTGCGGGCCATGACGGCTCTGATGATTCGCGAGAAACTCAACCTGCTGGCCGAAGCGCTGCGGGTCGACCCAAGCCACTATCCTTCCCGCCGATTGCGGGCACTCACCTACCAGGCATCGCGGAAATACAAACTTCTGAGTGAGGATGCGCTGCTTATGACCTACGCGCGACCGGGGGACCCCTTGGGGCACTCTTTGCGCGCGATCGCGCTGACGGAACTCGGAGATTTCGACGCGGCCATCACATGTTACGACACGGCCATCGAGTTGACCCCAAAACAGGATCCGCAGTACGTGAAGCTGGCCGGCCAACGCTGTGAGATGCTGATGCGAATGGGGCAATACGAGCGAGCCATCGTCGATGCCCGGGAGTATCTGCGGCATGTCCCCGAGGCAGCTATCCTGCACTTTCATACCTTCTGCGCGCTGACCGCCCTCGGTAGATATGAACAGGCTTCCGACCTCTATCGGCGCCTGGTCGCGGCCAACCCCGATGTCCGCACCTGGTCCATGAAATACGTTTTTGACACGCTGGAAACAGGGTCTTCGTGGCATCCGCCGGACCGCCGGCCCGAAGGGCCTGCCTACCTGCCCATGGACATCGCGGAGGAAGTCCATCGCCGATTATCTCAAAAGGCTCACCGCCTCGTCACGGACTGCTTCGGCGGCTGTTGGTCCCCGGATGGCAGCCGGGTGGCCTTCAGCCTGGGAGTCCAGGGGTACAGCGGCGTGGCCATCTACGATCTGAATTCGCAGAAGACAGAACTGCAAATCGTGCCCGGGAAGGATCCGAGTTGGTCGCCCGATGGGCGGCAGATCGCCTTTGTACGGGATTGTGAAGCCCTTCGTCTTTCGGATTTGATCGGGGCTGACCGTCCCGTGGATCGTGCGGTCGAGACCGAGGAGGTCTGGGTCATGGGCGCCGATGGAACCAAGCCGAGGCGTCTGGCACGCGGGGGTGGGTGGCCTTCCTGGAGCCCCGACGCCCAAAGCGTATACTACCAGTCCCGCCTGGAGGCCATGCTGTGCCGGATTTCGACGGAGGAGAGGGAGACCAGGCCGGTACCGGTCTTTGCCTGCTCTTGTCTATATCCCTCGGTATCCCCCACGAACGACTCTGTCGCCTACGTCCAGGGCGGCGCCCTGTGCCTGACAGACCTTCCCTCCCGGTCCCGGATGGCTGAGTGGGCGTTTCCCATGCCCTTTTGGGGCGGCAACTGGTCGCCGGATGGACGCGAGTTTGCCTTTGGCACACAACTCCGCGCGGGGCTCTGGATCTATGACGTGAACCGAAATGAAGCGGCCCAAGTCCTTACGGGCCCGATTGTAGCCGCCTCCTGGTCCGCGGACAGAAAGCGGCTGCTCCTGCGGTTGGGTCCGCCGTACTTCGAAATCTGGGTTGCGGATCTCGATCCCAGACTCTCCACGGCCGAAGCCCTGGCGCCGGCCCGGAGTGTGAGCGAGGTTCTTCAGGGATGGATCGATGACGCAAATCGGGAGTCGGCCGTCGATCCCAATCAGTTGGACATTCAGTGGGCACGAGCCGCCGCGGCCCTCTGGATTGGCGCCGACCGGGCTTCCCTTTATCTGGAGGAGATGGGCCAAGCCATCGACCGGCTGCCCGCCTCGATCGATACATGCTATTGGTGGGCGAGGAATACCTTCGCCCGTCCGGCGGTCAACAACCAGGTCCTACCCTTGACCCTACTCCTGGTTGACAAGGTTGCGGAGAAGAAGCCGGCCTATGCCAGGGATCTTGCCTTGACACTCTACAGCGCGGGACAGCGTGAGGAAGCCACCCGTCTGTGGCAGATCGGCAAGGTCAATACACCAGATGGCAGTTGCCGCTATGACGAAGCGTCGGAGACTCATACCGTTGTGGGCTTTGGGATGGACATCTGGGATCGCCTCGATGATTTCCACTTTGCCTTCAAGGAGCTTCACGGCGACGGCGCGATCACTGCCCGGATTGATGACATCGAGAATGTCCAGGAGTGGACCAAGGCTGGAATCATGATTCGCGCCAGCCTGGAACCGGACAGCCCCAATGCGATGCTGCTGGTGACGCCGACTGGAATCGTGTCCTTTCAATATCGCCGTGAGATCTCCGCGTTCACAGACCAAGTCTACGCGCCTTCACACCGCATCCAGTCACCTTATTGGGTGCGACTCAGTCGGCAGGGTAATCGGTTCACTGCCCAATGCTCCAGCGATGGAGTCACCTGGGAAGATGTACCCAGTCCCTTCGGCAAGCCGGCTACGGTCGAAATCCCCATGGGTGAAATCACCTATATCGGGCTGGCTGCGAACTCACGTGATGCTACACGGACTGCTAAAGCCCGATTTTCACACGTCACCACCATCGGCAATATCAGCCCCTCTGGTCCATTCGTCCGTTCTCTGGACATTCCCTCCCGACTTCCGGCTTGGCCCCAACCGGCTGTACCCGGTGAGTAGCGCAGATCCGAACCGGGAAATCAGCACTGACGCCTGGTCGCTTCATGTCGCCGAAATGTCACTACGCACATCTATTTAGGTCGAACTGTCTCTCCCAGAAATCCTTGTCAAGCGTAAAAAACCCACTTTTCTTAGCGGCAATAGTCCAACCCGTCCGATTCCCGGCCCGATAAACCTTCACAACCGCGTTTTTTACGATTGACAAGGGGTATGGGTGTGCCGGTTTTCACCGAAATGAATGCGAGTGGAGACATTCTGGCGACATGATGTCACGAGCAGTGTTCTGCAGTTTCGCAGTGTGTGCGTACTTCTATGAGATGGCGATCATGATCGACTAGCAGCCTAATGGGACAATGCACTTTCTTTGCCGTTTCCACCACAATCATACAACACCGGCAGTTGCTCGCCTTGGTACAACTCTTCGCCAACCTCGGACGAGAAATCCTCGCTCAACACTGGAGATGACTCAGCTTCATCGGGCCTTGACCAAATGCCTGTGGCTATGTAGAATCCGGTGCATGATCATAGGAACTGGGTGTGACGTTTGTATAAACCACCTGGCGGCAGTTATGCGTACACTTGCACAAGAGCAAAGGAATCTGCACAAAGCCCTCGTGCTGAGTATCTTGCTGGTTTATACGCTGATCACATGGACCATTCCGCTGCTTCATGACGATGACTGCTCCGCGACCCACGGAATTCCAAACCCGGGAACATCTCTTCCCTGTAATGACGCCTGTCCTGCCTGCAAATTCCTGGCTGGGTCCTATGCTATGGAGAATCCATGCAGTTTGGGTCTGATCGTGATCCCGGCCGAAACCACTTTTGAAGCCCCTCCCGATTGTCAGGTTGTCGTCGTCCACTCTCATAGGGGTTCGATTATCCTCCGCGGCCCTCCTGTCGTTTCCCCTTTCTTCGTCTGATGAAACCCTATTGAGAACTGTGTGACAGGTTTGCCCATCGGCGACCCTGTTCGCATCGGGAAGACGCGCGATGAATGTGGAACGAGAAGAGAGCGATGCCTCGGCAGCGGAAGACCCCTTCTACGGTCGCATGAATGATCCTTCCGCAGGGGCATGGGTCACAGGGCCCTGCGGGGATACCATGGAGTTCTACCTGGTCATCGACAATGGTGTCATCCGTCGGGTGAGTTACCATACGGACGGTTGCCGGTTCACCCGGCTGTGTGGCCTGACTGTCGCGGCGTATGTTCAGGACAAACCTATTGCCGAGGCATTGTCCCTCAGCGCCGGACAGTTACTCGATGTCTTGCCCCAACTGCCGCCGGAGCACCGACACTGCGCGATCCTGGCGGTCAGCACTCTCTACAGGGCCATCGGTCAGTACTGGGTGGAAACGACTTGCTCATGAGCAGTGAAAAGCCCACAAGCGAAGCGCCGGATTCCTGTCAGGCTTGCGATGCATGGCCGTTTCAGTCGCATCTTGACAGGTATCAGGACGAGTCATAGACTCGGAATAACTTCTTGGTGCAGGGGTTTTCACCACAAGTCCATGACGTAGTACGCGCGCAGGAGACAGGTATGCAAAGACTGCTGATCCACTTCGTTGTCCTGGTTGTTACGGTCGTCGGACTGTCTTTCGTCTCCAGCCGGCTCTGGGGTGGCAAACCCGAAGGACAATTGGACAATCGGTCCCTCGTCATCGAGGAGAACATGACCGTCGCCCAGTTCGGCCAGCGCAATGAACTGCCGCCGATGCTGCTCAAAAAGGTGTTCGACCTGCAGGGCCCCGCCGACCGGCAGAAACCGTTGGTGGCCTTTGGGATGAGCGATCAGCAGATTATAAAGAAGACTCAGGGCCTGCTGGCCCTCCAAGCCGAACACGGCTCGAAGAACTGGGTGAAGATCCTCGTGAAGTTCGGGCTATGGTTTGCGTTTCTGGCGTTCGTGCTCATCCTGATGGCTCGTGGCCAAGTCACGGCAACAAATCGCAAATGGCTGCTGCTGGCGGCTGTCGCGATCTTTGGCGTCGTGCTCGGTTCGGACCCCAGCCCGATGGGGACCGTCAAGGACGCAATGGTTCTTCTTGGTTCCAGAGGCGTGGTCTTCCCGCCGCGGTTGATTGCGTTTGGCGTATTCCTGCTCATGGTGATCGTCGCGAACAAGTTCATCTGCTCCTGGGGATGCCAGCTCGGTACGTTGCAGGACGCGATCTTCCGTCTGAATCGGGATAAGCAGGACCGAAAAGGGTTGGTCCGTCAGTTCAAAGTCCCGTTCGTCATCTCGAATGGCGTTCGCGTGGCGTTCTTCGTGGCCATTGTGGCCTTTGCCTTTCTCTGGGCGACGGACATCGTAGAGAGCATCGACCCGTTCAAGATCTTCAAGCCGCAAATGCTGGGGTTGGTCGGCATGGCGTTCGTCGGTGTGACGCTCGTCTCGAGTCTGTTCACGTGGCGTCCGTGGTGCCATTGTCTTTGTCCATTCGGCTTGGTCGGATGGGCCGCCGAGAAGGTCAGCGTGTTCAAAGTCCGCGTAGACTACGACAAGTGCATCGCCTGCGGGGCCTGCGAGAAGGCGTGCCCTTCAACCGTCATGGGCGCGATCCTCCGGCGGGATCGCACAATCCCGGACTGTTTCGCCTGTGGCACCTGCATGGAAACCTGCCCCGCCAAGGCCATCTCCTTCAAAGCGGGCAAACGAAGCAAACCGCCCGCGGGCAAATTCGCGGACGTCGGCACCGTCAGATCATCGGTCATCAAACAGAGTGGAGCATAGAAAAGGAGAACTGCAATGGAAGAGCAAGCATACAGATTACCACTGATCGGGGAGAAAGCTCCGGCATTCAAGGCCGAAACCACCCAGGGCCCCATCAACTTCCCCGAGGACTTCAAAGGCAAGTGGGTCGTGTTCTTCTCCCACCCGGCCGACTTCACGCCGGTCTGCACCACGGAGTTCATGACCTTCGCCTGCATGCAGCCCGAGTTCGAGAAGCTCAACTGCAAGCTGCTCGGATTGTCCATCGACAGCACGTTCAGCCACATCGCCTGGCTGCGGACGATCAAGGAGAAGATCGAGTACAAGGGCATGAAGGGTGTGGAAGTGAATTTTCCAGTCATCAGCGACCTGACCATGCAGGTCTCCAAGGCCTTCGGCATGCTCCAACCGGCCGCCAGCAGTACCCAGGCGGTGCGGGCCGTGTTCATCATCGATCCGAATGCCGTCGTGCGGGCGATCTTGTACTATCCGCTCAGCAACGGACGCAACATGGACGAGGTCAAACGACTGCTGATCGCCATGCAGCATTCCGATGAGCACAAGATTGCCACACCGGCCAACTGGCAGATCGGCGACGACGTGATTGTACCGCCGCCGGGCTCGTGCGGCGCCGCCAAGGAGCGAGTGGAAAAGCCCACCGCCGATATGAAGGTCCTGGACTGGTTCATCTGCCTCAAGAAGTGCCCCCACGGCAAGAAATAGGCCGGGATGGGCAAGAAGCGGTGCAGGAGACACCGTGGGCGGCGGATGCGCCGCCGCCTGCGGTCTCCCTTGGCAATTTGAGAAAGGAGACATGTAATGATCGGCAAGAAGATGACGGACGCCCTGAACCTCCAAATGAACCGCGAGTTCTTCAACTCCAGGCTGTATCTGTCTATGGCAGCCTATTTCGAGTCGCTCAATATGTCGGGCGCTGCGCAGTGGATGGCGGCTCAGGCACAGGAGGAAACAGGACATGCCATGCGCCTCTACAACCACCTTCGAGAACGCGGCGCTCGCATCCTCCTGGCAGCAGTGGAAGCTCCGCCCACCCAGTGGGACAGCCCTTTAGCCGCCTTCGAAGCAGCGTATGAGCACGAGTGCAAGGTGTCCCGCCAGTTCGATGAGCACATGGCACTTGCGCAATCAGAAAAAGACTATGCAACCATCGTCCTGCTCCAATGGTTCATTAACGAGCAGGTGGAAGAGGAGGCGCCCACGGATGCAATCGTGCAGAAGATCAAGATGATTGGCGACAATAAGGGCGGCCTGTTCATGCTCGACCGGGCTCTGAGTGAACGTAAGACAAAGGGTTGACCGATTCATGAGCTTGCAGTTGGATCCCATCGGTATCATCCGTTCGCCCTTCACACAGGCCGCGGGGACACCCATTCAGGCCAGTATGGCCGAAGGTGCAACGGGCACGGTGGAAATATTGCCAGCCTTCGCCGCTGGGTTAAAGGACCTGGATGGTTTCGACCGGATCTGGTTGCTGTACTGGTTCGACCGGGCGGTCGCGCCCAAGCTGATCGTCACGCCATACCTGGACGACCAGCCTCATGGTGTCTTTGCCACGAGGGCCCCCGCCCGGCCGAACGCCATCGGGATGTCTGCCGTTCGCTTGCTGCGCATTGACGGCTGCACTTTGCACGTGGCCGATGTGGATATCCTGGATGGCACGCCGCTGCTGGACATCAAGCCCTATGTGCCCGCGTTTGACGGCAGGGATGCAAAGCGCATCGGCTGGCTAGCTGCGAGGCAGAGTGCAGTGAACAACACGAGGGCAGACGGACGATTCGCGCCGTCGAACCCCTGACAGTGAGACCCTGAGCTCGTCGCCATTTCTTACCCGATTCGTCGCATTTGAGGGCGGGGCCGAGATGTGGTAGAATCGGGCCGATGCTGTTTCGCTTTCACTATGCCCGCGGAGGAGAGTCCATGAAATCCCTCTATGCTGAGATTGGCGCGCTGGGTGCCGCATTGCTTCTCATCGCCGTGTTGGCCGTTGCCTGCGGCGCGCCTGCGCCCACGGCGGCCCCCACCCCGCCGCAAGTGGCGACCATCGCACTTCCCACCCAGCCCCCAGAGCCGACTGGGACAACCGCGCCTGCTGTTCCGACTAATGCGCCGCCCATGCCGACGACCGTGCCGACGCCCAGGCCGACCATCGCCGCGCACCCCGGGCTGCCGCTGGTAACCTTCGTGTCCAAGTTCTTCACGGGCGCGGGCAATTGTGCCGGCTGCCATACGGGAATTGCCGACGCCGCGGGCAAGGACATCTCTTTTGACACCCGGTTGAGGTCCAGCATGATGGCGAACTCTGCGAGAGATCCCTACTGGCAGGCCCAGGTGGAAGCCGAGGTCGCGCGTTTCCCAGAGCTCCAGGCCGTGATCGAGAAGAAATGCGTCGTCTGCCACATGCCCATGGCCCACACCGAGGCAGCGGCGATGGGCGAGCCCAGCCCGGTACTCGGCGACGGCTTCCTCAATCCAGACCATCCGCGGCACAAGGCGGCGATGGACGGTTCGTCCTGCGCCTTGTGCCACCAGATGCAGCCCACGAACCTGGGCACGGTTGCATCGTTCACGGGCGGTTTTGTGATTGATACGACCTTGAAGGCGCCCAACCGTCCCGCCTTTGGCGCTTTTGCCAATCAGCAGGGCCAGGTGATGGCGGCCAGCGTGGGGTACACGCCGCAGCAGGGCCTGCACATGACCCAGTCCGAGATGTGCGCCACCTGCCACATGCTGTACACGCCCTATGTGGACGCGCAGGGCAAGGTGCTCGGCGAGTTTCCGGAGCAAACGCCCTATCTGGAATGGAAGCACAGCGACTTTGGCGACGGCGAGGGAACGGACGTGCAATGCCAGGAGTGCCACATGCCTGCCGCGCAGGGGAACGTGCCTTTGGCGGTCATGCCCCGAAACCTGCCTGCGCGCGGGCCTGTGCGCCAGCACACGTTCGTTGGCGCCAACACCGTGATGCTCAAGATGCACCAGGCCAACGTTGCCGAACTGGGATTGACCGCTTCAACTGCGCACCTGGGGCAGGCCCTGATCGAGACCGAGACGCTGCTCCAAGAGCAGACCGCCGGCATCTCCATCGCGGACGCCAAGGTGGTCGGCGACACGCTGAACCTCACCGTTGTGGTGGAGAACCAGACCGGGCACAAGTTCCCGAGCAGTTTCCCATCGCGGCGCGCCTGGATTCACCTGACCGTGACGGACGCCAACGGCAAAGTCGTATTCGAGTCGGGCAAGCCGCAGGACGATGGCAGCATTGTGGGGTGCGACGCTGACCTGGACGTGAGGGCATACGAGCCTCACTACGACCTCATCACCAGCCCGGATCAGGTGCAGATTTATGAGCCCATCCTGGGCGACACCGACGGTCAGGTAGCGTACACTCTGCTGCGCGGCGCAGTCTACCTCAAGGACAACCGCCTGCTGCCGCGGGGCTTCGACAAGGTGACCGCGCACAGGGATATCGCGGTCTACGGCTCCGCAGCGGATGACGGCAACTTTGTGGGCGGCGCCGACCAGGTCCTGTATCAGTTCTCCGTCGCGGGATTCGCCGGGCCGTTGCAGGTTTCGGCAGAGCTGCTGTACCAGGCCGTTTCCTATCGCTTCGCGGAGGACCTGCGCGGCGAGACCGGCCCGCTGGCCCAGCAATTCATGCGGCTGTGGGACGGGGCGGACAAGTCGCCCGCGCTGGTGGCCTCGGCAAAGGTAACGGTGCGGTAGACCATCTCAATTCACCGCAACACAATCTACACGGGAGGACACATTATGGGCGAACTGGATGCGCAGGTACTCAACATGGCCGATATGGTGGCCTATCAGGATGGCTCGGTGGTGAGCCGCGAGATTGTGAGCCAGAAGACCGGCTCGGTAACGCTGTTTGCGTTCGACAAGGGCCAGGGGCTCAGCGAGCACACCGCGCCGTTTGACGCGCTGGCCTGCGTGCTCGACGGCGAGAGCGAGATTGCCATCTCTGGCGTGCCGCACTGCGTGAAAGCGGGCGAGATGATCCTCATGCCCGCCCACAAGCCTCACGCACTGCAGGCCGTGGAACGCTTCAAGATGATGCTTGTGATGATTCGGACGTAGTGGGCTGCAAACCAGAACTGGAGGGCCTATGAAACTCGTTACTTGTCTGTGCCCCGCGCAACCGCGCCGCCAACGGCTGGGGATGGTCGTGGAGCGGGATGGCGCTTCATTTGTCCTCGACCTGACCCGGACGCGCGCCTGGGCATTCCCGAACAGCAGCCACGCCCCGATTCCGAATGACATGCTTACTTTCATCCGGCACGGAGCAAAGGGTTTTGCGCTGGCGCGCAGGGTTATGGCCACCGCCCTGGACCGCTGGGATGAACTCCCGCTGGGCGCGGCGACGCCCCTGGAGAAGGTTCCACTGGCCGCACCGATCCCTCGCCCTGGGAAGATCATCTGCCCTGGCATGAACTTCCGCAAGCACCTAGAGGAGACCAGCGGGCGCGATGCTCCCAACCCGGAGTTTCCCCTGGGCTTCTTCAAGATGCCTTCATGTGTGGTGGGAACCAACGCGCCGATCACCATTCCGCCGTGGACGCAAAAACTGGACTACGAGGTGGAAATGGCCGTGGTTATGGGCGCAGGCGGCACCAACATTCCCCGCGAGCGCGCCCTGGAGCATGTGGCCGGGTATACGATCCTCAACGACGTGAGCGCCCGCGACGTGCAACTGGGCGAGATGAAGAAAGGTTTTCTCGCGCTTGGCAAGAACTTCCCCGGCTCGTGCCCCATGGGCCCCTACCTGTTGACCGCGGACGAACTCACAGACCCGCATACGCTGAGCATGGAATTGCGCGTCAACGGCGAGCTGAGGCAGCAGGGCCACACCAACGACCTCATCTACGGCTTCGCCGACCTAATCGCGTACTGGTCGCGGATCGGCCTGGAACCGGGCGATGTCATCGCGTCGGGCACGCCGTCGGGCGTGGCGCTGGGAAAAGAGCCTGACACGTCCTGGTATCTGAAGCCGGGCGACGTGATGGAAGCGACCATCGAACGGCTTGGAACGCTGCGCAATCCCATCGCGACGAAGTAAGGCATCAGGACCGCTGGGGCACCCGCCATCGGGTAGAGGTCCTGGCAATCGCTGCAGGCCAGAGCCTGTCGGCGAGCATGTGCAACAGGTCAACCAGGCATTCGCCCACCACCCATGCGCCCGCCTTCGCGGGGTTGTGGGCCATCCACGCTGCCCGCGCGAGGAGCAGGTCGCTCCAGCCCTTTGGTGTCACGTTCGCCGGTGCGTCTTCCCAGACGGCATGGTTTCTCCACCAAATGTCCCGGGACATTCTCGTCCTCTCGCTTGGAATGTCAAGCCGCCGCAGTCGCCCCTGCCGCCATCCGGCGCAACTAGCGGCTTCGCTGGGGGTTAGAACCTGATGAAGCAGTAATCGCACAGGGAGGTATTCGAAATGATCAGAATCCTAACCGACAGCACCGCAGACATGCCCCCCCCATTGCACGGGCACCCTCGGATTGAAATCATCCCGCTCAAGGTGATCACTCCTCAAAAGACCTATCTGGACCGTGTTGATCTGGATGCCAAGCAGTTCCTCAATCTGCTGAAGACATCTCCGACGCTGCCCACCACCTCGCAGCCTTCGGCAGGGGAATTTCAGGCCAAATACCAGAGTATGCTGGACAATGGCGCAGATGAGATTCTGTCCATCCACATCTCAAGCAAACTCAGCGGCACCATCAGTTCCACTCACGCTGCAATCGAGGAGATGCCAGGCGCTTCGATCACCACCTTTGACTCGCTGTCCACCTCCATCGGCCTGGGCATGATGGTTCAGCAGGCAGCGAAAGCGCTGGATGCGGGTGAGTCAGTGGCCGAAGTGGTCAAGATGCTGGGCGCAATGCGCGACCAGATGACCATCGGGTTCGTCGTGGATACGCTGGAGTATCTGCACAAAGGCGGGCGCATCGGCAAAGCCGCTGCACTCATGGGAACGCTGCTCAACGTCAAGCCGGTGTTGACATTGATAGAGGGGGCTATCGAACCGCTCGACAAAGCCCGTTCGAAGCGAAAAGGCTTGGATCGGGCTATGAACTACATCGCGGAGAAAATCGGAACAGGCTGTGAGATTGCGCTGGGAATCGCTCAATTCGAGTCCCTGGAGGAAGCTGAGGGCGTGTACAAGACGATGCACGACCGATTCAACTGCGCCGACGCGTACATTGCTGAACTCAGTCCCGTCATCGGAACGCACACCGGGCCTGGCGTTGTCGGCATTGCCGGATGCCCGATGCCATAGACCTCTGCCAACAATCCCCGAAGCCGCCTGGATTCAGGCGGCTTTTCTTTTTGCGTCTTTCTGCGCCGTGGTGCTATACTGTGGCCGCGCACGCGCAACCAACCATCGGAGAAGGTGTTCTTGTGAGTAGAAAGACACAGCCGAACAACCAGAATGAGTTGGGGACATTCGTTTCGGATACCACTCTGGTTGAACGGGCCAAGGCAGATCCAGAGGCCTTTGGCGCGCTGTACGAGCGCTACGTGGACAGAATCTACTCGTACATTTACTATCGCACAGGCAATCAGGCAGACGCAGAGGATCTTACGGCCAAGACCTTCTACCGGGCCATGCAGCACATTCGCCATTACGAAGAAAGAGGGTTGCCGTTCTCCGCATGGCTGTATCGGATCGCGCACAACCTAGTCGCCAACTGGCACCGCGATCGCAGCAAGCGGCAGATGGTCTCGCTGGATGAACTGTATTCGCTGACGTTGGGTGAAGGGCCCGAGCATGCCGTGGAGAGACAGGAGCGCACCAGCACCCTGCTGAGGGTGATACATTCTCTCCCGCAAGAGCGCCAGGCCCTCTTGGTCCTGAAGTTCGTGGAGCATCTCTCGAATGCCGAGATTGGCCAGATCATGGGCCGCAGCGAAGGGGCCATCAAGTCGCTGTATCACCGCACGCTCCTGTCTCTGCGCGGCTTGTACGAACATATAGAGATCGGAGGATTCCCTGCCGATGGGCAAGAATGAAATACGCATCGTAACCGACAGCGCCTCTACCGTTCCTCCCGACCTGATCCGGGAACTGGACATCGAAATCGTGCCAATCAGCCTGACAGTCGGCAACGAGACAATGGATGATGGCGATATTCCATCCAGCGAGCTGTATCGGCGGATGGAAGACGGGATCATCGCCCGCACCTCGCAGCCTGCGCCGGGAAGATTCGCGGAGGTCTACGAGCGGCTTCGTGGAATTACGTCCTCCGTCATTTCCGTCCACATCACCAGCCAGCACAGCGGCACATGCCAGTCGGCGGCGCTGGCGGCATCCATGTTCCCCGACATGGACATTGAGATCGTGGATTCCAGGGGTATATCCTTGGGAACCGGCTATCTGGTGATCCGCGCCGCCCGTATGGCGAAAGAAGGCAGAGCCAAAGAGGAGATCCTGGCCGCACTGGAGGAGATGAAGCAGAGGATTCACACCTTCTGCACAGTGTCCACCGTGCGCTACCTTCAGATGAGTGGCAGACTTGGATGGTTGTCGGGCACGCTCGCGACTGTGCTGGACATCAAGCCGGTGATGGGTGTGCGAGACGGAACACTGGGACTGATGGGCAAGGTGCGCACCCGCGCCCGCTCCTTGGATACACTGATTCAGGCCACTGTGGCTGCGCTCCAGAATGCCCGCGAGAAGCAGGTCGCCGTTGTCCATGCGGGAGCGCTGGAAGAAGCAAAGCAGGTGAAGGAACGTCTGGAGCAAGCGATAGGCACTAAGGTGACATTCCTCCTTGATGCGCCCAGCGTCCTGGCGGTGCATGGCGGGCCTGGACTTCTCGGCATCATTTCCTACGGGGCTTAGATCTCGTGATAGGTTCATTGAGTATGGAAGCATCTCGACAGATAAGCAGTGGTCTTCGAACTTTGGAGCAGGATGTGCAACAACTTCTCATACCTGTTCAGCCGCCTCGCGCCTTTCGCGAGCATTTGCACCAAGTGCTAGTCGCGGCGGCGAGTGGAGCACAGAGAGAGGTGCACCTGCGCCGCCGCCGCAGGGTGCGAACCTGGCTGCTTTCGGCTTCAGGAGTTGTGCTGGCGGTTCTGGTAACGCTGCGTTCCCTCCGTGTCTTCCGACAACCTCGGTGATTCTGCCGCAAAAATGGAACAGGACGGGCGTTTGCGCCCGTCCTGTTTGTTGGCCTTCGGTTATTTCCAGTCGCGCACCAGTTGCACCAACAACCGCACGCCGTAGCCCGTGGCTCCCCGGGGCTGGTAGGGCACTTCCTCCTCTTCAATCGCAGCGGTTCCCGCAATGTCCAGATGCGCCCACGGCATCTTGTCGGCGAACTTGCTCAACAGGATCGCCGCTGTGATGGCCCCGGCGCCGCGCCCTCCCGTGTTCTTCATGTCCGCCACATCGCTCTTGATCTGCTTGGCATACTCGTCCCAGATGGGCATGCGCCAGACCTTCTCATTCGCAGCCTCTGCCGCTGTTTCGATGCGGGCCGCAAGCGGGTCGTCATTGGAGAACAGGCCTGCCGCCTGAATGCCAAGCGCGACGAAGCATGCGCCGGTCAGCGTGGCAAGATCTACCGCCGCGAGCGGCTGATAGCGTTGGGCGTACCCCAGCGCGTCGGCGAGAATCAATCGCCCTTCGGCGTCGGTGCTGATGACCTCGATGGTCTTGCCGGTGAGCGCCTTGACCACGTCGCCGGGTTTGTAGGCCGTGCTGCTGGGCAAGTTCTCGGTGGCAGGCACCAGGCCAATGACCCGGTGGGGTA
The DNA here is from genome assembly GCA_002327785.1 of Phycisphaerales bacterium UBA2218. Classification (GTDB taxonomy): domain Bacteria; phylum Planctomycetota; class Phycisphaerae; order Sedimentisphaerales; family Anaerobacaceae; genus PLanc-01. The sequence goes on from DCUI01000304.1 coordinate 33,325, forward strand.
GTCTCAACGCCGCAATTGCTTGCATCGCGCCGAGCACGGCGGCCCCGCCCGCCATGTCGCCCTTCATCTTCTCCATGCCGTCGCTGGGCTTGATGGAGATCCCGCCGCTGTCAAAGGTCAAGCCCTTGCCGATGAGGACAATGGGAGGCGTATCCTCACCCCTGGGGTTGTGCTCCAGGATGATGAAGCGAGGCTCCTGTGCGCTCCCCTGGGCCACGCCCATCAGCGCGCCCATGCCCAGCGACCGCATGTCGGCCGGGCCAAGCGCCTGGAACTTGAGTCCATTCGCCTTCGCCATGCGGCGGGCTTCGTCGGCGATGATGGAGGGTGTAGCGTAGTTCGCGGGTTGGTTGACCAGGTCGCGTGCCCATTTCACCGCCGCTGCAATCTGCTCGCCTGCCCTGGCCCCATCACGCACAGGCGCGACGGTCTCCTCATTGACAACGACGATGGACACTTTCTCCAGTTCCGTGCCGTTTTCCCTGTCGTCCTTTTCGGTTTTGTGTTGCGTGAAGCGGTACTGCGAAAGGAGCGTTCCCTCGGCCAGCGCCTGGGCTGCCTGTGAAGGATCCAGTCCACCGATGCCCGCGCCATGCACAATAGTGGAGAATCGCGTTACGCCCAGGGCCCGCGCCTTTCGGGCGGCTGCCGCGGATGCCTGCCGCACTTTGTCCAAGTTGAACTGCTCCCGCTTGCCCAGCCCGACGATCAGAACCCTCTTGGCGGGGATCGCGTCGCGCGCGTACAGCAATGCGGTGTCGTTCAATTTGCCTTTGAAATCGCCCGACGCGATCAGGTCCCGAATCTGCCCGCCCAGCGCCTTGTCCACTGCGCCCGTCGCGCCGCCTGGCTCCGTCACCTGTTCAAACAGATTTACGACGATAAGTTCAGTCTGTTCATCCTGGATCGCGCCGCGTTTCACTTCCACATTCATACCGCACCTCTTCTTTAGAGAATTCGTGAGTCTGCCAAATGGCGATTCTCACAGCATTCATCTGCAGGGCCGCCGAAGGACTCGCAGACGAAATGTCAGCCAAAGGCCGAAAGGATCCAGTGAGCCAGTGGAGGCCCAAGGATCAGCAGGCCGATAATAACAGAGAAGATGGATAGGAGCAAAACGGCTCCGGCGGACGCGTCTTTCGCCAGTTTCGCCAGATCGTGATAGCCGGGAGATGCGAGGTCTACAACGGCTTCCACAACTGTGTTCAGGCATTCCGCCGTCAGCACGAGGCCGATGGTCAGCACGAGCACAGCCCATTCCAGCGCGCCGATCCGCAGCAGAAGTCCCATGGCGATCACCGCCAGCGAGATGCCCACCTCGATTCGGGCGTTGCGCTGTGTGCGCCACACAGCCCAAAGCCCTGCGAACGCATTGCCGAAACTCCGCTTGAGATTTGGGTTCTTCACACCGCGCCGCCTACTGCGCGCTCAGCGTCTGCAGAATCGCATCCTGGCGGCTCCACATCTGGGTCTGTTCCTCTTCGTCGTGGTCATAACCCAGAAGGTGCAGGATGCCGTGGATGAGGAGAACCTGCAACTCGTCCTTCACAGAAGCGCCGCGCTCCAGTGCCTGGGCTTCGGCGCGTTCCAGCGAGATCACCACGTCGCCCAGGTACAGTGGCTCGCCAGGGGCGAACACAAAGGGACCCGCTTTCTCATCGCCGAAGGCTAACACGTCCGTAGGCTCATCCACGCCGCGAAAGTCACGGTTGAGCGCCTGGATGCTCTCATCGTCGGTGATGACGATGGCCATATCTGGGAGCCGGGTCAGCCCCTCGGCGCGCAGCGCGGTCTCCGCCCACTTTCGAATTTCCGTCTTCTGCACCTTGCGGCGCAGCGCGGGCGCGACCTGTACATCAATCGCCATCTTTCTCTGTTCCTTTCTGTTCCTGGCCCGGATAACGGACTCTTGGGTGGAAAACGCCCTGAAGTGTGGCTGTAAAGGCCTTCTGAATCTTTTCGATATCCCGAAGCGTCAAATCGCTTTCGTTCAGTTGGCCGCTCTCCAACCGTTCGGCAATGATTCTGCGCACCAGTTCGGCAGTCTCCTCGGCTTTGGCCGGGCGTGCGCTGCGCACAGTGGCTTCGCAGGCATCGGCCAGCATCACAATCGCGGTTTCCTTGGAGCGCGGCTTGGGACCAGGATATCGAAAACGTTCCGGGTCGGGGGCTGGCTTTCCCTCTCCTGCGGCGTCCTGTGCGCGCTTGTAGAAGTAGTTGGTGAGCGTGGTGCCGTGGTGTTCGGTGATGAAGTCCACGATCCTGTCGGGCAGGTCATACTTCCTCGCCAGGTCCACACCGTCTTTGACGTGGCTGACGATGATGTGCGCGCTGGTCTCGGCATCCAGGCGGTCGTGGACGTTCTCGCCATCGGTCTGATTGTCTACGAAGAAATAAGGGCGCACAGTCTTGCCGATGTCATGATAGTACGCGCCCACGCGCGCCAGCAGCGGGTCTGCGCCAACGCGCTCGGCAGCCTCCTCGGCCAGATTGCTCACGAGGAGGCTGTGATGGTAGCTGCCAGGCGCCTTCAGAAGGAGTTGGCGCATCATCGGATGGGTAGGCCGCGCCAGATCCATGAGCCGCAGGGTCGTTGGGATATCCAGCAGATTGCCCAGTGTGGAGTAGCCCAGCAACGCCACCATTGCCGAAACCCCGCCATTCAGAAGCCCTGCGCCAAACAGTGTCGCCAGGCCGATCCAGTCGTACTGCTGCCCCGGCAGGCGAAATGCCAGGATCGTTGCCCAGTTCGCGACGGTTGCCACCATGCCGGCGAAGATGAAGACGTTGAGCCGCTCTACCCGCTGCACTGAGAAGATTGCGGCTGTGGATCCCACGAAAGCATAGGCGGCCAGTTCCAGGCTGCCGCCGCCCATGGCGCCCACAAGTATGCCGAGCAGGAACGACGTGAACAAGGCCAGATGGATGTCAAACAGTGTCCCGACGAGCAATCCAAAGGCTGCCGCCGGGAAAAGATAGGGGAGCACGGTGTGGTCGGGCACCATGATGCGCGCCACGACAGCAAAGGCGAGGAATGACCCCGAAAGCAGCGCAAGATACTTCCCCTTCTCCCACAGCGGGCGGTTCTTGGCAACCAGATAGATCCCCAGAAGTACCGTGAGGAGGAATGCCAGCAACACATTGCCAATCACATCCTGCCACTTGATCTGCGGCCGCAGCAGTCCCAGTGCCTCCAGTATCTCCAGATCCAGAGGTTCCACCAGGTCGCCTTGCCGCAGGATGGCCTGCCCCTGTTCTACAGTCATGGTTACAGGGTCCACGCTGTCTCGCGCCTGCTGGCGGGCGAGCTGCGTATCCCTGGCATTGTAGAGGCTGTTGACCTTGATGAGGTTCTGCACCAGCGCGGTTACAACGCGGGTCTGGTTCTCGCTGAGGGTGAGGCGAACCAGGCTGGATATTCTTGTGCGCAGTTCGTTGACATCTATGGAGCGGATGGGCTCGCGCATGATCGTGTCCAAGACGCTTTCGGCTTCTGCGGCAACGATTGCCCAGTTCGACTCGCTCATCTCGACCGCGAGCCGCGCCACATCCTCTGCCAGTTTGATCTCCGCAATGGACATCAGCGCCTTGATCTTATCGTCTGCCGGCGCGAAACTGTCATGGCGCGTGGAGTCAATGAAACCGAGTATCTCGCGAAGGCGGGCTGCCTGCTGCCGCCCGATTCTGGGATCCGGCGGGTCATAGACATCCCGTACAGCCTGCTCGGCCTGGCTGCGCGCCTTGTCAGTGAGCACCTGGCTGACATACGTAACCTTGCGGGGTGCGCGGATATCCGTCTGGCTGACCTGGCCGACTTCCAGTTCGATGCGGCGCACTGGGAAAAGTTCCAGCGTCAGCACGACACTGAGCAGCATGCCAAACACGAAGCCCCACAGCAGGCTCTTCAACAACAGAGAGCCTTTTTCGCGGTGCGCGACACTGTTTTCAGTCTCCGTCGGAGTGGTGTGATTGATCATAACAGTGCGGATCTATGCCTCCCCTCACCCACCGAGCAGGCGGCGCACGACCTCGTTGACCGTCTTGCCGTCAGCGCGCCCTTTCACCTGGGGCAGGAGTTCCTTCATCACCAGCCCTTGCTGTTTCAGGTCAGTAACTTCCAGTTTCTGAATCGCCGCGCGCGCAAGCTCCTCGATTTCCTCACGGGTCAACTGCCGCGGCAAGTAGGCCATCAGAATTTCCATCTCCGCCCGTTCCTGGTCTACCAGGTCTTGCCGCCGTCCCTTTGTGTATTCGGCTATGGAGTCCTGGCGTTGCTTCACCTGCTTTGCGATCACGTCCAGCACCTCTTCGTCTGACAGCGAATGCTGAACGTCCTTTTCCCGGTATCCAACGGCCGAGCGCAGCATGCGCAGGGTGGATTTGCGCAGTTCGTCGCCAGCGCGCATCGCCGCCTTCAAGTCCTCCATGAGTTTCTCTTGCAGTGTCATGCGTTCCTCCTTCGGTTACGCCGCTCCCCACCCAGGCAACTGAAATTATAGACGTTGTCCTGAGCCTTTGTCAATCGTCGCAATCTGCCCTCGCAGGCCCCCCTTGATGGTCTCTGTGAGCCGCGTGGCCACGATACGGTTGCCCAGGTCGCTTTCGGATTCGGCGAACACGCGCAGATAGTTGCCCGTGAGTCCTGTCCA
>DCUI01000178.1 GCA_002327785.1 Phycisphaerales bacterium UBA2218
AGCGAAAGATCCTTGACACTACCCCTGATCCCGCTGCCTGCCGGTCGGTTCCCCAGCTTCGAAGAAGGACGACGGTCCGTGCACCGGGACGGTCACATTGAAGTGGCGAAGGCGTACTATTCGGTGCCGCCGGAGTACACGGGTCGTCAGGTATGGGTCCGCTGGGATGGTCATCTGGTGCGGGTATTCAACAGCAAGATGGAGTCGATCGCGGTGCACGTCCAGGTCGAGCCGGGGACCTTCCAGACGCAGGATCAACACCTGCACGACAAGAAGATCTCCCAGGTCGAGCAAGCGTTCCGGTGAATGCCTCTTCGAGATCATCCTGCGGCGGTATGAGACCAAGTCCACGATGATGACCTCGAACCGTCCCCTGGAGGACTGGGGTAAGCTGCTGGGGGACGTCCCGGCGGCCACGGCGATCCTGGACCGGTTCCTGCACCATGCCGAGATCATCACGATCACCGGCCGCAGCTACCGCCTGAAAGACAAAGCCGCCAAAGAGGCAGACAAAGCCAAGGAGCAAGACAAAGATGAACAGGACAAGAATACAGGATCATAGCGTGGGCCGTGTTCGACCGGGCCGGCCCGCTCGGCCTGCGGCGGCCAGGCTCCGACGAGCTCGCGGAGGGCCCATTCTCGCACGGCCGCCGATCCGAGCGATCCAGCCCTGCGCCCGCCTGCAACCGGATGGCTTGGCTGGCGCAAATTCCCTTGCAAGGCGAGGGCAGAACGGGTACGAAATGACCAAGGACACTGGCTGGTTTTGACCCGATCATCCGTGGCCGGTTTTAACCCGATCCGTGACACTTAGGCGATCCATCAGCTGTTGCCGGCCCAGCTATCCTCTTTACATTGCAGGCACGTGCATCCCTCAAGTTCAGCGATGGGATTCTGCCGACATCCAAGTGTTGTGCGATGACTCTCTTGCAGGTTGGCAGAGGTGGCAATCTCAGACCTTCGTTGGCCAGATCAGCCTGTTTCTTCTGGTTCCCAGGGAAGTACATGCGGATTGGCCTCGCCGGCTTCGACCATGCGCCGCTTCAGGACGGCTGCCAATTCAGCCCGAACTGCTTTGAACTGCGGGTCGGCGACGAGGTTGTCCCGTTCGTCGGGATCGTTCTCCAAATCGTACAGGAAGTCTTCTGTATACCTGTCAGTACTCGCTACTGTGCCGCCGCTCAGACCCCGGGCCCGTACCGAGTACTTCCATTTCCGGGTCCGGACGGCGCGACCCACCTGCGATTCGCTGATCTGTACAAACACCTCCTGGGGCCAATCCCGGGCTCTGCCCGCCGCCAGCGGTTGCAGGGCGCGGCCGCCCATATGATCGGGTATGTCCACACCACCTGCCGTCAGGAGCGTCGGGGGCAGATCGATGAGGCTGACCAGTTCCTTGATGACCTTGCCGCCGGTGAAGCCGGGGCCACAGATGATCAAGGGGGTCCGGATGGCATTGTCCTGACAGGCCCGCTTGTACTCGCCGTTTCGTGTACGGAAGTGACACCCGTGATCGCACGTATACAACACAAGGGTGTCATCGGCGATTCCCAACTGCTCCAGCATATCCATCAGCCGTCCCACGTTCCGGTCCAGACTCCAACAACACCCGAGGTAGTCCGGCATCTCCTTGCGCCAGTCACCTTTCGTTCCCGACAAGTCCCCGGGCACTCTGTAGTTCGCAAACCTCTCTTTCGAACCTTCAGGTCCCTCAAAGCAATTGTGGTCGTTTTGATGATGAGGTTCAATGTAGGATACGAACAGGAAGAACGGCTTATCCCGCGTGCGTCCCTTGAGGTATTCGATCGCCCAGTCGGTTTGCGCATCGACTCGATACCGGCCTTGGGCAAACTCCCGTCGTTTGCCTTGGGCATCGAACATGTGCCCGTCATAGCCGTGCGAAGTGAATTCCAGGATATCCGACGCCAGCCAGAAATCGCGGTATCCCCCCCGGCGTTCCATGGGAACGGGCGAGGTGCGGTAGTCCACATTGCAGTCTGGTATGCCATGGGTAGACGCGAGGTGCCACTTCCCCAAATATCCCACCTCGTAGCCCGCCGCGCCGAGGCAATCGGCGATGGTCTTTTCGGTCTGCGGCAGGGCGATGCCGTTTCTGAAACATCCCACCTGCGTCGCCCACCGGCCCGTCTGCATGACCGCGCGGGCGGGTCCACAGACAGGCTGACACGTGAACGAATGCTCGAATCGAACGCCTCGCGCCGCAAGTTCGTCCAGATTGGGCGTCAGTCCCCCGAAGATCGGGTCTCCATAGCAGCCGACCGTGTCCCAACGCTGCTGATCGCTGAAGAGGAAGAGGATGTTCGGCTTCTTCGGTGCCTTCGCTGGCGCTCGCCCTCCCAGGAGCCACGCCGTTCCGAGCCCCAAAGCCTGCAAGAATTCTCGTCGTCCCACTCTCGCTGTCGACCCGGCGGTTTCTCGTGACATGATGGATCTCCGCACTTCTGTTGGAAGTCCATGAAAGAGGGTGTCCGGAGGCTTCTCCTGCACACTGAAGCCTTCCATGTCCTTGAGCCCCGTTCCCCAATAGTCCCCGGCGCAACGGCAGGCGTGCTCCAACTCACACGACCACGATCGCGCTGTCTGGCCGCTCGATTGCATCAGCACCGGCGGGCACACATCGATTCTCATCTTGATGGTACCCGTCTATCGACCTTCCGCATAGGCCATATTGGGAAGAGGATTTTCTTTTTTGGGAACCGCGGTAGCCGTCAGGGCGAACGAGACCCCATCCTCTCGCGTCGAATTGCAGGTTCCGGTCAAGCCGATCTGGATGTCGCAATGGCAGGATAGGGAATTGTGCCGGGTTGTGTGATCCTGTATAATCCACCCTTGTCAGGGCAAGGCCCTGACAACAACGCGATCTTCTTGTCCTCATCGTCTTCGCTGGGATCGAGTGAACGGGAGCCTATTATGAATACACGTCGTGATTTTCTCAAGATCATGGGTCTGGGGGCCGCATCTTGTGTTGTGCAGAATTCCGGCTTGGCTGGTCCTTCGATGGAAAAGCCCAACATCGTTTTCTTGTTGGCCGACGACCTTGGCTTCAAAGACGTCGGCTATCACGGCGGCACGATCAAGACACCCACGATCGATGCCCTCGCGGCCGAAGGAACGCGACTCGATCAATTCTATGTTCAGCCGGTTTGCTCTCCAACGAGGTCGAGCCTTCTGACCGGGAGGTATCCGATGCGATGCGGTTTGCAGGCTGGAGTTGTGCGTCCCTGGGCGCAACATGGATTGCCTTTGGCGGAACGTACGCTGGCGCAGGCGCTCAAAGAAGCAGGGTACACAACGACGATCTGCGGCAAATGGCACCTCGGGCATTTGGATCACAGATATCTGCCGACTTCACGGGGATTCGATCATCAGTACGGCCACTACAATGGCGCTGTCGATTACTTCACACACATTCGCGACAAGGGTCTCGATTGGAACCGTGATGACAGGCCCCTTCGCGAGAAGGGATACACGACAGATTTGATCGCGGCCGAGTCGGTCCGCCTAATTGAGGAACACGATGTGTCGAAACCGATGTTCCTATATGTTCCGTTCAACGCTCCCCACTCGCCATTCCAGGCGCCCCCGTCATATATTGACATGTACAAGCACCTTGCGCCGGGGAATGAACGCACGTTTGCGGCTATGGTGACCTGCATGGACGATGCCATCGGGCAGATTCTCTCCGCCCTGAACAAACGCGGCATGAGGCGCAATACGCTGATCGTCTTCTGTTCGGACAACGGCGGCATGAGCTTCGTCTCCGACAATGGGCCGTTGCGCGGTGAGAAGGGGCTGCTTTACGAGGGCGGAATTCGCGTACCAGCCTTTGTCGTCTGGCCCGGCGTTCTGAAGGCGGGCGCGGTGGTCAACGAACCTCTCCACATGGTCGATATGTATCCTACACTACTGGCACTCGCTGGCGGCCGCCTCGAACAACCTCTGCCGCTCGACGGCAAAGACGCATGGGCAACGATCGCCGAAGGCAAACCTTCGCCCCACGAAGAGATTCTGCTGAATGTCACACCCTACAACGGCGCTCTTCGTCAGGGCCATTGGAAAGTGGTCCATAACGGAAACCTCACAGCAAACTACACCGGCGGCCCGCCAACTTTTGATACGTATGAGCTGTTCAATCTGTCCGAGGATCCGTTTGAGAAGAATGACCTCAGCAGGACGCATCCGGAGAAGCTCAGAGAACTCCAGCATCGGATCAGATCCTACGCTGCTGAGGCTGTGCCCGCGAATATCCCGTCGAGCAGGATGCCCGAAGAATTCAAGATCCCCGGAGCTTGGGGACATCCGGACTAAGTGTGCACCCGGCCAGGCGTCCGATTCGTCTGGTGCGCCAACTGACGGCAGAAGTCCTTGATCAGAGATCTTATCGTCCGGCGCTTTTGTACGGGGAATTCGAGAGAAGGTACTATACTCGACGTCCGAATGCCCTTGTGAAAGGCGCGTCCCTATAGGGCGACCTCATCGGGTGCCAGTTCGACGCGGACCGGTTTGGCGGACTGCAATTTGATCCAGAGGACGAGATCGGTTCGATCGAGACGGTAACGATGTCCCAAGCGGAATGGCTTGCCCTGCTGGACGGGCTTGCTGTCGATCTTCAAGGTCGCGCCGGCGTCTCCCCAGTTCATTATGACCATCGGAACGTTATAGATAGGAGACTCCGGGCCGGCTGCCACGCGGCAATGCAGGACCGAGCCGGCAGTCGGGTCGGCACAGTCAATCCGGTAGGCACGCTCGCCCCGGTCATAGCCGGCGCCGGTATAGCCTTCGCCGTGCACGGTCATCTCCGGAGCCCGAGACCAGCTTCTGGCGATGGTGACCAGGTCCGTAATCGGTTTGTCCGTCATGCCGTAGAGGGCGTTCCACCACGAGCGGCCGTCTTGCTCGTGTATGGGCGGCGCAGACATCGGACAACCCAGAAAATGAGTGGGGCGGTCCGCCGCCTGCACGGCTCTGCCATCGCATCGCATCTGGCCCACCGGCCAGTGGTTGCATCCGCTCGGCACGGCCAGTCCTCCCGGTTCGAGACAGAGATCCGTGACGTAGTGCATCTTGCTGCCGGGCTCGAAGATGCTGAACGGCTTGAAGTCGGAGCGGAAGTTGAACATCTGGATCGTGAGGTCTTTGGGGATCGTCTTGCCATTCTTCTTCGGGAGGAAACGCCAGTGGTTCTCGGCACGGTCGGCCGATGGATCCGGCACGAACGCAAGCGTCTGGGTTTGTCCCTCGAGGTTCGCCACAAAGAGGTAATCCGTGTTGATCACGTCCGCCTGGAGCTGCCCGGGGCCGGTCAGAGGGAGCGACTCCTGAAGCTCGTGGGGGCGCCCGAGGGTGCCGGTATCCCAAGTGACCTTGCGCACGCCCATCACATCCGGATAGATGAAGTAGTACTCGTCCACCCAGCATGCGCGTCCGGTCTTGGGGTCTTCCCGCCAAAGGTGATCGTGTGCACTCACCGGTGCGTACCGCCAGTGCACCACCGTCCGCGCATCATGACTCTCAATAATCCGCACGTGGGAGTATCGGCAGCGAAAGTCCTGCATGTGCTCGAAGCACCCTTCGGTGTCATTGCTCCCGACGCCCCAGGCCTCGACGCTCTGGTCGGCCATCCAGAGCCCTGGTTCCGCGACCCACGCCGGCGAATACCGGGTGCCGCGCCAGAAGACGACGCGTGCAGAGGACTCATCAAAGCGAACGAGCACGTCAGGATCCGGTCCGACAGGCCACAGGTTGTCCCATTCGTCGTAGTATTTCAGATGGCAGTAGTAGGCGCCGAAACGGCCCGGGCCCGTGGGGCCCGCCGGCAGGATCCTTGGTTGGAGATCCGGCTCGGGCACGGGTAGGCCCGCTTTGAACTGCGCTTCCACGTCCGAGGCCGTCAGGGCCCTATCATAGAGCCTGATCTCGTCCATGAGGCCGTCGATGGAAAACCAGCCGGCCAGGGTTCCGTGCTGACGATGGATATTCGAAGGCTTGGTCGGCTCGTAGTTCATCCCAATGCGCAGATCGCTGCCTCCGGCATACTGAGCTGCGCCTTTCACGGCCAGTGTGTTGTCCAACTTGCCATTGACATAGACAGAGAGGCCTTTGTTCTCGTCGTAGACACCCGCAACGTGCACCCACTGCCGCAGCGGGATGGCGAGATCGCTTGACGTGCAACTCTGCCACGTGCCGTCAACGGACATCTCGATGCGGACTTGACCTCGCGGGCCGGCTGTCAAACTGAACCCCTGTTCATCCTGCTTTCTCTGGGTGATGATCGGACACCAGTTCCAGGGATAAGCGCCAAAAGCGACCCACGCGCTCGCTGTCATATCCCCGCTCAAGCGGGGGGCTTGACTCGACCGTCGTGTGATGCAGGTCGTATAGCCGTCCAGCTTCAAGCTCGAACCGACGATGCCTCGCGGCTGTGTATAGGTGCCCTCGACCGTGTCGGTGATCCCGCCAACGGTATCCCGGGCGATCTTGGGGCCACCGCCGTCGAAGCCCCACTGTGCTATCAGACCTTCCTCTGGAGCAGCGAGGGATGCTGCCGAGGACAGACAAGCCGTCACGAACACGAGCAAACTGCTGTATCTGGTTTCCACGCTGCGGTCCCTTCTTCATTGTGTGCGGCGGCCATCGGGCAAGTGACATGCGTTCCCGTGAGATGATCTACGCCACACAAATCCAATTTTACCGCTGGATTGCACACGCGGAATGCCAAAATGGGCGGCGATGATTTCATTTTGGGTGAAACCCGCATGTCAGGAGCACCTCGCGTGTGAATCGTCGTATCTGAGGGCTCGTCGAGGGATCACGGTCCAGAAACCGTGGGCCCGTTCGTCGGCCCCTTTTCAGGCGCTTTCTTCCATCCCATAGGAGGCTGCGCAAATTGGAATTTGTTTTGCCCACCAGGGCATACAGCCGGGCCGGGTTCATGTATATCATGAGAATCCAGAGAACGCTGTTTCAGAGATTCTCTTCCGGTCGTGTAGTTGCCAGTTGTCCAATAAGAGGATCGCAGTTATGGCTAGTGTAAACGGAGAAGTCGAGCGTCCCACGTCGCTTTGTGTCTTGTGGGCAGGTCTGTGCCGCGAGGGGCCTGATCGCAGGCCGGATATTCGCGCCTCCATCTCGAAGGAGGCATGCGGTTTCACCCTCATCGAGCTACTGGTTGTGATCGCGGTGATTGCCGTATTGATGGCGATCCTGATGCCGGCGCTCCAACGCGCCAGGGAACAGGGCAAGCGGGTGTCTTGTCTGAGCAACCTCAAGCAACTGCAGATCGCCTGGGGGATGTATGCAGACGACTCTGACGGTCGCATTGTGAACGGCAACGCCGGTTGGGGGCAGAACCCCTGGGCTTGGATTCCTTCCAGTTATGCTTCGCCTCAGGAGGCCCAGGAGACCTTTGCGCGGGGCGCGCTCTACCCGTATGTCTCGGCCCGCAAGATCTTCCGATGTCCGACGGGGATACCCGGCGAGTGGGCAACGTACGCCATTGTGGATGCCATGAACGGCCATAATTGGGGTGGGACCCTTCCAAAAGGCGTCTACATCAAGAACCGCTCGGAAATCCGCCAACCCGGCCTGCGCATTGTGTTCCTCGATGAAGGCCGGCTGAGCCCGGGTAGTTGGACGGTGTATTACGACGAGCCACGCTGGTGGGATGCCGTGCCCGCACGTCATGGCCTGGGCACCACTTTCTCCTTCACGGATGGACATGCGGAGTTCCGAAAATGGACGGATCCGCGGACTATTGATATGGCGCAAAAGACGTTGGCGGATCGGGGGCCTGCAAAATATTGGAATGGAGAGACGTATCCCGACAACGAGGACCTGCAGTGGGTCCAGCGGGGCGTGTGGGGGAAGTTGGGCTATGAACCCTGATGCAAGGGCGTCGTTGCGTCTTTCCCCGGCAACCTGAGGAGGTCAGACCGGCTTCGGGGCCGGCATTGAGGCTGGGTCCGAAGGAGCGTTTTGCATGAAGGCAATTGTGCCGATTCTGTCCACGCCAGAGATCTCGCCGGGCACGATCATCGACTTTCTGATCCTCGATACGGAAAGCAAGAACGCCACCGTTTATTGGGCGAACGCCCATGTGGTTACTGACCTGCCATGAAGAACAGACCCTCTCTCAAGAAACTGAGCGTTATGCTCATCGTTCTCCTGGTCGCAGGCAGAACATCGGCCACAAACCTCCGCGCACCCGAAACGTCGGTCGATTGGCCAGCGTTTATGCAACAGCACGACATGGTTTTTGATGATTTGCCGCGTGACTGGACGGAGGCTCCCCATTTCGGGAACGCCATGGTCGGGTCCATGCTCTACCGGGCAGGCAACACCATTCGGCTTCAGATCTTCCGGGCCGATGTCCACGATCATCGGGACGATTGCTACGGCTGGACGGCCTACAGCCGACCTCGCCTTATGATTGGCTACTTTTCGCTGCATCCCATCGGGCAACTCGCGGGGTGCAACTGGCGGAAAAACTTGTGGAACGCGGAGTTGACCGGCGCCATTACGACGGACCGGGGGGAGATACGAATTCGCCATTTCGTCCATGCGGAGGACATGGCGATCGCCACGGAATTGACACCGTCCGCTGGCGAGGCGGATTGCCGCTGGACGTGGCATCCGGCGCCTGCCCGAACGACGCGAGGGGGCTACCCGACCGATGAGGCTGGAATCGAGTACTTCGCGAAAAGATACGGTGAGCATTATGCCCAGAGCCTGAAGGTCTACGTGCCCAACCCGGAAGGGCGTCAGGAAGAGCGAGGCGACGTTTCGGTATGGGCGCAGGACTTCCTTGTCGCAGGACAGTATGCGACTGCCTGGTGTGAGCGGATCGAGGGACAGACGCGCACGCACATTGCCAGCATCGCCCACAGCTACCCGGAATCGACAGCCGCACGAATCGCGGTTTCCGATGTCCGACGTCTTGCCGAAGCGGATCGCTCGCAGTGGGTAGAGGCTCACCGAACATGGTGGCACAGCTACTATCCCAAGAGCTTTGTCACGATTCCCGACAAGAGGTTGGAGTCTCTGTACTGGCGAACGATTTACCGCTTCGGCTGCACATCCAGAGCGGAGCGGTGCATGGTGGATACCCCGGGGATCTGGTTCCAGGGCGGGTCGTGGCCGTACTTCACCACCGACTGGAACATCCAGTCTGCCCATTGGCCGGTCTACGCGGCCAATCGGCTGGAGCAGGGACGGGCGCTGATGGACCGGCTTCACGAGCGGCGGGAGGAACTGATCCAGGCGGTGCGCCCGGTGGCTTGGCAGGAGGATTCGGCCTACCTGCCCCTGGCCGTGGCCTGGGACATGCGAGGAAGCCGCGATGGGGACATGCGCTATTTCGATTTGGTCGGCAATCTTCCCTGGGCCATGCACAACTTGTGGATGCAGTATCGCTACTCCATGGACGAGGGAATGTTGCGTGAGAAGATCTATCCGCTGTTGCGACGCAGCATGAACCTGTACCTGCACATGGTTGAGCAAGGGGACGATGGGGATCTCCATCTGCCGCCAACCTTTTCGCCGGAGACGGGCGTCTTCCAAGACTGCAACTTCGATCTGGCCCTGTTCAAATGGGGATGCCACACGCTGCTGAAGGCCTGCAAACGCCTGGCAATTGACGATCCGCTCATTCCCCGCTGGAAGGATGTGCTCGAGCGTTTACCTGACTACCCCGCCGACGAATACGGATTCAGACGCGGTCGTGATGCATCGTCCAGCAAGAACCACCAGCATCTTTCCAACCTGCTGATGATCTATCCGCTCTACTTGGTCAATATCGAGCAGGAGGGCACAGCGAACGTGCTGGAACGGTCCTTTGAGCGGGCCCGCGCAACGGCGGGACCGGGGCAGCGGCAAGCTATGGTGCAGGCCCACGCCGGACCCATTGCGACGGCTCTAGGACGGGGCGATGAGGCGCTGGAGAACTTAAAGCTATTGCAGGGCGACCTCTACCCCAACGGCCTGTGGTATGAGAGTCCCTGCATCGAGTCCACGCTGGCCGTCGCCAACATCATCCAGGAAATGCTGATTCAGAGTTGGAGGGACCCGGCGAGCGGGAACTCAGGGCCGATACGCGTCTTTCCCGCGCTGCCCTCCTCGTGGAAAGACGTGGAATTCCATAACCTGCGAGCAGAGGGCGCTTTCCTTGTTTCTGCCAAACGCGCAAATGGTCAGACCTCATGGGTACGTATAAAGAGCCTCGCGGGAGAGCCCTGCCGGGTGAAGCCGGGTTTTCACGGTGAGGTCCGTGTCCAAAGCGACCGCCCGCTTGACCTTGCGGAAACGTCACCTGGAGTATATGAAATCGATTTGCGTAAGGGCGAGGAAATGGCGCTTTACTCACCGGGTTGAGAGGCAGGACGCATGATTTCTCGCCGGGGCCCTCGAAAATGCAGGATCAATGCAAGATGTGTATTGAAACCGGTACCCGGGATGTGATATTGTACACAGAATAATTAACAGAAGCCCCGACCGTGGCGCGGAATAGCCAATGTCGGGTAAACCCCAATGGCTCGTGGAGGTCTCACATGCTGAAGAAAAGAACCCTTCTCTTGGTCGTTTTCTGCTTCTCTCTTACGGGCGCGTTGTCCCTGGTCCCCGCGGTGGCCGCCCCCGGTCAGATTCAGAACGGGGAGATGGCCGGCTATCTGCTGATTCCACATGAGAAGGCCCCGGAGACGTATGACGGGGGATTCTCTATGTATGTGGCCGCCTGGCCGCTGCTGAAGGATTATCCGGGGAATCGGTTCCAAACCGGCCTGCCCGGCACCTGGATGCACGCGCAGAATGATCGCCCCAACCCCATTGAGAAGATGTACTCCGATATCGAGGGCGGTTTAGGTTGGTGGCGTGACACGCGGTTCGCGACGGAGACGCCGAAGTTCATCATGGGGGGAGTGGCTTTGAATTTCGTGGAATGGGCCAACGGGCCCGGCGCCGGCAAGGGGAGGAGCTGGGAAGAACCCCGAGGCAAGTATGGAGTGACACAGTTGAGCCCGTGGGTTGTGTGGCCGCCCGACGGTCTGAATCTGAAACAGGGCACCTGTGGCGAGTTCTTAGGCTATGGGTATCTGCCGCTTCCGCTGACCGAACCCAAAGCCACCACCGCGGGCAAGGACGTTCCCACCGGGAATCACTGCTGGACCCTGTTTCTGAGCGCCGAGAACTTCAAAGGCCCGGTTGCGTTCTTCACCCCCTATTTCTTCTCGCGCGCATCTGTGGACGACCCTCGTCTGGCCGGGATGTTCCTCGACAGCCGTCCGTCGAACCCCAACCGGGCGATTCAGATGGAAACACAGCACGTTCCCAGCGTCCAGGCCACGGACAAGAAGGGGGAGACCTACGCGCGGGTCGCTCCGACCCGGTTCCCCCGAGGGCCCGAGGGTGAGTCGGCGGTCGTGCATCAGGCTGCCGTCTACAGCAAGAAGGCTCTCTGGGATGCTGTCAAGGCATGGTTTGAGGGGGGCGCTCCGGCCAGCGGCAAGATCGATCCGTCGGCGGCCACGTCGTACAAGTTCCCCGGGGGAGGGGGGGCGACCTGGAGGATCTACGGGGACTCGACGCCAAGGGAGGAACGAATGCCCATCGCGTGGGAGTCCTTCGCCACCCCCTTCGCGCCTGATCCAACGACATTCGGGTACCGGTGGGACAAAGAAGTCGTGACGAAGACGGACACGAAGGACGGCCCGCTGGTGACGCTGCCCGAATACTACCGTCTGGCAAAAGACGACAGGGGATGGAGCAAATGGGTCCCGGTGCGGCCGGCAGAGGTTCCTGCCGAGACGGGACTGGCCCAGGTCCGCTTCGCGCGGCCTTCCGGACGGCCCCTCGATCCCTATGTGACTCCCGAGAATTCTGAGAGTTGCTGGAAGAAACCCGGCCCCGTGGCAGGCCCCTTTGAGGCCCGCCCTGGGGACGGCACGGTAGTGACATACTACTGGTACCGATTCGCCGACCAGCCTGCCTTGCTCAATGCCGACTTGACGAATGACGAGCGTGAAGAGATTCAGAAGCGCGTGGAGAAGCTCCATCGGCACTGGAGCAAGGATCGGGAGTACCTGACGCCTCCCAAGATCGGGAAACTGGCGGAGATCGACCCGGCCTTGATTGTTACTCCCCCGTCCGGCCTGGAAGTGGGTTATGTACCCATCGTCACACGACAGGGCGCCGCAAAATAGGCTCTTGCCGCCCACTGCTCTGCCCGGGTTCAACAATTGTGAGGGATCCTGATGGACGTGAATGTACCGGCGGCAAGAACAGTGGCGGCTATGGCGGCTGCCGTGGTTATCTCGGCGACTTGGACAACTCGGGTTTGGGCGGTGCCGGCGCCGTACAACAGGCCGGCGGTGCTTGCGACGGATTCATTCAAGCACTACGTCGATCAATTCAACCGCGAGGATGAGGAACTGTACGTCAACAGCGTCCCGAACGCGAGAGCGTGGGACTTCCTCAAGGCCAATATCCCCTTGTTCGAGTGCCCGGACAAGGAGTTCGAGCGTACGTACTATTTCCGCTGGTGGACCTATCGCAAGCACATCAAGCAGACCCCTGACGGCTGGGTTGTCACCGAGTTCCTGCCAGGTGTGAGCTGGTCGGGAAAGCACAATACGATCTGCTGTCCCTCCGGTCACCATTTCTATGAGGGCCGCTGGCTGCATGATCCGAGCTACCTCAACGATTACGCACAGTTCTGGTTTCACGGCGGGGGAAACCCCCGGCACTATAGTTTCTGGGCCGCTGATGCCATCTACGCCCATTACCTCGTCCATCGCGACAGGCAACTTACAGACGATCTACTCGACGATCTGGTTGCCAATTACGAGGCATGGGAGAAGTCCCGCTTGACCACCGACGGCCTCTTCTGGCAGATCGACGATCGCGACGGCATGGAGGTTTCTGTTGGAGGCAGCGGCAGGCGGGCTACGATCAACTCGTACATGTATGGCGATGCGATTGCCATTTCCCGAATCGCAGAACTGGCCGGCAAAGGGGATCTGGTCCGGCGGTTCCGCCAGAAAGCCGCCAGCATCAAGACGCTGGTCCAAACCAGACTGTGGGACGATGAGGCCAAGTTCTTCAAGACGCTGCCACGGGAATCGGAAACGCTCGTCGATGTCCGGGAGCAGCACGGCTACACGCCGTGGTACTTCGGTCTACCCGAGCGAGGCCGGGGCTACGAGGCGGCCTGGAAGCAACTCATGGACTCCGCGGGGTTCTATGCGCCGTTTGGCCCGACGACCGCCGAGCAGAGACACCCCCAGTTTCGTTTGTCCTATGAAGGGCATGAGTGCCAGTGGAATGGCCCCAGTTGGCCCTTTGCGACCTCGGTTACGCTTACGGCGATGGCAAACGTTTTGAATAGCTA
>DCUI01000334.1 GCA_002327785.1 Phycisphaerales bacterium UBA2218
CGGTGGCTCTCGTTCCGCGACCCACCGTCTTCCACGGGTCCTCTGGCGTATCAATTCAGTCCATTGCGACGATTATCAGCGGGACCCGCCTGGTTTTCAACGAGAACCTGTAACAAAACGGGTCGTGACACGTCCTATTATGAGACAATAGTCCTTGCGTAGACGGTTGGAATCTGGTATAAGCAGGAGCTGAAAGGCGTTGACTGCGTAATCACCTTCGGTGCGTGTCGGCGTGGTGAGAACCTCGCGTGTGAGGGGAAAGGAAAAGACCATGACAAGAGCATTTCTATCGGGGCTCATTTTGTCTGCGCTGATCGGCTCGGCGTCGATCGCTGCGGTGTTGCGGGTGCCGGCGGACTATCCGTCGATCCAGCAGGCCATCANNCAACTTCACCGGCAAGGACATCACCATCACCAGCACCGACCCCAACGACCGCGGCATCGTGGGTTACACGATCATCAACGCCGATGGGGACGGCACCGTCGTGACCTTCGAGAACGGGGAGACCAACAAGGCCGTCCTGACCGGCTTCACCATCACCGGCGGCGTCGGCACCGTCGCCTATCAGTACAGCAGCAGCACCTATCGGTACATGCAGGTCAACGGCGCCGGCATCTACTGCAAATACAACGCCTCTCCGACGATCACCCGTTGCGTGATCACAAGGAACCACGCGCCGTACTATCAGCGAAACGACGGCAACATGTCCGACTATGCGTACTCTTATGGCGGAGGCATCCACTGCGAGGGCTACCGCGCGGTCATCACCCACAACGTCGTCTACAACAACTCGGCCTACGCCGGCGGCGGCATCTATGCCTCGAATTCCGCCACTATCTCCAACAACGTGGTCTACAACAACTCGGCCGCCCACGGCGGAGGGATCTACAGCGGGTACTGCAATCTCTTCAACAACACGATCGTCAACAACGACGTGAGCAAAGAACCTGAATGGGGCATGGGGGGAAATGTCTACATGCACTTCGGCTACGACGCGCGCGGCGCCGTGGTGAACAACGTGATTTGCGGGGCCAAATCGGGTGGCGGCCTCTTCTATTCCGAAGCGCACGGCGACGTGATCCGGTTCAACAACGTCTGGAATAATTCCCCGGCCAACTATGGGATAGAGGACCCCAGGACCTATGATCCCATCTGGGACGACACCTTGGACTGGACCGGCCGTTTTGGGAACATTTCCGAGGACCCCAAATTTCGTAACGCGTCGACGAGCGATTTTCACCTGAAGACGGAATCGCCATGCATCAGTGCCGGTGATCCGAATTCCGTGCCTGGCCTGCCCTCCACGGATATGGACGGCGACCCGCGTATCTTCGCCCTGCGGGTGGACATGGGCGCCGACGAGCATGTCGGGTACGTCAAGCCTCTGGCCAGTGCCGGCGCCGATCAGCATGTGCTTGTCCCCGAGCCGATTACACTGGACGGCGCCGCCAGTTACTTTTCCGACCTGGAGGGCGTGAAGACGTATCAGTGGCGGCAGACACAGGGAGTTGCGGTTGAGCTGAGCGGCGCGGCGGCCGAACGGCCCGTGTTCACCCCTCCAGGCGAGGGGTGGTATGTGTTCGAGCTGGTCGTCGCCGACGGTCAGTACACGAGCCAGCCGGACCGTGTTCTCGTGATCGTCGGCAACGAGACGCCCGTCGCCGACGCCGGACCGGACAGGCTCTGGCAAATACCCGGCTTCGTCACTCTCGACGGTTCGCGATCGAGCGATGCGGACCCGCCGGACAAGCTCACCTATAGCTGGAAGCAGATTGGCGGTCCGCCCATAGAAGTCTATCAAGTCGACTCCGAGCAGGCCAGGGTCTATGGCGTTGATCCTTCGACTGCGGCCTTCCAATGCAATGAGTCCGGCGTCTATGTCTTTGAACTGGTCGTGAGTGATGGATTCACCACCAGCGAGCCCGATACGGTAAAGATCGAGGCCGCCGACTTCGCTGTCAAGGCAGAGCCCCTGACCCTCCCTGAGCCTGAGCAGTACTATACCCACTACCCGGCGATCTCCGGCGTCAAGCTCGTCTATTCGACAGGCGGGTATGCGGATTCGTCCTGGTCGATTGCATGCCTGGACCTCGAGAGCGGCCGGATCGACACTCTCCAGTCACAGCCGACCGACACCATGCCCAAGATGGACGGCGACAGGATCGTCTGGACAACGGGGCCTGACGGCTACTACCGACCCATCTGCACCAGCGTTGTGACCGCCGACGTGGCTGCGGGGATGGTGTACACGCTGCGGATGGGTACGAGCACAGACTCCTATGGCTACCCGGCCATTTCGGGCACAAAGGCCGTCTGGCTGCACTACCGCGGCGTGAATACAGGCAACAGCTCGGAGTATGCGCAGACTCCATATGATATTTGTGGAGCCGATATCACCAATCCCGCCAAGCCGGCGTATTTCACAATTGCCGGGCAGGTTGGGCACGGCGCTCCCTATCCCTACGAGAATTCCCGCGCGGCCTATGCGGCCCCGATCGATATTTGCGGCAATCTGGTTGTCTGGGAGGCCGACGGGGATATCTACGGCGCGGATATTTCCGACCTCACCCAGATCAAGGTGTTCCCGATCTGCACCGCACCTGAAATTCAGAACGATCCATCGATCTCCGGGCATGTGGTCGTCTGGACCGACCAGCGCAACGATGTGGGCGATATCTACGGCGCCGATATCTCCGATCCGAACAACATTCGCGAGTTCGAGATCTACGTGGGTCCCGGATACCAGACGCACCCGGATGTCGATGGACCGATGGTTGCGTTCGTCGATGGCAGTACGACCGGCTACATAAGGCTGTGCTGCCTCTCGCGGGAGTACGGCCCCGTCCAGATCGAGCTATCGAGGTCGTATTATGGCGGTGGCCCCAAGCTGGATGGTTCGACGCTGGTTTGGCACTACTATGAACAGGTGGAGGGCCTGACGTTCGAATTTGGCTATGACCTGGCGAACGGGCCAATCCAGAACCTGACCACCGGCGCTCGCTACGACTACATTCAGCACGCCATCGACACGGCTGCAACAGGAGACATCATCATGGTTGAGCCGGGGACGTATCAGGAGAAGATCCGTCTGAAGGGCAGGAGCCTGACCTTGACATCGACTGATCCCGAGGACGCGGCTGTCCGAGCGGCCACAGTCATTGCGGGTCCCGGCCAATGCGTGACCTTCGCCGACGACGAGACGGCCGACTGTGTCTTCACGGGCTTCACGGTTGCGGGCGGCAGCTACGGCCTCTTCACCGGCGGCTCAACCCCCTTGATCGAGAATTGCACCATCGTGGGCAACTCTTCTGCCGGGGTCAAGGTGTGGAACGCGGCTAATCCGACTTTCAAGCGATGCGAAATCGTCGGCAACGCCACCGGTGTCGAAATGTGGGCTCACAGTGGTAAGCGGCTGATGCTGCGCAACTACGGCACGTTCCGCAACTGTCTGATCGCGGGCAGCCGCGAGAGCGGGTTCTTCGGCGGATCCCCAACCCTGGACAATTGCACGGTTGCCGATAATCTCGGTGCAGGCGTTGACGTCGCCCTGGCCCAGATCACCAACTCGATCCTCTATTTCAACAATCAAGATGCCGGCGGAGTGAACCTGAAGGTCGAGAATGCACAATCGACAGTAACCTACAGCGACGTCCAGGGCGGCTGGGAAGACGAGGGCAACATGGACGCCGATCCGCTCTTCCGTGCGCGAGGTCAGTGGATCACTCCGGAGAGCACAAAGGTGCCTGTTGACGCGGGCAAGAGCGTGGGGCTCTCCGCGGGAATCCCCCAGTGGATTGCGGGCGATTACCACCTCAGGAGCCAGGGCTGGTTCTGGGATGTGTTGCAGGGGACCTGGGCGTGGGATGACGTCACAAGTCCATGCATCGATGCCGGCGATCCCACCGCCCCGCTGGGTGGTGAGCAGCCTTGCGCGCCGGGCGATCCGCTGAGCGAAAGGGCGGGTGTGAACACGCGGATCAACATGGGGGCCTACGGTGGCACGCCTGAAGCCAGCCTTGCCCCATGAAATCGGGCATCTCAACCAGGGGTGTGCAACCGATCCGCCGTTGAAGCCGCGCGGGCCGGAAGAGAAGGATAGAATAGACGCTGCGAGAGCCACAGGGGTCGGATGCTCCTGTGGCTCTTGTGCTATCCCATTCCTGGACGCCGACGTGGGCGCCCCGGGGAGAAACCCCGATCGTATCGACGACAGGCGATCGGTTTGGCCTGAATCTGATTTCGGCGGTCAGTCGGCGTGTCGATTTCCGCTTCATGGGGGTGAAGGGCCGCGTCAATGCGGACGTCTTCATCCGCTTCCTCAAACGGTTGATGCAGGGAATGCGCAAGCCCATTTTTCCGATCGTCGACGGACATCCGACCCACAAGGCGGTGAAAGTGCGTCGCTTCTTGGAGACGGTGGGCGAGAAGCTCAAGTTGTTCTTCCTTCCGCCCTGCTCTTCGGAATTGAATCCTGATGAGCACGTGTGGAACGATCTGAAGAACAACGGCATTGGCCGCCAAGTGATCACTGGGCCCGATCAACTGAAGCGTGAAGTCATTCGTCATCTTCGCTCCATGCAGAAATCGCCGGATCTCATTCGGTCTTTCTTCCTTGCGCCGTCAACCGTCTATACTGCCTGATGTATAGATAATTATGAGACGGTTAGTAAGCTACGATCCTGGGGGAATTTAAGGCGCCCGGTGCATTTTCTCGGCATCATCGATCTCAAAACAGCCTGCTACATCGTGTTTGTTTCTCGCGTGGCGGCTGCAGGCGGGTCCGACGACGGTCTCTGCCGTCCCTTGGCGACGTGCCTGTCTTTTCTCTTACCGGCCTTGGCGGGTTTCTTCCGGACGCGTCTGAGTGTGCCAAGGGCCTTGCGGCCCAGCAGCCGAAGCGATACGCTCAAGGGAACGAAGGCATACAGGAGAATGATCAAGACCCTTGAGAATGCCTTTACGCCGCCCGTCAGCGACAAGCAGACGGGAGTCAACGCGAGGAGCGTCTGTCGGGGCGGGAGAGCATTCCCATGCAAGCAGGTCCGCTCCTACGATGGGTCGCGAAATCGACGACGGGGTGGTTCGCCTGGTGGATGCGCAAGAGGCCTTTGCGAGAGCCCATGCGAGACGGATCTCGTGAGAGTCAGGGTTCATCGCGGGTTTCCGATGGCGTCTCTCAGTTGGAGCTTCAGGATCGGGGGGGCGAGGAAGAGGTCCTCGGGGAACTTGCGGTAGGCGAGGATGTCGTCGTAGATCTGCTCGCCTTGGAAGGCGTTGAGACCCATGCCCGCCAAGTATTGCAGACGGAGGTTCCGGTCTGTGTTGATTTGGGCGTTCTTTAACCATTTTGTCAGGTCGGGGCCCTGGCCGGCGTAGGTGGCGAGCAGGTCCATTGCCGACTCGAACTCCACCTCTTTGAGCGATTCGGTCACGCGCTGGTGGTTCTCGCGGTCGAGACGCTCCTGGAGTGCGTCTACGTCGATCTTGAGGGGCTCGACCCGGCCGAGCAGGATTACGTCGTAGCCTTCTCCGTCGATGTCGTTGCTCCAGATTGTCCCTTGGGGGAATGCGGTGAAGAAGGTCGCGAGCTCGCTCTTGACCACGTCGTCGCGGCTCTCATAGAGGGGGACCCATTGGGTGACTATGCCGCCCGGGTTCAGGCGCCGTTTGCAGAGATCGAAGTATTCGCGGGTGTAGAGAGCCGCGGAGCCCTTTACCCACGGGTGGATCGGGTCCGACGTGATGACGTCGAATTTCTCGTGCGTCGTCAGGATGTAGTGCCGGGCGTCGTCGTACACGATCTCGACGCGCGGGTCGTCCACAACGCCGTAGTTTTCCTTGGCGAAGTAAACCGACACGACCTTGGGGATCAGCGGCTCGATCTCGCACAGGACGATCCGCTCGATGTCCGGATGCAGCAGGAAGGAGCCCGCGGTGACGCCCGCCCCGCAGCCGACGACGAGGACCGTCCGGGGCTTGGGATGCAGCAGGGCCGAGAGGTGTCCGAGCATTCGCTGGAGCCGCATGTCGGCCGGCTCGGTCGAGGCTTCAACCTTGCCGCAGACGTGAAAGCTCCGCACGGACCCATCGAGCTCGGTCACGGCGATGGCGGAATTCCTCCCTTCGCCGACGTAGAGCACGTCGGCCGTCCGGGTCCGCGTCGGCAGGTACCGGCCGTAGGCGACCAGGGCCGGCGGAATCGGCGGCACCGTCCAGATCAAAAGGACTGCCAGGATCGGCGCCATCGGCAGGGCGGCTATCGCGGCGAGGATGGCCCGCCATTGTTTTGGGGGGCTTCCAGAGAGAACTGACGAGGGCAAAATGCCCGCGACAAGTGACGGCGCCAGGGCGAAGACTGCGCTGAGTGCCGCGAGGGCGATCATGACCCGCTCGCTGCCCTGCGTGCCCAGGCGGGGAATCAGGATCATGCTGAAAGCCAGCGAGCCGAGGATCGCGCCGACGGTGTTGGCCGCGTAGACCTCTCCGACGATCCGCCCGGGGTCGCGACCCTGTGACGCGGCCGAGGCCAGGGCCAGCGGGAAGCTCGCGCCCCACAGGACCGCGCCGGGCAAGACCACCCACGCGCAGCGGACGAGGTCGATCTGAAAGTTTAGCCAGGGGCTCCTCGCCAGCGATGGATCGACCGGCCAGTAGGGCAGCGACTTGGCGAGCGCCCACGCAGCCCAGGCAATCGCTGTCGTCAAGAGCAGTTGGCAGCAGCCCAAGACCCGTTGCGGCCGGCCGCTCTCGCGGGCAATCGCGGAGCCGATGCTGCTTCCGATGCCCAGTCCGACCAGAAACACAGCCAGAATGATGGAGAAGGTGTAGACCGTTCCGCCCAGCAATAGCGACAGGATATGCGTCCAGACGACCTCGGCCGCCAGCGCGCAGAGGCCCGAGAGCCCGATTACGACGTGGACTGTGTGGTGTCGCGGGCTTCCGACCGGCGATTCAAAGGCAGGACGCCCTCTGCACGTTGAGGCCGGACAAAGTACCGGGAGCTGGTGAGGCGTTCGGCCGGCCAGGAGCAGGGCGATCAGGGCTACCGTGCCGTTCAGGGCCACCGCAACGTATGTGGCGACGGCCATGTCGTGGACCCTCAGGAGGTAGAAGCCGGCCAAGAGGCAGCCGAGCACGGCCCCGGCGATGTTGCTCCCGTAGAAGAAGCCCAGCCAGGCGATCCCGTGCGGCGTGGCCTGGACCCTGCGGGCAATCGCCGGCAGGGCTGCGCCCATCAGCATGGTAGGGGCCAGCAGGCACAGCGCACAGACCGCCCCCCGCATCAGGATGCTGGTCAGGCCGTGGCCGATGTGAGCTGCGTAGAGCCGATTGATATGCGGGAGGCCGAAGAGCAGGACGATGCCGATGATTCCGATGCCCATCTCGAGCATCGCGTAGACCCGCAGGGGGTGTCGCCGGACCGAGACAAGTCGCGGGAACAGGAGGCTGCCCAGGCACATGCCGCCCATGAATGTGCCCAACAGCACGCCCAGTGATACGGCGGAGGAGCCGATGACCAGTTGGAGCGACTGGAGCCAGACGATTTCGTAGATCAGGGCTGAGCAGCCGCTCCCGACGAAGAGCACCGCCAGCCACGGAAGCGTTCCCCAACGCGATTCCTCCGCTCCGGCGTTGCCCGCCAGTTGAGGCGAGAGCAATGGATCGTCCGACGAGCCCATCGTGAGTGCGGTCATATCGTAATAGTGATGTTCGCGAGGCCCCTGGTTACGAATTTCTCCGTGACTCGGCCATCCACGGACCTACTCCAAGTGGATAACGCCTCGCTTCTTGTCGGCCTTGAGACCGGCCTCCTTCAAGGTGTCGTATAGATACCGACACTGGCGGACCTTGACGAACTCGAACTGCGGATCGGATTCGTCCTGGGTGAACAGGACCACGGTGCCGATGCCGAGGACGCATTCGAGCAGGGACCGGCGGAGCTTCAGGTCGATGACGCGGAACATGTCGATGTTGTCGATGTGGCGGTCGAAGATGCCTCGGGACCACTCGATTCGGTCCGGCGTCACCTCATAGTAGATGCTCTTGAGTGCGGCGATCTTCCAGGCCAGGACCATCAATGCGACGATCGTTAGCCCGATGGCTGCAAGGTCGATCCAGCCTTCGATCTGCATGAGTCGCTCCGTCGGCACGTTGGCCTTCGGGATGTACGAGACCGCCATGGCGATCGGATACCGATAGGCCGCCCAGCACAAAGCCACGAAACAGGCGGTCCTGAGGGCCGTTCCCGCCAGGGCGAGCAGGCTGGGCCGCCCGAACCAGAGGACGTCGCTTGCTGTCTGGTCTCCGTTGGAATCGTCCGTCTCTCCCTCGGACGCTGCTCCACATGCGTCCGGCCGAAGCTTCGAGGCTGCCTGCCGGCGCTCGCCCGTCAGGAATTCGCCACAGAAACGGCACTTGATCGCCTCGTAGCGGATCGTCTCAGCACAGAACGGACAGGGTTTGGTCCGATGCCGGGTCCCCGGCGACCTGGGGATCGACACAGAATCTACCTGCTGCGGCATAGTCTTACCATCCGAAAGGACTCTCGATAGCCAATTGGTCATATCCAATCTGTTTATCGGCCACAGTGGCTCGGAAAGGCCAGCGCCGCGGGCAATTCCATGTCATTTCTGCTTATCGGACCTGCCGGGCCGGAGTATTTTTCGAACACCGAGGTGACTCTGCGGTCACAGAATGTGGTACAATGCGCCCCGCATCGAACTGCTGACGAAAGGAGTGTGCCATGAACGCATCGAGTCGTGCCGTTGCTCTTGGGTCGAAGTCGCGGAGGGAATTTTTGAAGTCGTCCGGACGGATGGTTGCCGCTTCGGCCGTTGCGGCCGGGTTTGCGCCTCGGATGTATGCCGCCGGAGGAGGGGCGATCAGGCTGGCCCTCGTCGGCTGTGGGGGCCGTGGCACGGGGGCGGTCGCCGACGCCTTCTCGACGACGGGTGGGCCGGTGAGGCTCTGTGCAGTGGCGGACCTGTTCGAGGATCGCATGCACAACAGCCTCAAGAACCTCAAAGAGGCCCACGCCGACAAGGTCGATGTCCCGCCGGAGCGGCAATTCGTTGGGTTCGACGCCTATCGCAAGGCGATCGATTGCCTGGGCCCGGGAGACGTGGCGCTTCTGACGACCCACGCGGCATTTCGCCCGATGCACTTCGAGTATGCGGTGAGCAAGGGGATCAACGTCTTCGCGGAGAAGTCGTTCGCCGCCGATGCCCCCGCCGTACGCCGCTGGCTCAAGGCCGCGGAACTGTCCGAGCAGAAGGGTCTCAAGGTCGGCGTCGGCTTCATGTGGCGTCATTCCAAGGCCCGTCAGGAGACGATCCAGCGAATTCACGATGGGGCCATTGGCGACGTGCACACCCTGCGGATCTATCGTGTCCACGGTCCGGTTCAATGCCCGCCGTTGCCCAAGGACGCCAACGAGTTGGTCTTCCAGCTCCGCTATCCCAACAGCTTCACGTGGGTTTCTTCCGGGTTCTATATCGACTGGCACTGCCACAATATCGATATCGCCTGCTGGACGAAGGGGGCTTGGCCGATTTCGGCCCAGGGGATGGGTGGCCGCTGCTTCGAGCAGGCGGGCAGCCAGTTCGACCATTACACGGTCGAGTACACGTTCGCCGACGGGACGAAGCTGTTCACGTTTTCACGGCACATGCACAACTGCTGGGAGACGTATTCCGACTACGCCCATGGCTCCAAGGGTTCAGCCGTGCTGATGGCCACCCTGGGCGAGCCCAGGCCGAAAATCTACAGAGGTCACAACATGACGCAGGAGAACGCGCTCTGGGAATTCGCGGGGCGCGACCCCAATCCGTATGTTGCCGAATGGCAACTCCTGCTGGACGCGATTCGCCAGAATCGGCCGCACAATGAAGCCCGGCGGGCCGGAGAAGCGGACGTTGCCGCTTTGATGGGGCGCATGGCAACCCACTCGGGCCAGCTCATCACGTGGGACCAGGCGATGAATTCACAGTTCCAGTTCGTTGCCGATATCGACCGCATGACCTTTGACACGTCTGCCCCGATACACGCGGGCCCCGACGGCTTGTACCCCCCCCCACAGCCGGGAATCACGAAGGAGTGCTGAAGTCCGGAGCGGATGTCAGAAGAGCCGCCTCGGATGTTGTGGCAACCGATGCGCCGGTCCTCGCGGCAACGCCTATTTCGGCTGCGCTTCGTGTTGTGCGTCGTTCCGGGTCGCTCCCAGCAGTTCCTTGGATGGACCGGCACTTTCGGACATATCCAGCAGACAGAACCGCGGCGCGTTTCGACGGCACTGTGACTTGTGTTCATCGAGCCACGGGCAACCTTTGCACTGTTCTCTCATTTTCAGCCTTTCCGAATCCAGACGGATATCGTCCGTTCTTATCGTGTCATTTCTGCTTTTGCACTCCGGGGGTTCGCGGTCTTCATCCAGGAAGCCCCCCACACGGTGCCAACGAGGTGATAGCTATGACAAGTACATCAGGATACCATCCGATATTCGGCGTGTCAAGCCTTTGTAGATTATCTTCGAATTCACAGTGCGTCCGTCCGTTGACAGTGCATATTTCACTGCTTATAAGAGACCGGTGTTGCCATCGGGATATCCTGTCGGTTCTTGTCCAATGGGAGGTATGCGGATGATACGCACACGAAGAGATTTCTTGGCGTGGGCGGGATGTGCTGTGGCATCTTCCACTGTCGGCGGTTGCCAGAGTGCCGGGAGGCGGCGGGAGGCGGCAAAACGGCCTAACGTCATCTTCATTCTTGCCGATGATTTGGGGTACGGCGATCTGGGCTGCTACGGGCAGCAGACGATCCGAACGCCGAACCTGGATCGCATGGCCGCCGAGGGAATGATCTTCACGGATCACTACGCCGGGAGCACGGTCTGCGCCCCGTCGCGATGCTGCCTGATGACCGGCCTGCACACGGGACATGCCTGGGTGCGCGGCAACGCAAGGGTCCCGCTGCGGGATTCGGATGTTACCGTGGCCGAGCTCTTCAAACAGGCCGGCTACGCGACGGGCATCGTAGGAAAATGGGGCCTGGGCGAGCCCAACTCGACGGGTATCCCGAACCGCAAGGGGTTCGATCATTGGTTCGGTTATCTGAACCAACAGCACGCTCACAACTACTATCCGGATTCCCTGTGGCGTGACGAGGAGAAGGTCCCGCTCGCGAATGAGGTTACGCCCGTCGGCGCCGCCGGCGGCGTGGCGACCAGGCGGGTGCAGTACTCGCACGACCTGTTCACCGCCGACGCCCTGAGGTTCATCGATCAGAACCGGAGGCGGCCGTTTTTCCTGTATCTGGCCTACACGATTCCCCATGCGAACAACGAGGCGAAGCCGGACGGCATGGAGGTGCCGTCCTATGGGCCGTATGCGAACGAGGACTGGCCCAATCCGCAGAAGGGGCACGCCGCGATGATCACGCGAATGGATGCCGATATCGGCCGGTTCTTCGCGAGACTGAAGGCCCTCGGCCTCGACCGCGGGACGCTGGTGCTGTTTTCGAGCGACAATGGGCCGCACAAAGAGGGCGGGGCCGACCCGGCGTTCTTCGACAGCAGCGGGATGCTCCGCGGGTGTAAGCGAGATCTTTATGAAGGCGGCATTCGCGTGCCGCTGATCGCCCGGTGGCCGGGCAGGATCGTTGCCGGCTCAGGGACAAATCACGTCAGTGCATTCTGGGATTTTCTGCCGACCTGTTGTGAGCTGGCCGGCGTCCCGGCGCCACAGGGGACCGACGGGTTTTCGTTCCTGCCGACGCTGCTGGGACAACCCCAGGCGCAACGAAAGCATCCCTATCTCTACTGGGAATTCCACGAGCAGGGCAAGAAGCAGGCTGTTCGCATGGACAACTGGAAGGGCGTCCGGCTGAACGTTGCCAAGGCCCCGAACGGTCCAATCGAGCTGTATGACTTGGCGACGGACCTGGGCGAGGAGCACGATGTTGCGGATCGACACCCTGAGATTGTCAAACAGATCGCAACCATCATGACCTCGGCACGGACCTCGTCGGAGCACTGGCCGTGGCCCTGAAGCCTTTGGACTATACATGCGTATGCCTCGGCAAATGGCATCTCGGCGGCAATGTGCCCTATCGCCCGCAGGACCGGGGCTTTGATGTGGCGTGGGACCGGACCCATGGCGGTCACTTCACGGAAAGCGGAGAGTATCTGACCGACCGCCTGACTCGCGAGGCGCTGGGCTTCATGGAGGCCGATGGCGACAGGTCCTTCTTGCTTCTTTGCTTCTCTCATCACGCGTCGCACGCGCCCATCCAGGCGAAACCGGAACTCATCGAAAAGTACAAGGCCGAGCCGCCGAGCGGGGCATTCACCGTTGACACTGGGGCCTGACAGCGTGTATTCTAACGGCCGCCGGCGTGGGCGGGGTGGCGTTGGAGCGGCGCATCGGCGTGTGGAGAACGCCCTGTAGAGCGGATCAAGACTTTTGTCGAGAAGCGTTTGAATGGAATTGCTGCGGATTTTTCGGCCCGTTCACTGGGTCAAGAACATCTTTGTTTTCGCCGCCCTGGTCTTCAGCCGGCAGCTTGCAGGCCCGATTGAGGAGGCTCTGGGAGCAGTCGGGCGGACGATAGGGGCGTTCTTCTGCTTCTGCCTGGCCTCGTCCGCCGTCTACATCATCAATGACATCATGGATCGTAAGACCGACAGCATCCATCCGGAGCGTCGCAGCAGGCCGATTGCATCGGGCCGAGTGGCGGTGCGAACCGCCGGGGTCGTCGCGGTGGCCTGTGTCGTTCCCGCCCTGGCCGGCAGCTTTCTGCTGGCGCCGCGTCTGGCCGCGGTCATCTTGGTCTATGTTGTGCTGATGGTATTCTATTCCCTGGGGCTCAAGCACGTGATGATTTTGGACTGTGCCCTGATTGCGGTGGGCTTCTGCCTGCGGGCGGTGGGGGGAGCGGTAGTGATCGGGGTGTTCATCTCGCCCTGGCTGGTCGTGTGCACGTTCGCCCTGACGTTGTTCCTGGCCTTCAGCAAACGCCGGGGCGAGATCGCGCAGCTTCAGGCCAACAGCGAGGCCTTCCGCAAGACACTGGGCGAGTACACGCCGGAGCTGCTGGCCCACATGCTCGACGTCAGCAGCGTTCTGGCGGTCGTCTGTTTTCTCATGTACGCGATGGACTCCGGGACCATCGAGCGGTTCGGCACGAATCGGCTTGTGTACACGTCGCCCGTCGTGTTGTATTGTATTTTTCGATTCAGCGCGTTGACGCAGAAGGGGTTGTACTCCGATCCGGTGAAACTGATCCTGCAGGACCGGCCGTTCCAAGTCGGCCTGCTGGCGTGGGTCCTTCTGTGCATCGGCATCATTTACATGGATTGATTAAGGATTATGGATCATGGATTATTGATTGAGAGCGAAGTTTCTGCTTTGAATCATCAATTGTCCATCCTCAGTCGGCAATGAGAGAGCGATTGCAGAAAGTCATGGCGTCGGCCGGCGTGGCCTCCCGAAGGCAGTGTGAGGAGCTGATCCTCCAGGGGGTGGTGACCGTCAACGGCAAGGTCGTCGATCAGTTGCCGGCGTTTGCGGACCCCGCCGGGGATGTCATCACGGTTAGCGGGAGGCGCCTGAAGGCCCCCGAGCGGGTGTACTTCCTGGTGAACAAGCCCAAGGGCGTCATCAGCACGAGCCACGATCCCCAGGGCCGGCGCAGCGCCGTGGACCTGGTTCCCACGCCGGAGCGGGTCTTTTGTGTGGGCCGGCTCGACGCGGACACCACCGGGCTGCTGATCCTGACCAACGATGCGGAACTGACCAACCTCCTGACGCACCCGAGGTACAAGGTGCCGAAAACCTACGTGGTGCGGGTGGCGGGGCAGGTGGACGAGCGGGCCGTCGAGCGGCTCAAGAAGGGGATCTGGCTGGCGGAGGGCAAGACGGGGAAGGCCGGCGTCAAGGTGCTCAAGAGCGGCCGCAACGAATCCCTGATCGAGATCACCCTCCGCCAGGGGCTCAACCGCCAGATTCGTCGGATGCTGGCCAGGGTGGGCCTGGACGTGGGTTCCCTCAAGAGGACGCGGATCGGCGGCCTGAAGATTGAGGGTCTGGGCGCGGGCCAGTTCAGGCCGCTGACCCAGGCCGAGGTGGCCGCCCTGAAGCGTGCTGCCGGCGAAGGGGCCGCCGGGCCCTCGAACAGGCGGCCCAAAACGCGAGAAAAACCCTTGTGCCAAGAGGATATTTCCGGTATAAGGAAGGTTTAAGTCATTCAGCCGTATCTGAATTGCAGGCAGGAGCTTCGGCATTGACGAGTTTTCAGAAACGAGTGGCAGCGGGCTTAAGCGTCACGACGGTAAGCCGGGATTCGGTTCAAGAACACTTCATTACGGTCACTCCCCAGAAAGGTGAAGCTCCGGAATCTGTTTTCCAGAGGACTATGGATGCCCTTCGCCAGGTGGGCGGTCGCATCGTCTCCGTGGAAGCGCTGGGCCTGTCTGCGGCCGATAGAGGTGCTCTGGATGTTCTGACGAAGGCTGCGGAGGACGCCCATGCGCCTCTTGCCTGGGTCGAGAACTCGCGAACCGACAACCTCTTTGGCGTGCACATCTGGGCTGTTTCCGGGACGTCGATCAAGCCGCTGTCTTTCAATGGCCGTTCCGCGGGCACGGTCTTTGATGACGGGTACGTACAATACTGTCGGCTGGCAGGTCTTCTGCCGCCGGATGTGCAGGCCGGTCGGCCGGAGCAGGCAGCCGCGGTTTTCAGCCAGATGGATGTCCTGCTGGATCATGCCGGGATGACATTCGGCGACGTGCTCCGCACCTGGTTCTATAACGACAGTATTCTCAGTTGGTATCGCGATTTCAACGGCGTTCGCAACAAGTTCTTTCAGCAGAAGAAAGTCTATGAGGGCCTGCTGCCGGCCAGCACCGGGATTGGCGGCCGCAACCTGCTGGGAGCGGCCCTGATCTGCGGGTTGATTGCCATCAAGACGGACAGCCAGGACGTGACGGCGTTCGAAGTCCCATCGCCGATGCAGTCGCCGGCCCCGCAGTACGGCAGCTCGTTCAGTCGAGCGGTGGAGCTGGAATTGCCCGACCTTCGTCGCATGTACGTATCGGGGACGGCCAGCATCGACGAGCACGGCAAGAGCGTGTTCCTCGACGATGCGGTGGCCCAGGTCCGCCAGACGATGGAGGTGGTCCAGACCATCCTTCGTTCTCGCGAGATGGACTGGGGCGACGTGACGCGTTCCCTGGTGTACTTCAAACGGGCGAAAGATGCCCCGCTGTTCAGAAAGTACTGCGACGAGAACGGCATTCCCTCGTTCCCGGCGATCATCGTCGAAAACGACGTCTGCCGGGATGAGTTGCTGTTCGAGATCGAGGTGGATGCGGTCGTGGCGAAATAGCCGCGTCGCGACCTCCGCCGGCGAGCGCGCTCCATAACAGGATGTAGTTCATGCCGCACAAACCTCGCAAGCACGGAGGAGGCAAGACGGAGGACAGAGGGCGGAAGACAGACAGCACAAGTCGCCGGTCCTCCGGCCGGCGGGTTTGGCTGTTTCGTTTGGCCGCGATTCTTGTGGGGCCCATTCTGGTCCTGGGTTTCCTGGAGCTTGGGCTCAGGGCGGTTGGGTACGGCTACAATCCGCACGTCGCAGTCAAGTGCGAGATCGACGACAGGCCGTACCTTGGCGAAAACGTCAAGTTCGGATGGCGCTTCTTCCCGCCGATTCTGGCGCGCGAGTTCGAGCCGTTTATTTTCGCAGCCGACAAACCCGCAGACACCTGTCGCATCTTCGTACTGGGGGCCTCTGCAGCCCAGGGGGCGCCGAACAATGCCTTTCGTTTCGGACGCATTCTCGAAGCCCTGCTCGATGAGCGATTCCCCGGCATGCAGTTCGAGGTCATTACCGCGGCCATGGCCGCGATCAACTCGCACGTCGTTCTTGACATCGCCCGGGATTGCGCGCGGTACGATCCGGACGTGTTCATCGTCTACCTGGGCAACAACGAGGTGGTCGGTCCCTACGGGCCTGGAACGGTCCTGACGCCGGCCCTGTCCAACCTCCATCTGATTCGCCTCGGGATCGGCCTGCGGGCGATAAAGGTCGGCCAGTTCCTCTCCGCCATGCTGGGCGGGTTCGGCCTGGGGAAGGACGGGCTCCAGTCCTGGCGGGGCATGGAGATGTTTCTTGGCCGGCAGGTGCGGGCGGATGACCCGCGATTGAAGACCACATACGGCCATTTCCGACGGAATCTTGAGGGTATTTGCCGGATCGCCGCAGGCGCGGGAGCACAGACGATCCTCTGTACGGTTGCCACGAATCTGCGGGACTGTCCACCGTTCGCCTCTCTGCATCGCCCGGATCTGACCGCCGAGCAGCAGAAGAGTTGGGACACCGCCTACAAACAGGGCGTGGTCGCGGAGACGCAAGGCAAGCAGGCCGAGGCCATCGCATCGTACCTGCGGGCCGCCGAAATCGACGACTCCCATGCCGAGCTGCAATTCCGGCTCGGATACTGCTACGAGCTTGCGGGCGGCCATGAGAAGGCCAGAGAGAGATACATCCAGGCCCGTGATCTGGACACCCTGCGTTTCCGGGCGGATACGCGGATCAATGAGGTCATTCGGGCGGTTGCGGAGTACGAGAAGTCACAAGGCGTTTGGCTTGCCGAGGTGGCGAGAGCCGTGGACGCCGACAGCCCGCGCGGTCTGCCCGGCGAAGAACTCTTCTACGAGCACGTGCATCTGACTTTCAGCGGCAATTATCTCGTGGCCCGCACAGTCCTCGATCAGATCGAGCAGAGAATCCCTGCAAAGTTCGCGGACAAAGCCCGACTTCGCGGAGCGATACCGACGTGCAATCAGTGCGCCGAGCGTCTCGGATACAACGATTGGAGCCGCGCCGAGACGCTCGACATGGTGCTACGCGGCTTTCTGGCCAAGCCGCCGTTCACGAATCAGCTTCATCACAAGGAACGGATGGAGCAGTTGAACCGGCAACTCCAGGAATGGCAGGCGGCCCTGACGCCCGACGTGCTGGCGGGAATCGGCGAAAGGTATCGTGCGGCGATTGCCGGGGCCCCGGACGATTGGCGGCTCCGCTGGGACTACGGCCAGATACTCGCGGAGGACCTCAAGCGGTACGATGCCGCACTTGAGCAATACCGAGTTGTCCAAAGGCTTCTGCCGCATTCCCACATGCCTCATGATTCCCTGGCTTCGGTGCTTCGCGCCAAGGGCGACCTGGCAGGGGCTATCGCCGAGTACCACAAGCTCCTGGGCATCAAACCGACTTCCGGCATCTCGTACTACTATCTCGGCTGGTGCCACAACAAGCAAGGCAGAACGGACCTCGCGGAGGATCTGTTTCGAAAAGCGATTCGCTTCGAGCCCGACTGCGTGCTCGCCTACCTCGATTGGGCGGAGCTGCTCTTCAAAAGCGGCCGGCTCCAGGAGGCTGAGAAGGTCTGCCGAGACGGCCTCGCCGTCGCGCCGAATCACGCGATGTTGCGCGGCAATCTCGGCATCCTGCTGGTCAAGACGAGCCGGCGGGAGGAGGGGATGGCAGAGATCCGCAGAGCGTTGGAACTTGACCCTGCCTCGCCCCAGATCCGCAAGCTCGCCGAAACCTTTCTCGGACCCGGCGCAGTCCGATAGGAAATAGGGAACGACCGGCTCTCGCCTGGTATGGCGAGTTGTCAGGCGTGCCGGAAGTCGCCGGCACGATCGCGGGTTACTATCGGCGATAGCAGGGCCGCACATCCACAACTGTTGATCAGGAGAACCGGTCGGGAAAACGACAAAACACACGTCGCGATGGACACACCCGCGAAACAACGTCCGGCGGCCTGGGTTCACCCGGACACGGGAGAGATCCCGGAATTCACGGTGGCCAACACCTCCCGCGAGATCAAGCGGATGGTCAAGGGGATCCGCAAGCACGCCGCCGGCGAGATCCACGTCTGCTATGAGGCGGGGACCTGCGGCTTCGTGCTGCAGTGGTTGCTCGAGAAGCACCGCTCAGTCTTGCTCACCACCGTGTGCCCTCGTATACTGGGGTCCGACTCGGACAGGGTTATGACTGTTGGATTTCATACAGGGACGCAGGATGACTGAACGGCAGGGGAGTACGGCGTGGCATGCCATAGCGGAAAATGAAGCCTGTCGGCAACTCAAGACGTCCGCGGATGGTTTGGCGGCGTCTGATGCACAGGCAAGACTCGCCCGGGTGGGGCCAAACGCCCTGGAGGCCGGTGAAGGGGTCCATCCGGCCGTGCTTCTGGTTCGACAAATCCACAATCCACTGATCTACCTGTTGATCGGAGCGGCGGCGGTGTCGTTGCTTGGCGGGCACTTCGTGGATGCGGCGGTGATCGCGGGGGTGGTGGTTCTTAATTCCGTGCTCGGATTCGTCCAGGAGTGGCGGGCGGAAGGGGCCCTGGCCGCCCTGCGGAAAATGAGCGCGCCGCAGGCCAAGGTCCTTCGGGATGGACAGGTTCGGCGAGTGGACGCCTCCGAGATCGTGCCGGGGGACGTGCTCATTCTGGAGACCGGCGACCGGATCGCGGCGGATGCCCGCCTGTTATCGGGCGAAGATCTCCATGTGGATGAGTCCGCCCTGACGGGTGAATCCCAGGCCGTGGCGAAGCGGTCGGGGCAGGCGGAGGAATTGTCGCCGATTGCCGACCGATACAACATGGTCTGGATGTCCACCGGCGTCACGGGCGGACGCGGCAAGGCCCTCGTCGTCGAGACGGGCATGGGCACCCAGATCGGGAGGATCGCCCACGAGGTCCGTAGCACGGAACGAGACCAGACGCCTCTCCAGAGGCGGATGTCCAGGCTGGGGACGGTCCTTGGTTTCGGGGGCGTCGGGATGGCCCTGGTCGTGTTCGTTCTGGGCCTGCTTCGCGGGTACGAGCTGGTCGAGATGCTCCTGTTCTCGGTGGCCGTGGCGGTGTCGGCGATTCCGGAAGGGCTGCCGGCCGTGATCAGCGTGGTGCTCGCGTTGGGTGTGCAACGGATGGCCCGACGGCACGCGATCATTCGGCGTCTGCCTGCCGTCGAGACGCTCGGCTCGACGACCGTGATCTGTTCCGACAAGACCGGGACGATCACGGAGAATCAGATGACCGTCCGCAGGATTTGGGCGGGCGGACGAACGTTTGAGGTGACCGGCGACGGCTACGATCCTGAAGGGACGTTCGCGGAGGCAGGCGGCGGTTCATCCGGATTGTCCTCAGAGTCGCTTCGTCGGTTGCTGACGATCGGAGCGGTGGCCAATAACGCCCGGCTCCGGCAGGTGGAAGGTCGGTGGCAGGTGGAGGGCAATCCGAGCGAGGGAGGCCTGTTCGTCGCGGCCACAAAGGCGGGCCTTGACCCGGAGAGGTTGCGAGGTGAGATGCCTCGCGTTGCGGAGCTTCCTTTCTCCAGCGACCGCAAGTACATGGCCACGCTGCACCGCACGCCCGAGGGCCAAGGTCGGGTCGTGTATGTCAAGGGCGCCCCGGACCGCCTGCTGCGCTTCTGCACGCACGTGCTGATGGATGGGCAGCGGGTAGAGCTGACGGCGCAGCAGAAGGAGCAGATCGAGCAGATCAACGATGCGATGGCCTCGCAGGCGCTGCGGGTGATGGCGGGGGCATACCGGGATGCGCGGGCCGGAAAGGACCGAGTAACGCCTGAGGATATTCAGGAGGGGTTGACGCTCGCCGGGCTGTGGGGGATGATCGATCCGGCTCGCGCGGAGAGCGTGCAGGCGGTCGCGGAGGCGAAAGGGGCGGGTATCCGGCCGATCATGATTACGGGCGACCACGCGGCGACCGCCGTGGCCATCGCGCGGCACGTGGGCATTACGGACGGGCAACGCGCCCTGACCGGCGCCGATGTGGACCGGCTCGATAGGCCGGAGCTGGCCCAGGCGGCCCTCGACGTGGGTGTCTTCGCTCGGGTCTCGCCTGCGAACAAGCTTAAAATCCTCGAGTCTCTGAAGGCCAGGGGGCACATCGTCGCCATGACCGGGGACGGGGTGAACGACGCTCCCGCGCTCAAGGGCGCCGATATCGGTGTGGCGATGGGCCGGGCCGGCACCGAGGTGGCCAAGGAAGCCGCCGACATGGTCCTGACCGATGACAATTTTGCCACGATCGTCCATGCCGTCGAGGAAGGGCGGGTGATCTACAACAATCTGCGTCGCGTGATCTTCTTTCTCCTGGCGACCAACCTGGGCGAGGTCATTACGCTGGTGGGCGCGCTGCTGATCGGGTTGGACCTGCCGTTGACGGCGATCATGATATTGTGGGTGAACCTCGTCACCGACGGCGTCGCCACGATCCCACTGGGCATCGAGCCCCGGCACAGCGACGTGCTCAAACGCCCACCGCGAGATCCATCCGAGCCGGTGCTGGACCGCACGATGCTTCTACGCATGGCGATCCTGACGCCGATCATGGCCGTCGGGACGCTCTCGCTTTTCTGGTACGAGCTTCGGACCGGCAGTCTCGCTCATGCTCGATCCGTTGCGTTCGCGACCATCTCGGCCTTCCAATGGTTTCAGGCGTTCAACGCCCGATCCCAGCATGAGTCCGTGCTCTCAATCGGGCTGTTCAGCAATCGCTGGCTGCTGGTGGGGATTGGGGCCGCCGTCGTATTGCAGGTTGTGGCCATCCACACGGCTTTCGGCCGGCTGGTCTTCGGCACGACGCCGCTGTCGTGGCAGGACTGGGTGTTGACCGTGCTGGTCACCAGCTCCATCGCGATTACGGATGAAGCGATGAAGAAGCTGGGCGCCTACGGCGGGCTGCCCGACCCTCGCACGAAGCGCATACCGTCGGCGTGATGAGGCCGCAAGGAATCAGGCAAAGAGACTCCGAACGATTGCTTCAGTTCGTAGCGGATTCGGAGGCCGTATCGGTGGCTGCGCCATGGGGGGCAAGCCCCTGGGGCTCGGCGACTCTGCGGTAGCCCAGCGCCCGGATGATCTCCAGGACTTCCGTCCAGGTCGGGAAGGGGCGCGAGTTGGCCCGTTTGTATTCATCGATAGCCATCAGGAATTCAAACTGCTCATCGGACATCTGGCCCTCCTCGGCGGCCCTGCGTTCATCGCTGCGGCGCCGACCGGGGCCTCGCTGGCGATCCAGGCCCAAACGTCTGTCCACCACGCTCTCGCGGCGGTCTTTGCCTGAACGGCGGTCGGTGAAATTGGGATCGTAGGGATTGCCGCCGAGATCGTGCTTTCGTCTGTCCGAAAGATTCGCTCGTCGGTCCTCTCCCGCGCGGCGTTCACAGCTATTGCTGACATTTGTTTCTGGCATGGTGATGCAACCTTCCTGAATTCATAACCCCGGCCTTTGCCGTCTGCTGCTGCGGTGGGACCTGTTCCGTGCTGTTCCTCCCTGCGAGGGAGGAACGAATCGCGGGCAGCCAACAGCGAATCGGCGAAAGGATTCAGAACTCGTCGTCGAGGGGATCCGCGTCGAAGTCGAGGTCTTCGCCGTCGTCCATGGTGAAATCGCAGAGATCGTCGTATGCGTCCTGCGATTCGACAACGACGTGGGCCTCATCCAGGTAGTCCTCCGGCACCATG
Organism: Phycisphaerales bacterium UBA2218; assembly: GCA_002327785.1. Classification (GTDB taxonomy): domain Bacteria; phylum Planctomycetota; class Phycisphaerae; order Sedimentisphaerales; family Anaerobacaceae; genus PLanc-01. The sequence goes on from DCUI01000334.1 coordinate 21,569, forward strand.
ATGGCAACGGTTTTGCCATCGCCGCCGGGGTCCAACTGTTCCTTGATAACGGCCGGAATGTCATTGAGTCGCAGGAGAGTCTCATACTCCCTTGCCTGTTCCATGTCATCCAGGAACGCCACCACGACGAGATCCCTGACTTTCGTGTGCCCCTTGCCGCTCTTTCTCGGGTGCTTGTTCATCATATCAACTCTCCGAAATCAGTGACCTCCACGGGTACGCACCGAACCGCGGGTCTTCCGCAGTCTCGGTGAGCCAAGCCCAAACACACTGCCTGGCACTTGGAGGAGAACCCCGCTGCGACCGAGTGCGTCGGAGTCCTCGTGCCCCCCTCGGGCGATCACCATGTCGTATCGTTACCATGGGGCGGGCGATCCGACCGCTGCCACTGCCGCAGCCGCTCGCCTGAACCATCCATGGCTATCGGCCTCATCGATACAAAAATTTAGCACTTAAGGGCTTTTTTTACCGCGAAGCGGTTTTTTGCGGCGACAAGGGCCTTGGCATCACACGTCACTATGGAAACGGCGTATATGAATCACGTCCCGGTGGCTTTTACATGGAGGATTCGTGCGATTGTGGTAGGGCAGACCAGGACGTTCACAATTCGGTCCGTCCGAGTCTGTGGTCCGTATACAAAAGGTTTTATACACCGGCCAGCGGCTGGACGTCGCCCATCCTGAACGAGAGCGTCCTATAAGAACGCATCTCGCCGCACTGGGCCTTCTGTGGGACGCTCTGGCAGGGGCGGAGCAAGAGCCTATAAGAATTGCGATGGCAGTGCTTTCATTGCGTTTTTTCGCCAAAATTGCTGTTCAAAATGCTACGGAAAGTCCGATGACAGAAATAGGATATGCGTGTTTGCGCGCTGAAATTTTTAACGCCCGAAAATCAAGATTGTTCAAAAGGCTGCCGATAGTCTCAGTGTAATTGTGACGCGCGGGTGCCCGAGACCGGAAGGTCGTCGGCTGTCATCCGCAGCATAGCCGTGTCAGGGAGTTGCAGTAACCTCAGTGCAAGTGAGGATATATGGGACTGAATGATGAGGGGCCGCGCATTCGCGTTTTCATGTTGGGTTGGGAGTTCCCCCCTTTCATCAGTGGAGGACTGGGCACAGCCTGCTACGGCCTGACGAAAGCGCTGGATCAACTGGGCGTTGGAGTGACATTTGTCCTTCCAAAGATGGTGGAGAGCCGGTTTGCGACACACGTGCGGCTGCTGACTCCGAGCGAGCAGAGCCGCGATTCCAGACGCGGGATCGCCCGGGCGGAAGAATTGGCCAACGTCAGTTTCCGGTCGATTATGTCGCCGTTGCACGCGTATGCGACGCCGCAGACGTATGACGAGAAAGTTGATGAGATCCTGCGCCTTCGACGGGAGACGACGATATGGAAGGGGTCGTGTGATGGGGGAGGCGGGGCGGATTATGCGGGGGATCTTTATCGAGAAGTGCACCGCTACGCGTCCATGGCCATGGAACTGGCGAAGGATGAGCAGTTCGATGTGATTCACGCGCACGACTGGATGACGTACCCGGCGGGTGTCGGGGTGGCCATGATCAGCGGCAAGCCCCTGGTCGTCCACATCCATTCGACGGAATTCGATCGCAGCGGCGAACACGTCAATCAGATGGTGTACGACATCGAGCGGGAGGGAATGCAGCGGGCGAGCAAGGTGATTGCGGTCAGTCACTTCACGCGGGGAGTGGTGATCAGCCGCTATGGAATCCCGGGCGACAAGGTCGAGGTCGTCTACAACGGGGTGGAGCGCAATGGGGCATGGTCCACCACGATGGACAGCATCAAGCGGGAGGAGAAGGTCGTCCTGTTCCTGGGCCGGATCACCATGCAGAAAGGCCCGGAGTACTTCCTCCAGGCGGCCAAAAGGGTGCTGGACGTCATGGACAACGTGAAGTTCGTCATGGCCGGCTCGGGCGATTTGATGTATCGCTCGGTCGAGTTGGCCGCCCAGTTGGGGATCGGTCACAAGGTCCTGTTCACCGGCTTTCTCCGAGGCGACGACGTGCGGCGTATCTTCCGCATGGCGGACCTGTACGTGATGCCGTCGGTTTCCGAGCCGTTCGGGATCGCACCGCTGGAGGCGCTGGACAACGACGTGCCGGTGATCATCAGCAAGCAAAGCGGCGTCTCCGAGGTGCTGCGACACGCTCTGAAGGTGGACTTCTGGGACGTCAACGAGATGGCCAACAAAATTGTGGCGGTGCTGAAGTACCCGCCGCTGCGGATGACGCTCCGCAATCATGGAAACTTCGAGGTGCGCAAGTTGCGATGGCGGGACGCCGCGCGTAGCTGCCTGCGGATCTACCAGGAGACGCTCGTGCCCGTATAGCCTTCGTGCGCGAAAGAAGGATCAACGGGCTGGGAAAGGATTGGTGCGGATATGCCCTCGGTGTGCTTCTACTTTCAACTTCATCAGCCCATGCGGCTGCGACACTATACCGTCTTCGACAACGATGATCGGTACTTCGACGAGGGGCGGAACGCCGCCATCTGCAAGAAGGTGGCCAACAAATGTTATCTCCCGGCCAATCGTACGCTGTTGCGGCTCATTCAGCAGCACAAAGGTCGGTTCAAGGTCGCGTACAGCCTCACCGGCGTCCTGCTCGAACAGTTACAGCGATACAGCCCCGAGGTGCTCAGTACGTTTCACGCGTTGGCGAAGACGGGGTGCGTCGAGTTCCTGGCGGAGACCTACTACCACAGCCTCAGCTTTCTCTACTCGCGGCAGGAGTTCATCGAGCAGGTCAGGAAGCAGATGGAGCTTATCCGGGAATTGTTCGGTCAGACGCCGCTGGTCTTTCGAAACACGGAGCTGATCTACAACAATGACCTCGCCCTGCTGATCGAGGCGATGGGATGTTTCGACGCCATCCTCACGGAGGGGGCCGATCATATCCTGGGATATCGAAGCCCGAACTTCGTGTATCGGCCGAAGGGCTGTCGTCGGCTCAAGATGCTGCTGAAGAACTACTCGTTGAGCGACGACATCGCCTTTCGATTCTCCAACCGTTATTGGGCGGAATGGCCCTTGACGGTCGAGAAGTTCTCCCGCTGGGTCAACGCCGTCAACGGCAACGGGCACGTGGTGAACCTGTTCATGGATTACGAAACCCTCGGCGAGCATCAGTGGGAGGATACCGGCATCTTCGATTTCATTCGGCATCTGCCTGAAGAAATCCTGCGGCACCCGGACAACGACTTCAAGACGCCCAGCGAGGTGGCGGCCACCTACGAGCCGATCGGCGTCATCAATGTGCCTCATGTGATTAGTTGGGCCGACACGGAGCGGGACCTGTCCGCCTGGCTGGGCAACCCGATGCAATCCAACGCGATTCACGAACTCTACCGGCTCGAAAGGCGAATCAAGCGGGCCAACGACGCAAAGGTCCTGGACGATTGGCGAAGACTCCAGGTGTCCGATCATTTCTACTACATGTGCACGAAGTACTTCGCCGACGGCGACGTGCACAAGTACTTCAATCCCTACGATTCGCCTTATGATTCCTACATCAATTATATGAACGTGCTGGACCACCTGCAGAGGCGGTGCGCATCATGCGAGACGCCGATTGTGCGGGATTCGCCGCAGGCAGGCAACGTGCCCCTCGTTGCCGTTCCGGCTTGATGTCATGGCGACCGCGATTCAACAACTCGGCAACGTCCGTTCCTGACCGGGACCGGGCGCCAGGGGGCCTCAGGCGGTTCCGAGCTGCTCGGGAATCAGGCAGCCGTCACATGGGCAGAACGCGCGGATGTTTTGCTCGGGGGTGCCAGGCGGGACCTCGCAGCCCGGCTGCAGGATGAACCGCGGACCGCCGGTTTCGATGCATTTGCGGGCAGCCTCGGCCACTTCCTGCGGAGTGCCTTGCAGCAGGACCGCCGTGGGGTCGAAGTTGCCGCACAGCGTGACATCCGGACCGACCGTTGCTCTGGCCTTCTCCAAAGAGACCATCCAGTCGGCGTCGAGAATGTCGCAGCCGGTCTTGGCTATGAGGCTGATGTTGTTGGTGATATCTCCGCAGATGTGGAGCTTCACCGCTGCTCCGGCCTCATGGATTGCGTCGAAGAGCCTCTTCTCGAAGGGCAGAACGAACTGTTCATACATCTGCGGGCTGACCAAGCTGGCGACGGCATCGCCCACACCGATCACGTCCGCACCGGCTTCGACCTGTGCCCTGGCGAAGCGAATCGCGTTGTCAACCAGGGGACCGACGGCGCCCAGATACATCTCGGGCTCGTCGATGAGGTCCATGAACATGCTCTCGACGCCGCGTAGGTCCGCGTACTCGGCCAGAGGTCCCTCCACCCAGCCCAGAACGCTGTGTGTCTGTCCGACGGCCTGAGCCATCTTCCGCACGCTTTCGACGCGCTGCCGGGGCCGGGGGGCGTTCTCGATCTCGAAGGCTCGGATGCGCGAGATGTGCTCCGCAGACTGAATCAGCGGGCCGTGGGGTTTTCCGACGCCGTGCTCGGGGTAGTCGAACTCCATGCCGTAGGCGGATGCCTCTCGCCAGGGGTCGCTGATCGCGCTGACCTGATCGAGGTGGAACGCCCTGGCGACCGCCAGTTGCGACTCGACGAGCACGTCGCCGTCGAGGTAGTAATCGCGATAGGTCCGCCCGATGAAGTTCGCCGCCCAGGCCATGAAGATGGGCGTGACGGCGGGTCGGTCGTGGAAGTCGCCGCGGATGATCGCATGGACACGTTCTTTCGGCGTCATGTCTATCTCCTTTTGTCACGGTGTCGCCGGCCGCCAAAGGGCTTGCCGGGTTGCCGGGACTATCATATTGTCCGTGCCTGCCGGGTTCACGCATTTTCCTTTCGGTTCCGCGTCCCTCTATATTTATCGGACCGTGTCGATGGTTTTGCGTCGCGGCGAGGATTCCTGCTTTTTGGCGTCTCGCCGGGGAGAAATCCTTTTGCCCGGTGGCGGTGGGTCTGGTAGAATCGCACGCCGCCGGGATGTTGGAGGCGGGACAGTGTTGAGAGTGTGAGGCCATGACCGGGCAGAAAGGTTCATGTCGGGGATTCTCGATGGCGGGTCTTTGGAGCTGCGCTGTGCGCGGGAAGGAGGTACTGGAATGTTGCGAGTAGGGATTGCGGGCTTCGGGTTCATGGGGCGGATGCACTTTCGGCAGTGGAAGGCCGTCAAAGGGGCCCAGATCGTCGCGATCTGCGATGCGAATCCCAATATCAAAGAAGACACCAAGAGGGCCGTGGGCAACATCAAAGGGGCCGAGGGCGAGATTGACTTCGGGGGCATTGAGGTGTACCGGGACCTCGATGAGATGCTCGCGAAGGCCCGGCTCGACGCCCTTTCGCTGACCCTGCCGACCTATCTGCACGCCGAGTGTTCCGAGAAAGCCCTGTCCCATGGGGTCAACGTGCTCTGCGAGAAGCCGATGGCGTTGACGGCGGCCGAGTGCAACCGGATGATCCGGGCGGCTCGCAAGAGCGACAAAGTCCTCCAGATCGGGCACTGTGTGCGGTTCTGGCCGGAGTACGCCAGGGCCAAGGAGATCGTGGACAGCAGCCAGTACGGCAGGGTGGTCGCCGGGATGTTCCAGCGTCTCGGCTCGGCGCCGGGCTGGAGCGTGGACAACTGGTTCGTCGATGAGGCCCGCAGCGGCGGCGTGGCCCTGGACCTGCACATCCATGACACGGACTACGTGCAGTATCTGCTCGGGATGCCCAAGGCGGTGTGCAGCCACGGGGCCAAGAAGCCCGGCGGACAACTGATTCACATCGTCACGGAGTACGAGTACGGCGACGACAAGGTGATCGTGGCCGAGGGCGGATGGGGAATGAGCCCGACCTTCGGGTTCGAGATGAGTTTCAATATCATCCTCGAAAAGGCGACTCTCGTCTACGATTGCACCCGCAGCCCGGCGTTTCGCGTCTGCCCGGGCGATGGGCAGGCGTTCACGCCACAGGTCGCGGCCGGCGATGGGTACAGCCAGGAGATCGAGCACTTCGTGAAGACCGTGCGAGGCGAGCCCGTCCCGCAGGTCCTTACGCTGGAGCAGTCGCGCGACTCGGTCCGGCTCGTCGAAGCTGAGAGGAAGTCCGTCGACACCCACAAAAAGGTCGCAATAAAGTAGCGAAACTCCATTCGATTAAGGAGATTGAAGCGATGAAGTGCAAGAGTTGGCCTGTAGCCGTATGCAGTTGGTCTCTTCGGACGGATGTCGCGGGCGTCGCGGCAGCGATGAAAGAGGTGGGCATCGAGCATGTGCATCTGGGCATCCGTGCGGCCGTCGAGGACGGCGCCGGCAAGATTTTCGATACGATCAAGGCGCAGAACTGGACCATCACCAGCACGATGATCGATTTCCCGCAGGAGGACTACTCCACGCTCGATACGATCAAAGTCACCGGCGGCGTCGTCCCCGATGAGCACTGGGAGCGGAACCGTAACCTGTTCGAAGGGGCAGCCAAGGTCACCGCGAAGCTCGGCGTGAAGTTCCTGTCCATGCACGCCGGCTTTGTGGACGAGAGCAACGATGCCTACGCCCAGAAGGTGTCCACGCGGATTCGGGCTCTGGCGGACATCGCGAAGAACAACGGCCTGACTCTGCTCCTGGAAACCGGCCAGGAGTCGGCCAAGGAGCTGCGGCATTTTCTCGAGAAGCTCGATCACAAGTCCGTCGCCGTCAATTTCGACCCCGCCAACATGATCCTCTACGATAAAGGCGACCCCATTGAGGCAGTTCGCGTGCTGTCCCCATGGATTCGTCATTTGCACGTGAAAGACGCCCTCCGTACGACCAAGCCCGGCACCTGGGGCAGCGAAGTCCCGTGGGGCGATGGTCAGGTCGGCATCGAGCGGTTCCTCGCGGTGCTCGCAGAGGTCGGATTCAAAGGCGCAATGGCCATCGAGCGCGAGGCCGGCGACAACCGGCTTGGCGACATCAAGCTGGCCGTCGAGCGGCTCAAAGCGGTGTGCAAGTAGAACCGTAGCACGGGCATCTTGCCCGTGATCTACGACCATGGGCGCTCGCGCCCATGCTACTAAGGAGAACCACATGTTCGGAATGGAACTGGGCCTGTACCTGAAACTCAGTGCGATGATGTTCCTGGAGTTCGCCGTCTGGGGGGCATGGTATCCTGTGCTTGCGACCCGACTTCTGGGACCCCTGAAGTTCAGCGGAAAGCAGACGGGGTGGATCTACGCGACGTTGCCGCTGGGCTGCATCTTCATGCCGCTCGTGGCCGGGCAGGTGGCGGATCGGTGGATCAACACGGAGTTCATCCTGGCCGGCGCCCATCTGGCGGGCACTCTGTTGCTGTTCATCGCCGCCTGGAAGCGCAAGTTCACCTCGCTATTTGGGGTGCTGCTGGTGTACGCCCTGTTCTACGCGGCGACGCTGCCCCTGGTGAACTCGCTGATGTTCCGCCATCTCGAGGCCAACGGCGCGAGTGCAAAATCCCCCTACATCTTCATGTGGGCTCCGATCGCATGGGCTCTGGCGGGGTACTTCCTGACGGGCTGGCGGTGGGTCTTCAAGACGGGTGAAGAGGGTCGTGATTGCCTTGTGCTTGCAGCCGTGCTGTCCGTCGTGATGGCCGTGGTTTGCGGTGCCCTGTTGCCTGAGACACGGCCTCTGGCTACGGCGGGCGCCAGCGCCCTGGGCATGTTGAAGGACTCCAGTTTCCTGATCTTCATCATCATTTCAATGATTGCTCCCGGCATGATGCAGTTCTACTTTCTGGGCACCGCCCAGTTCATGCAGGACAACGGGATCGCTTCGAAGAACGTCCCGGCGGCCATGGCAATCGCCCAGGCGACGCAGGCGGTGGCGACGCTGGCTCTGCTTGGCCTGCTCGTTGACAAGATCGGCTACAAATGGACGCTGACTCTGGGGGCTGCCTCCTGGCTGGTCATGTATGTCATCTATGTGATGCCCAGGCCTGCGGCAGTGATTGCCGCCGGCCAGGCGTTTCACGGCTTGGCGTATGTCTTTTTTATCATCGCCGGACAGATGTTTGCGGGGGCCGTGGCGCCCAAGGGAGCTGAAGCCTCCATGCAGGCTTTGATCTTCACCGCGCAGAGCGGGATCGCCTTGTTCCTGGGGACGCAGTTCGCCGGGATTGTGATGGACAAATGCCGGGTGGAAGGCCGGTTCCAGTGGAGCAAGCTCTGGATGGTCCCCGGCGTAGTCATGCTGGTCTGCGTCCTGGCGCTGTTCTTTCTGTTCAAAGGGACTGTTCCCACGCCGTAGTGCCGAAAACAGCGGTCGGGCGCTCGTGACGACGTGATGTTTTTCCGGTGGGCGAGAAACGCGGTCGGTCAGACGGTGAACTTTTGGAACTCCGTTATGAGTGCCTTGACCCGGGGGCCGGGAATCCCTTGGCTGATGGGTGTCCCGTCGAACTTGACCACGGGTATGACGTCCTTGGTCGTCACGGCGATGAACAATTCGTCGGCGTGGGCGGCCTGTTCCGGCGTCACGCACTGCTCCTGGATGGGCATGCCCCGGTTGGCGGCGGCTTTGACGATGAAATGCCGGGTGATGGAAGGCAGGATGTTGGCTACCAGCGGGGCGGTGCACAGGGCGCCGCCAATGATGGCGAAGAACGCCGAGCCGGCCCCCTCGGTGATCAGGCCGGCGTCATCGACCAGAATCGCCTCGTCGCAGCCCCGGTCGGCGGCATCCTGGCGGGCCAGGATGTTGGGCAGCAGGTTCAGCGACTTGATGTCGCACCGCTTCCACCTCAGGTCCGGGTGCGTGCAGACGGTGATCCCCCGTGCCTTTTCCTTTGAGCTATCGGGGGCCTCGCTGATCGTCAGGAAGAAATTGGGCATAATGTCCTTCTCCCAGGTATGATTTCGCGGGGCCGATCCGCGAGTCACATGGAAATAAATCTTTGCATTGGCCATGCCGCCAGCCTTGAATGCTGCCAGCACCCGCTCGCGGACCACCCCGATGTCGATTCCCGTGATGCGGACAGCCGCCATACTGGCCGCGAACCGAGCCATATGCTCGTCCAGGGCGAATAGCTTGCCGTTGTAGCTGCGAAGAACCTCATAGACCCCATCGCCAAAATAGGTCCCCCGGTCGAGGTACACAGGGTCCAATTGCTCCATGGGGACGAGTCTGTCATTGACCATAGCCAGTTTCATGCGGGTACTCCGGAAAACGAATCCATCCACCCCCGAGCGGCCTCCGAGCCGGCTCCGGATACAAAAATCCTGTGGAAAAGTCTTTACATTTCTATCGGCATACACTATTCTTTTGGCTTTGCCAAGATTTGAGTATTTGAACCGTTGGACCGGGAGTTTCGCAAATGTACGCGATTGTCGAGCAGGGTAGTAAGCAGTACAAAGTGGCCGTGGGCGACCAGGTGGAGATCGAGTTGACCGACGTGGCCCCCGACGCCAAGACCATCGAGCTGGACAAGGTCCTGTTTATCGGTGGCGACGGCGCCAGCAAGATCGGGAAGCCCTATATCGAGGGCGCCAAGGTCGTGGCGTCGTTCAAGTCCACCGCCGCCGAGGCGATCAAGAAGGGTCCCAAGCTCTTCGTCACGACGTTCCGCAAGCGCAAGAATAGCCAGAAAAGAATCGGCCATCGCCAGAAGCACCTGCTTGTAACTATTGATAAAATCGAGGGTTAACTCTCGTTCAGGGCGGCAGTGCAGTTGTCCCCCGAAGCGAGAAGAGGGCTTCTGCATTGCCGCCTGTTCCTTCTTTTCCCCCTTCGCAGTTCTCACCATCTTGATCGTCGGATGTCCTATGCGCGGGCGAAGTAGCACACGACCTTCTGCTTGAATGCGTCGGCGCTGAGGAAGATGCCGGCGGCGCCGTCGGCGGCCTCACAGGCGTCGACGACTTTGACTGCATCGACCCACTTGCCTGCCTTGGGGACCAGTTGCAGCAGGCGGTTCGGCGAAGTCTCGAACAGGTCCGTTCGCAGGTAGTTGCTCCCCCGGTCGGGGAACAGGGCCAGGTAGAGCATGTCCGTCTCAACCAGTTCGTTGAGGAAATGCGTCCCCAGCGAGACATCCGG